>NC_009662.1:1125000-1491250 GCF_000010325.1 Nitratiruptor sp. SB155-2 | reverse complement strand
TATGAAAATATCGACTATATGCGAAAAGAGCTGGATGCTTTGGGACTCAGTTTTTCCCATGACAGAGAGTTCGCTACCTGCGATCCACTCTATAGCAAATGGGAGCAAAGCTTCATCATCGATATGTGGAACAGAGGACTTTTATATCGAAAAAAGGCTGCAGTCAACTGGTGCCCCCACGACAAGACGGTACTCGCCAATGAACAAGTAATCGAGGGGCGATGTTGGCGCTGTGATACGGAAGTGGTACAAAAAGAGATCGAGCAGTACTTTTTGAAAATCACAGATTATGCCCAAGAGCTGCTGGAAGATCTCAAAAAACTGGAAGGAAACTGGCCGAACCAAGTTATCGCTATGCAGCGTAACTGGATAGGTCGAAGCGAAGGACTTGAATTTCGCCTCCATTTTGACGAAACATCGGCAAAAAAAGCTGGAATAGATGGATTTGAAGTTTTTACCACACGACCCGATACCATCTATGGGGTAACCTATACGGCTCTTGCACCAGAGCATCCCGTTGTGAAACATCTGATTGAGACAAAACAGCTTAGTGACGAAGCGGTACAAAAAATTTGTACGATGCAAAATCAAAACGCAAGAACCCGCCAGCAGGCAGAAAAAGAGGGACTCTTTTTGGATCTGTATGTGATCCATCCACTTACGAAACAAAAGATTCCTGTCTGGGTGGCAAACTTTGTTTTGGCTGAATACGGAAGCGGTGCGGTGATGGCTGTACCGGCTCACGATGAGAGAGATTTCGAGTTTGCTCACAAATACAATCTGCCGATAAAATATATCATCAAACCAAAAGAAGGGGAGCTCGATACCACAAAAGCCTATACAGAGCCTGGTATCTTGTTTGATAGTGGAGAGTTTAGTGGTTTTGAGAGTAGTGAGGCGAAACAAAAAATTATCGAATATTTTGAAGAAAATGGGATAGGAAAGCGTTCTGTCAACTACAAACTCAAAGATTGGCTCGTTTCTCGTCAGCGATATTGGGGTACGCCGATTCCATTAATCAAATGTCCAAAGTGTGGAATTGTACCAGAGAAAAAGGAGAACCTTCCAGTAACATTGCCTGAGGATGTGGAAATTACCGGTGAAGGCAATCCACTCGAACTTCACCCTACTTGGAAAAAGACAACGTGTCCAAAGTGTGGTGGTGAGGCTGAAAGAGAAACAGATACCCTCGATACCTTTGTAGAATCAAGCTGGTATTTCTTGCGCTATACGACTCCAAGAAAATATTGGGAAGAGGTGCCTTTTCGAAAAGAAGATACAGACTACTGGATGCCGGTGGATCAATATATCGGCGGAATCGAGCATGCGATACTGCATCTATTGTATGCACGATTTTTTACAAAAGTGTTACGAGATTTGGGCTATGTCAATCTTGATGAGCCGTTTAAAAGATTACTTACACAGGGGATGGTGCTCAAAGATGGCGCCAAGATGAGCAAATCCAAAGGCAATACCGTCGATCCCGATGAAATCGTAGCAAAGTTTGGAGCAGATACCGCAAGGCTTTTTATCCTCTTTGCCGCTCCTCCAGCAAAAGAGTTAGAGTGGAGTGACAGTGCGGTTGAAGGGGCTTACCGTTTTATCAAACGGTTTTTTGAGCGAAGCCAAAATGCCTATAAAACGAAGAGTTTGCCTAAAATTGATCAAAAGAGTCTGTCGAAAGAGGAGAAAGAGGCAAGGAAAAAGGTGTACGAAGCCCTTCAAAAATCAACAGATGTCTATACCAAAAGTTTTTCTTTCAATACGTTGATTGCCGCATCTATGGAAGCGCTCAATGCATTGAATGGCCAAAACAACCCGGATATCTGGACAGAAGGGTACTGGGTTTTAACAAATATCTTAGAGCCGATTATTCCACATACCTGTTGGGAAATCAGTCACAATCTCTTTGAAAGAAACAATTTTACTAGATTGCAACTCGATCCGGCTGCCCTTGAAGAAGATAGCGTAACGTTGGCTGTTACCGTTAATGGAAAAAGAAGAGCGGAGATCGAAGTGCCAAAAGATGCAAGCAAAGAGGAGATTTTGGCCAAAGCGAAAGAGATCGCCAAAAAATGGATCGATGGCAAAACCATCGTCAAAGAGATCGTAGTACCCGGACGTCTTGTCAATATCGTAGTGAAAGGGTAGATGTGCGAAAGTTTCTATGGCTTGCAGTGATACTCTTTTTTACCGGATGCGGTTACAAGCCAGCAAGCCACTATACGAAAAGGGTGCTTGGCCAAAAAATCTATACGCAAGTTTCGGTCTATTTGAGAGATCCAGAAAACGCGGTTTTAGTCAAAGATGCGGTGAATGAAGCGATACTCAAGCGTCTTTCAGGTAGTCTCGTTGCTAAAAACAGTGCCGATACGATTATGCGAGTGGCCATCGCATCTGTTTCCTTCACACCACTTCAATATGATGAAAACGGCTATGTGATCTACTATAGAACAAAAGTGCTTTTAAAAACGGATATCACCGATAAAAGTGGCCAAACGAGGCATATCAAAGCAACAGGAGTCTACGATTTTCCAATCGAACCAAACTCGGTAATTACCGATAATTTACGCTATGTGGCTATCAAAGAGGCCTCTGCAAAAGCTCTCGATGCCATTATATCCCGACTAGCCTATCTGGGAAGCAGGTGAGTGTTCATACCTTTTTGAACCAAAAACCGCTTTACTATACAAAATTTGATCCATCGAGGATGCAAAGAGTATATGAATATCTCCAAGGCTCTTTGCATCTTCCCCCAATCATTCATATCATCGGGACCAATGGGAAAGGGACTACGGGTAGATTTCTTGCTGGTATGCTCAAAGAATCTGGAAAAAAAGTGGGCCATTATACATCACCACACATTCTTCATTTTCATGAGCGTATATGGATCGATGGTAAATTTATCAGTGATGAGACACTGGAATCAGTCCATCAAAAAGTGCAGTCTCTAATTCCGAAAAAAATGGCGAGAGAACTTTCCTACTTCGAATATACCACCCTTTTGGCTGCTTTTGCTTTTGAAGAGTGTGATTATGTGGTTATGGAAGCAGGACTTGGGGGAGAGTATGATGCAACGAGCGTTTTTGAAAATTGTTTAACCCTTGTAACTCCTATCGATTATGACCATCAAGCCTTTTTGGGTGATACGATCCAATCCATTGCCGCAACGAAGCTCAAAGCTGTGCAAGAAGAGGCAATTTTTGCAAAACAGCTGCATGATGAAGTCTATCAAACAGCAGACGAGCTTGGTATTCGGTATCGAAGGGTCGAAAATTTAGCCGATGAGGAGGCTTGTCAAAAAGCTTGTGAAAACATTCCATCCTTTTTTTCTCAAAATCTCATGCTAGCCCAAGCTGCTGCAAAATTTTTGGGGTTTGATCCAGATGTACAAAAAGCGGTGTCGTATCGAATGCCGGGACGGTTCGAAAAGCGTGGCAATATCATTTTGGATGTAGGGCACAATCCCCTTTCGGCCAGAGCCATCCTCCAAGCTCTTGACAAAAAGGTGGTTTTGGTCTATAACAGCTTCGAAGATAAAGAGTATGAGAAGATTTTATCCATTTTACAACCAAAGATCGAATCGGTTGAGATTGTACCGATGGAGCATCCGAGATTGATTGATCAAAAAAGACTCAAGCAAAGCCTTGAAGAACTTTCCATTCCGTATTGCGAATTTACGGGATTTGATGAAGATAAAGAATATTTGGTGTATGGATCGTTCAGTGTTATAGAGGAGATATACCGAAAATGGCTGCCAGATTCTATGAATATCTAAGATCAAGCATTCCGCAAATCTTGGTCGTTGCAGACGAAAAGGAAGCGCAAGAGGCAAGCAGTGCGGCAAAAGTACTTGGAATCGATCATTACATTTTGCCAGATTTTAGAGCCCAGTATGGTGACGATCTGCGGGTTTTCAAGGAGGAGCTTGATGAGCTGCTTGCGGTATTGAACGATTACTACCATACGCCAAAGATGCTCATAGCCCCTGTACATACCATTGCCAAGCCGATGCCGGTACAGCGCTACTTTGCGAGGAAAAGAGTAGAGTTTGGGGATGAGTTTGAGCTTGAATCGCTTAAAGAGCTGCTCTATCAATGGGGATATACCTTTGTGGATATCGTAGAGAGCAAGGGAGAAGCCAGTTTTCGAGGCGATATCGTGGATATCTTCGCACCAAATTTCGATAAGCCTATCCGTCTTAGTTTTTTCGATACACAGATAGAATCGATCCGCTATTTTGATCCCCAGACCCAAAAAAGTATCAAAGAGGAGCTTGAAGCTTTTACCCTCTATCCAGCCTTTTTAATCCAAGATGAGGCCTTGCAAGAAGTGATTGAACAGAGTGATTTTGACGTTTTTGACAAGGATCTGTTGAGTGTAGGATTTTGGGTGGCCGAGCGGGCTTCTTTGCTTGAAGGAAAAGAGGCGATACGTAGTGGAAGCTTTGATCTGGAAGAGCTGTACAGCTATGAAGGACTCATACCAAAAGAGCAGTTCTTTGCACTTCCAATCATACCTGAAGCAAAAGAGTATAACGAGATAGAAGTTCTCGATATCAATAGAGTCATCCAGACAAAGCAGAATAAAAAGATCAAAGTGCTTGTAAAATCACCGGAGTTTGCCAGAAGAAGCAGTATCAAAGAGCTTGAGAAGGTAGAATTTATCTATACCGATGCGATTTTGAATATCGAAGGGCCAGATGAGGTCATACTATCGCTCAATAAACCAAAAAAGAGAAGAGCCAAACCTCCATCTATCGTTATCGATGAGTTGCAACCTGGAAGTTATGTGGTCCATGAGCAGCATGGCATCGGGATTTTCAAAGGACTCAAAGCGATCGAAATTTTGGGAGCCAAAAGAGATTTTGTGGAACTGGAATATGCTGGAGGTGACAAGCTTTTGGTTCCAGTGGAAAACCTCGATGTTCTCAGCCGGTATATTGCCGATAGCGGTAGTGTAGCGGTTGTCGATAAACTTGGCAGCCAATCCTTTGCGAAACTCAAAGCGAAAGTGAAAGAGAGACTTTTTGAGATTGCTGCTGACATCGTGAAAATCGCTGCGCAGCGTGAACTCACTCCTGGCAAAAAGATCATCACACCGCCAGATATCACTCTTTTTCAATCCCACGCCGGATTTGAGTATACCGAGGATCAAAAAAGAGCGATTGATACGATTTTGCAAAGACTCTCCAGCGGGAAAGTGATGGATATGCTTCTAAGCGGCGATGTGGGATTTGGTAAGACAGAAGTTGCCATGAACGCTATCTATGCCATAGTGAAAAATGGCTATCAAGCGGCTGTGGTCGTTCCAACGACGCTTCTATCGGCCCAGCATTATGAGAG
The DNA here is from genome assembly GCF_000010325.1 of Nitratiruptor sp. SB155-2. Classification (GTDB taxonomy): domain Bacteria; phylum Campylobacterota; class Campylobacteria; order Campylobacterales; family Nitratiruptoraceae; genus Nitratiruptor. The sequence goes on along the minus strand of NC_009662.1, from coordinate 1,485,905 downwards.
TCTTGTGAAACGGTTGGAGCCATTTAACATTTCAGTAACCAAGATCGATCGATTTGTCACTGCCAAAGAGAAAAAAGAGCGCTTGCAAGCCTTGAAAGAGGGAACGTTCGATGTTGTGGTGGGAACCCACGCGCTTTTTGGAGCAGAATTTAAAAATTTGGGGCTTGTCGTTATCGATGAGGAGCACAAGTTTGGCGTGAAGCAAAAAGAGAAACTCAAAGCTTTCAGTAAAGATGTGCATCTATTGAGTATGAGTGCAACGCCGATTCCAAGAAGTCTCAATATGGCCCTTTCCCAGCTCAAGGATCTCAGCGAAATTAGAACACCGCCTCAAAACAGAAAGCCTGTTCGAACCTATGTGAAAGAGTATCAAGACAAACTTGTCAAAGAAGTGATTTTGCGAGAACTAAGAAGAGGAGGGCAGGTCTTTTATATCTACAACTCCATCGCAGGCATTGAGGAGAAAAAAGAGGATCTTCAGCAGCTCCTGCCCGGAAAAAAGATTCTTGTACTGCATTCCAAAATAGCGGCGGCAACAACGGAAAAAGAGCTTCTTCGCTTTGCCCAGGGTGAATATGACATCTTGCTTTCCACTTCCATTGTGGAAAGTGGTATTCATATGCCAAATGTCAATACTATCATCGTAGAAGGAGCTGATCGATTCGGAATTGCGGACCTGCATCAGTTGCGGGGGCGTGTAGGACGAGGCGGAAAAGAGGGATTTTGCTACTATCTGGTAGAGGATAAACAAAAACTAACAGAAGAGGCGAAAAAACGACTTATTGCACTCGAATCCAATTCTTACCTTGGAAGTGGAGCAGCTTTGGCCTATTATGATCTGGAGATTCGAGGTGGGGGTAACATCATAGGGGCTCAGCAAAGCGGACATATCAAAAATATCGGGTATAGCCTCTATCTGCAGATGCTTGAAGAGACGATAACGAAATTGACAAAAGGGGAGATCGAAGAGGAACCCCAAGTGGAGCTTAAACTGAGCGTCAATGCCTATATTTCCAGCGAAGTGGTACGTGAGGATCGACTCAAACTCGAGCTATACAGACGGCTTGCCCAAGTCAAAGAGCCTGAAGAGATAGCCCAGATTCAAGAGGAGATCGAAGATCGTTTCGGAAAACTGGATAGCTATACAAAAAATTTTTTGGATCTCATCCATATCAAGCTTTTAGCGTTGGAACATGGAATCAAAAAGATCTCAAACTACAACCAAAATATCACATTTGATTTTGGTGACAAAAAAGAGACGATCAAAGCAAGAAGCAAAGATGATGACGATATATTGCATACGACATTGAGATATTTAAAGGCGCTAGCTCAATGAGTTCAACAAAAGAACAAATTTTTGATACTTCACAAAAGCTAAAAAATGCCAACGCAAGTGTTCTGTCGGGTGAGTGCAATTTTTCAACGCTTTTGTTTCGTTAAAATTTGTTATTGTTTCACTCTTTTTTATCAGCTTGTTGAAGGTTTAAAATGAAAATAGTCTGTGTTGGAAGAAACTATGTTGAGCATATCGAAGAGCTTAATAATGAAATGCCAACAGAGCCGGTCTATTTTTTAAAGCCGCAGAGTGCTATAACAGAAACCATCCACTATCAAGAAGATCTACATTATGAAGGAGAGATCTGCTTTTTGATTGGAAATCCTATCAAAGTTGGGGTAGGATTGGATCTAACAAAAAGAGCATTGCAAAGCAGACTCAAAGAAAAAGGGCTTCCTTGGGAGCGGGCGAAAGCATTTAGAGGAAGTGCGCTTTTTAGTGATTTTGTTCCAGTCAAAAGTTTTGAAGGATTACGGATAGAGCTTTTTAAAAACGGTACACTTGTACAAAGCGGCGGTGTGGATTTGATGATCTACAAGCCAGAGTTTCTTTTGCAAGATATTGAAGCTATTTTTGGATTGGAAGAGGGTGATATATTGATGAGTGGAACGCCAAAGGGAGTAGGTGCAATAAAGACAGGTGATATCTTTGAGGCAAAGCTTTGGCAAGGCGATAGAAAATTGATACAAAAGATCTGGAGGACAGTGTGAAAATCGGTTTTATAGGGGATATTGTAGGAAGACCCGGAAGAAGGATGATAAAACGATATCTGCAAGATATACGAAAAAAAGAAAATCTCGATTTTGTCATAGCCAACTATGAAAACGCAAGTCACGGATTTGGTCTCACTCCCAAAAATGCAAAAGAGCTTTTTAATGCTGGAATCGATCTGATGACGGGAGGTAATCACACCTGGGATAAAAAGGAGATTGTAGCTCTTTTAGAGGAGATGCCCCTTCTTCGACCTATCAACTACCCTGAAGGTGTTCCTGGACGAGGCTATAAAATAGTGCACATTAACGAGGAGCCATTGGCCATCATCAACATTATGGGACACTTTACGATGCCCATGGTGGACAATCCCTTTTTGGCTGCAAAAAAAATTGTTGCAATTTTGAAAGATGAAGGAATCAAAAATATCTTTATCGACTTTCATGCCGAAGCAACCAGTGAAAAAAGAGCGATGTTTTTGATGTTAAAAGAGGATATCAGCGTGCAGGTAGGCACTCATACCCATGTAGGGACGGATGATCTGAGTATCGTAGACGGAGCAGGGTATGTGACAGATGTAGGACTGACAGGATGCAGAGACAATGTCATAGGAATGAAGGCGGATGTGCCGATAAAACGCTTTTTAACGGGACTTCCTGGGCACTTTGATGTTCCGGATAAGTGCAAATCGATTTTACAGATGGTGGTGTTTGAACTGCAAGAGGGCAGATGCAAAGATGCATACAAGATAAAAGCCTACGATGATGAAGGGTGGCAGGTCGTTCAGCGAGCGAGGGTGGAATGATCGCATACGATTTATTAAAACGATTCAAAGAGCTTGGATACATCAAAGAGGAAAGAGATCCTTACTGGTGGCCTAAGAGTGGAAGTTTTGAAATAGTGGTAGGAGCGGTGCTTACCCAAAATACCAAATGGGAAAATGTGGAAAAGGCTCTAGAGAATTTAAAAAATGAATTGGGATCGATAGAACCCCAAAAGATTGTAGAGATGGATCAAAAAAGGTTGGCTACACTCATTAAACCAGCCGGGTTTTACAATACAAAAGCATTTCGCATTCAAAAGCTTGTAAAAAATATGCTTGATGAGTATGGCTCTTTTGAAGCCTTTCAAAAAAGGCCCTCTCGCAGTTGGCTCTTGGCACAAAAGGGAATCGGCTTTGAGACGGCAGACAGCATTCTCAACTATGCCTGCTATAAAGATTTTTTAGTTGTGGATGCCTATACCGCAAGGATTTTGAACTTCTTGGGTTATGAGCTGCAAACCTATCAAGAGATTCAAGAGTTTTTAAGCGATTCAATCTTGGAAAATCTAGATAGGATTTATGAGTTATATGGGCAAGAGATGCCATTGTCTCAAATTTATGCACGATTTCATGGCAAAATAGTCGAGTTTTGCAAAGAGCATTGCAAAGGAAAAGAGCAAGCAGAAAAAATCAAAGAGCTGCTGGTTTAAATTTTTGGTTTGATAACCACTTTTTTTGCTTTGAATAGCTCTTTTGCCTTTCGTACGAAGGGGTCTTCCAAAATATTGGTCCCATCCATCTCTTTTGCCGAAAGTCCCGCTTCTTTTTGAATACAGCTTCCTCCAAACTCGGCCTCTTCTATCATGGAAGAGGGTTCGTCGCAACTCTTTGGAGGATCAACCTTGACGATTTTTGTATCGATGCCAAATACCTCTTGGACAAAATGGCGTATGGTGGGATAGGAGTGTTTGAGTTTTTCCTTGCATTCTGCGGGAGGATTGCTCTCCCATCGTAAAACGTTGTCGCTAAAATCGATAAACTTTACACTCTTTTCAAAACACTCGCCTAATTCATAGTTTCGTTCATAAAGTTTGTCGATCAAACGTTGGAAAGGATCTTTTTGTACCGGTTGGGATGTTTTTGTTTGCTCATTTGTTTGGATAGGTGGAGGAGTGTGTGAAATCGTTGGAGTCTCTTTTGATTCAAACTCTTCAATGAGCTCTTCAACACTTTTAATCTTTGTTGCTTCCATCAACTTCATAAGGGTAATCATCAAAACAAACTCATCGTCACCACTGACGAATAGAAGATTTTTCCCATCGCTCAAAATTTTAAAAAAGCGCTCATACAGCATCATGGAAAACGTACTGTTTTTACTAAAAAGCTGATTTTTAAGAAAGATGAGCATCTCATCAAGTACCATTTGCGCTTCATAGTCTCTTAATTCTTGAACGGTCTGTAAAATCGCCTCTTTGTCTTGGCGTAGAATCATATCAAAAAGAGCCTCTATCTTTTTGGGATCTACGAGACCCAGCATATTTGTAACCGCTTCAACACTGACTCTATTTTTTCCAAAGGTGATCGCTTGATCGAGCAGTGTGAGTGTATCTCGAAGACTTCCGCTGCCGCTTCGTGCGAGGATTTGCAGAGCTTCCGGCTCATACTCCACATTTTCCAGGTTTAAGATGTGCTCCAAGTGATGGACTATATCTCTTTGTGCAATCTTTTTGAAGCGAAAATGTTGTGTCCGACTCAGAATCGTAGCCGGTAGTTTCAATGGATCGGTGGTGGCTAGAATGAATTTGACAAATTCAGGCGGCTCCTCAAGCGTTTTTAAAAGTGCATTGAAAGCCTCTTTTGTGAGCATGTGAACTTCATCGATTATGAAGATTTTGTATCTGGCACTGGAGGGTTTGTATTTCGTATGTTCGATGAGGTCTCTTATATCATCAATCTTACGGTTGCTTGCTGCATCCATTTCGATAATATCGATATGTCTTCCCTCATTGGCTGCCTGGCAATTTTCACATGTTTCGCAAGGAGAGCTTGTTGGACCCCCATCGCAAATGAGCGCTTTGCTAAAGATCCTTGCCGTACTCGTTTTTCCGCTTCCACGAAGGCCGCTGAAGAGATAGGCATGGGAGAGATTTTTCGTATCCAAAGCCCGCTGGAGTGTTTGGGTGACAGCCTCTTGACCGATCAGATCTTCAAAGCGTTTTGGACGATATTTGAGTGCCAGCGCCAAGATTCATCCTTTTTTTGATCAATTATAGCTCATTTGTCTTAAATGCATCTCTAAGCCAGTGGGCTGCGATTTTTTTGAGTTTTTCCGGGTTTTCTGAAGCGAAGAGTTTGAGACTGGGTGTTTTTTTTCTGGCTTTAATCCCAAGCTCTTTTTGAAGATGCTCTACAATGGCTTCACCAGAGTGGATAAGTACTGCTTCATTGTTAAAATAGTCTGCAATGGCATCTTGTATCAGAGGAAAATGAGTACAGCCCAAAATTATAGCATCGGGATGAAGGCTATCAAAATAGTGCTGTAAAGTAGCTTCCAAGACAGGGCCTTCAAAAATCTCCTCTTCTACAATTGGAACAAAAAGTGGTGTTGCTTTTGCCAATATATTGTTATATCCATGCTCACGTAACAGTTTTTGATATTTTCCACTACCGATCGTCGCTTGTGTTCCTATGACCAAAATCTGGCTTTTGGGATCTAGACCTCTGTTTTGCAGTGCCAACACACCTGGTTCGATAACGCCGATTACGGGGAAACTCGCATTGCTTCGAAGCTCTTCGATGGCATGGGCACTGACGGAGTTACAGGCGGTGATAAGGATATCTACATCAAAATTTTTAAAAAACTCCTGGGCTTCAAGGGAGTATCGAATGATGGTATTTTTATCTTTTGGCCCGTAAGGGACCCTTGCGGTATCGCCAAAATAGATGATTTCATCAAAAAGACCGTGTTCAAGGAGACTTTTGACGACTGTGAGGCCTCCTACACCACTATCGAAAACGCCGGCTCGCAAAAGTGTCAGGCCCCTTCATTCATGATAGAGAGAAACTCTTCGTTGTTTTTGGTCTTTAACATTTTCGAATACAAAAATTTCAGCGCTTCTACTTCATCCATGGACTGCATTGCATTGCGAAGAGCCCAAATTTTTGGCAAGGTATTTGGATCGACAAGAAGCTCCTCTTTTCTGGTACCAGATTTGAGCACGTCGATCGCTGGATAGATTCGTCGATCTGCGATACGGCGATCGAGAACGATCTCGCAGTTTCCTGTTCCTTTGAACTCTTCGAAAATCACCTCATCCATTCGTGAACCGGTGTCAATAAGAGCAGTTGAGATGATAGTAAGGCTTCCACCCTCTTCGATGTTTCTTGCAGCTCCAAAAAATCGTTTTGGTTTATGCAAAGCGTTGGCGTCGACCCCACCGCTGAGGACTTTACCACTCGATGGTGTGACGGTATTGTACGCCCTGGCAAGACGAGTGATGGAATCAAGTAAAATCACTACGTCTTTGCCCATCTCCACACGACGTTTCGCTTTTTCGATGACAAGTTCGGCTACGCGGACATGGTTTTTTGCTGGCATGTCGAAGGTAGAACTATAGACTTCCCCTTTGACACTTCGCTCCATGTCGGTCACTTCTTCCGGTCTCTCATCAACCAAAAGGACAATAAGTTCCACTTCAGGATGATTTTTGGCTATGCCATGTGCCAGCTCTTTCATGAGCTCCGTTTTCCCGCTTCTAGGTGGTGCGACGATGAGAGCCCGCTGCCCTTTTCCTATGGGAGTAAAAAGATCAAGTACTCTGCCTGTAAGTCTTGTCGGGTCGTATTCTAGTTTGAGTCGCTCTGTTGGATAGAGCGGTGTGAGGTTATCAAAAAGTGGTCTTCGTTTGGACTCTTCCGGTGGTAGATAGTTGATCGCTTCGATTTTTAAAAGAGCGTAGTAGCGCTCCTGATCTTTAGGTGGTCGTACTTGTCCTGTAACGATGTCTCCCGTTCTTAAAGCAAATCTTCGTATTTGTGTTGCACTGACATATGCATCGTTGGCACTGTTGGAGAAGTTTTCGTTGATGGCTCGTAAAAATCCATACCCTTCAGGAGTGATCTCCAAAATACCGGTAAAGAGGATATATCCGCCTTTGCTCACCTGATTTTTCAAAATCTCAAACATCAGATCTTGGCGTTTGAGCTCTTGCGGGTTTTCGATGCCAAGCTCACCGGCAATCGCTAAAAGATCGTCGATCGTTTTTGTTCGTAGTTCTTCTATCGTGTATCCTTCCACGGGTATGTGGGTTCGTTTGTGGTTGTTCTTTTGCTCTGTATTTTGCGTAGAAGTGGAGTTTTCTTCGCTCAATTCATTTTGGTTACTGTTTTTTTCGTTCATGCTTTCCTTCTTTGTTGAACTTGCCAATGGGTGAGTTTAGAAGTTTAATGAAGTTGTATATTTGGCAATTTCGCTTGGCTAATTTTATAACAACTACTATATGAAGTCAAGTTATCAAGGCTAGGTATAAAAGTACAGGATATAGTATGACATTGAGATACATCATCCATGGTTGGATAGGCATATCTGAGGGGACCGGTAACACTTCTTCTATTCGATTTTCTTCTATCTTTTTGGCAAGCACCAGTTTGTAGCTGATATCTAAAAACTTCATAAACAGAATCGAGAGAAACCAAAAGTTGGTTAAATCGTATTGCACACCAAGATAGAGACAAAAGATAAATGCTGGATGAGAAAGTATGAGGTAAAACATACTTTTTTTGTATCGTGTATAGATATTGTTAATAATGGCGCCAAGCGTGGATCCTCGTTGCCAGCTCGATTCATACAGTTCAAAAAGGGCTAAAGTAAAAACATATATAATTATTTCGTTCATTTTACTCCTTAAAGGTGTGGTGTGATTATACTCAATACCGGTGGAACATTTAATAAAATCTATGATCCTATCAAAGGGGAACTCGTTGTTCCTCAAAACAATGATGCGATTTATGATTTTTTGAAGAAAAATTTTTTACAGATAGAAACCAGAGGTCTCATATATAAAGACAGTTTGGAATTTAGTGACGCAGATAGGGAACTGTTGCTGCAAACAATCAAAAATTGTGATTCAAAACAGATAGTTGTGGTGCATGGGACCGATACGATGGATAAGAGTGCGGCGTTTGTCGCACCGTATATTCATAACAAATGTGTGGTATTTACAGGAGCGATGGTGCCATACAGTATCGATCCCGCTGAGGCCTCGGCCAACTTGGCATTGGCGATCTCCAAAGTACAATACGCCTATGAAGATGGAGTATTTATCGCGATGCATGGAATAGTGGAACAATACGATAGAGTCTACAAAGATAGAGCAAGGGGAGTCTTTTGTCGAAAATAAAGTGTGATCATTGCCATCTGGAGTTTGATGAAAAGGTGATGATCGAAGATGAAATAGATGGTAAGAAACACTATTTTTGCTGTAAAGGGTGTCAAGGGGTTTATCATCTTTTACGAAGCGAAGGACTTGACAGTTTTTATGACAAGCTTGGTGATACGAAGCTGACACCTGCTCAGCAAAAAAAAGAGGATTTGGAAAAGTTTGATCTAGAGGGTTTTACCAAAAAATATGTGAAAAAACGTCCGGATGGTTTGAATGAAATTTACTTGATTATTGAGGGGATTCACTGTTCAGCCTGTGTCTGGCTCAATGAAAAGGTTCTTCATAAAACCCCTGGAATTATCGAAGCCTCCATCAACTATACCAACAATAAAGCAAAAATCGTCTGGGATCCAGAGGAGATAAAGCTCTCAAAGATTATAGAGACGATTCGATCCATCGGCTATAACGCTTACCCCTATGATCCAAAACTCCAAGAAGAAAGAGCTGTCAAAACGAGGCGCGATTACTATGCGAGAATTTTGCTTGCCGTATTTGCCACGATGAATATCATGTGGATTGCCATTGCGAAATATGTCGGTTTTTTTACCGGAATGCGTGGCGATATCAAGCAGATTTTAGACATTGCAGAATTTGCTTTGGCGACACCTACGCTTTTTTACAGTGGCTGGGTATTTTTCAAAGGTGCTTACTACGGCCTGAAAAACCGCTTTATCAATATGGACTTTTTGGTAGCTACTGGAGCACTGCTAACTTACATCTACTCAATCTATGCAATGGTGACGCGTAGTGGCGAAGTCTATTTTGATTCAGTGACGATGATCATCACTTTTGTGCTTGTTGGGAAATACTTAGAAGTCTTGAGCAAAAAACAGGCTGTCGATACGATCGACTCACTTCTTGGTTCGGTACCAACAGAAGTTGTTGTGGTACAAAACAACGAAAAGAGCCTGGTGCCTGTAGAAAATGTGGAAGTTGGCGATACTATCGAGATTAAAGCTGGCGATAAAGTGGTGATAGATGGTGTCATTATCAGTGGAGAAGGAAGCTTTGATGAAAGCAGTCTTACGGGTGAGAGTGAACCTGCTTATAAAAAAGAGGGAGATGAGGTTTTAAGTGGCTCTATCTTGCTTGACAGTGTGATTCGCTACAAAGCAACAAAAGATTTTTCTACTTCACTGCTTGCAAATATCGCAGATCTGCTGGAAGACTCCATTGCAAAGAAACCGAAACTTGAGCAACTTGCCAATCAGATCAGTGGCTATTTCAGTCTTATCATTTTAACCCTTGCTCTGCTTACTTTTGCCGGATGGTTTTGGTATACAGCAGAGTTTGAAAAATCGCTTATTATTGCCGTAAGTGTAATTGTAATAGCGTGTCCTTGCGCTTTAGGGCTTGCAACACCGATGGCGACCCTTGTTGGTATCTCGGAAGCCCTAAAAAGAGGGGTGCTTTTCAAAGAAGCCTCCTTTTTGGAAACCATGTCCAAAGCCGATACATTGGTTCTGGATAAAACGGGCACCATCACCAAAGGCAAACCAAGCGTCGTTGGAGTGGAGCTTTTTGATCCACAATTTGATCAAAATATCGCCTATACATTGACAGAACACTCCAATCACCCAATCAGCAAGGGAGTGTGGGAGTATTGTAAAGCAAAAGGGTATGAGAGGCTTTTGCCTATCAAAGATATCAAAGAGATAAAAGCGAGAGGTTTAGAAGCTGTTATTGAAGGAAAAAAAATTATTGCCGGTAGTATCCACTTTTTACGAGAGCATGGGATAGAGATAGCGTATGAAGGTGAAAACTCTCTTTTTGCTATAGCAGTGAATGGAAAATTGATGGCACTCTATGAACTGAGTGATGAGATTCGAGAGGGTGCTGCAGAGGCGGTAGCAAAAATAAAGGAGATGGGACTAGAAGTCTGGATGCTGACAGGAGATAACGAAAAGACAGCTCAAAAAGTGGCAAAACTTGTGGGTATTGATCAGGTAAAAGCCAAACTTTTACCACAAGACAAAAGCGCTTTCATCGAAAAACTTCATAGCGAAGGTAGGGTCGTTATCATGGCAGGAGATGGTATCAACGATGCCATCGCACTTGCATGCAGCGATTTAGCCATTGCCATGGGGAGTGGAGCTGATATCGCAATGAGTGTGAGTGATGTAGTGCTTTTGGATGAAAAACCTATGAAAATCTATGAGTCCCTTCGCCTTAGCCGACGTGTTTTTCTGGCAGTAAAAGAGAATCTGACTCTCTCTTTGTTGTATAATGTAGCCACTATTCCTTTGGCGATGTTGGGGTATATCAATCCGCTCTTTGCAGCACTTTTCATGTCGCTCAGTTCATTTACGGTTGTGGGAAATAGTATGCGAATCAAGTTTTTTAAGGTGTGAGAATGGATGCTTGGGTAATAGGTATGATGATATTTATATCAACTTTGCTGGGGGCGTTTGGACTCTTTGCTTTGATTTGGGGACTGAAAACCGGACAGTTTGATGATACGGGAAAATTTTTGGATGGAGCGAGATTTGATGGTGAAGAGGAGCTCAAAGACGCTGTGATGATGGAAGAAAAAAAGAAAAAAGCTCTTGAAAAACGGCGTCAGGATAGACGCGTTATGCCAAACTAAAGGTCACGTTTGTTCTGTTTGTCGAGCAGATACCAAAGTACTCCAAGCAGTATTGGCAAAGCAAACCAAACGGCAATTTGCGGTAATGCGGGGTTGGTTAAAATCTTTTCCATGAGGTCATTATAGCATAATGAAAGCGGTTTTTTTGGATCGAGACGGCGTGATCAACGAAGATAGCGGGTATGTTCACACGATCCAAGATTTCCATTTTTTACCGGGTGTTTTTGAAGCATTGAAGCACTTTCAAAATCTTGGATACCACCTTTTTATCGTAACCAATCAATCTGGAATAGGCCGAGGCTACTATACGCAGGATGATTTTTATTCTTTGAGTGCCTGGATGGTGAATCAACTCAAAAAAAGAGGCATAACAATCGACAAGATCTATCACTGCCCCCACCATCCCGATATGGAGTGTACGTGTAGAAAACCGATGCCTGGAATGCTACTCAAAGCGATCGATGAATTTGAGATCGATCCAAAAAAATCCTGGATGATTGGCGATAAGTTAAGCGACATAGAGGCAGCCAAAGGAGCCGGTATAGAAAATACCATCATAATAGGTTCAGATAGAGGTGCAAAATATCAGGTGACTTCTCTTTTTGATACAATTAATATAATTAAGCAGTGAAGGAAACGGATGCGATATAGTGATATCGATTTTAATTCCAAAACGATATTGATAACGGGCGGAGCCGGATTTATAGGGAGTAATCTGGCTCTGTATTTTCAAAATAACTACCCAAATGTAAAAGTTGTGGTTTTTGATAGATTTAGAGACGAAACGAGATTAGATAACGGTAATCTTTTAAGTTTTGGGCATTTTAAGAATTTGCAGGATTTCACGGGAGAGATCATCACTGGAGATATCAATTCTAAAGAGGATCTGGAAAAACTGAGTGACTTTCGATTCGACTATATTTTCCATCAGGCCGCTATCAGCGATACAACCGTTCAAAACCAAAAGCTTGTCATGCAGACCAACCTGGAAGCTTTCAAAGATCTGCTGCAAAAAGCAAAAATCGATGGTGCGAAGATGATCTATGCCAGCAGCGGGGCAGTCTATGGAAAACTCCCAGGACCCCATAGAGTAGGCCAAGAGGCTCCAGCCAATGTCTATGGCTATAGCAAATTGATGATGGATCATCTAGCAAGAAAGCAAGAGGATGTTGTTGCTGTAGGACTTCGATATTTCAATGTCTATGGTCCGAGGGAGTATTTTAAACAAAAAACGGCCTCAATGGTTTTACAGTTTGGTTTACAGCTTTTAAGTGGTCAAAAACCAAGACTCTTTGAAGGAAGCCAGAAGATAAAAAGAGATTTTATTTTTGTAGAAGATGTGATTCAGGCCAATATCAAAGCATGTGAAGCCCAAAAAAGTGGGGTTTACAATGTGGGAACGGGAATTGCGAGAAGCTTCAAAGAAATAGTAGATATTTTATGCGAAGAGCTCGGGATCGAAACGGAGTATGAGTATATTCCAAACCCGTTTGTGAAGCAGTATCAATTCTTTACCCAGGCCGATATTGAGCCAACACGGCGAGAACTTGGATATGCACCAAAGTTTAGCCTGGAAGAGGGTATAAAAGCCGACATCCCTTATATTAAAAGAATTTTTGAAGAAGAGGTTGAATGAAACCCAGGATTTTGGTACTTGGCGATGTGATGATCGATCACTACCTTTTTGGAAAGTGTGATCGCATCAGTCCTGAGGCCCCTGTACAGGTGGTGGATGTACAAAAAGAAGAACTTGTTCTTGGTGGGGCAGGCAATGTGGTGAACAATCTTTTGGCATTCGGTGCTGAAGTAGGAATTATCAGTGTTGTGGGTGAGGATGCAAATGGGATATGGTTGGAACAAAGATTTCAAGAAAAGGGTGTACAAACATATTTGCTGAAAGAAAATCGTCCTACCACAAAAAAGAGCCGTATCATTGCTTCCAATCAGCAAATTGTCAGAGTAGACAGAGAAGAGAAAAAAGAGATCGAAAGCCTGACGCAACAAAAAATCCTTAATGTTTTTGATCGTGTCATTAAAGAGTATGATTTGGTACTTTTGTCCGATTATGACAAAGGTGTATTGACGAAAGAGGTAACGCAGACAGTCATTCAAAGAAGCAGTGTTCCTGTGTTTGTAGATCCCAAAAACGATTTTGAAAAATATCGGGGTGCTACGCTCATTAAGCCCAATAAAAAAGAGGCGTCCAAAGCTGTTGGATTTTTGATCAAAAATGAAGAGGATTTGAAAAGAGCCGGATGGAAACTAAAAAAAGAGCTTGATTTGCAAAGTCTCATTGTTACGCTTTCAGAAGAGGGTATGGCTATCTTCGAGGAAGAGATGATGCGTATTCCAACTGTGGCCAAAGAGGTGTATGATGTGACAGGAGCAGGAGATACGGTACTAGCAGCCCTTGGATATGCGGTTGCCAAAGGAAAAAACCTCAAAGAGGCAGCGGTATTTGCAAACTTGGCAGCTGGAGTGGTCGTCGGGAAAGTTGGAGCAGCAACAGCGACACTTGAAGAGATAGAAGAGTATGAAAGGTCTATTCGCAAAGCGCCCACAGAAGAGTTCATAAAAGATTTTGAAGAGATTGAGTTGATTAGCAAAGATCTACATAAAAGAGGCAAAAGAATTGTTTTCACTAATGGTTGTTTTGATATATTGCATCTAGGGCACGTAAAATATCTGCAAAAGGCCAAAGAACTTGGAGATGTATTGATCGTCGGGGTCAATTCCGATGCGAGTGTTAAACGACTGAAAGGAGATGATCGTCCAATCAATCCCCAGTTTGACAGAGCCTATCTGTTAGCGAGTCTTGAAGCAGTGGATTATGTGGTAATTTTTGAAGAAGATACGCCATATGAGCTTATCAAAATAGTTAAGCCGGATATTTTGGTAAAAGGCGGCGACTACAAAGGAAAAGAGGTGGTAGGGAGTGATATCGCTAAAGAGGTACGACTGATAGATTTTGTAGAGGGGAAAAGCACGACGGCGATTGTAGAAAGGATGAGAAGTTGTTAGAACATATCGAAAAAGAACTCCTTGAGCATCAAAAAACATTTGAAAAAGTTTGGGAGGAGCTTCGATTTCATATCTATACTGCAAGTATTATATGTATTGAAGCTTTGAAGAACCAAAAAAAGATTATGCTTTGCGGTAATGGCGGAAGCGCAGCGGATGCGCAGCATATTGCGGCTGAACTTGTAGGCAGATTCAAAAAAGAGAGACGTTCTTTGCCTGCAATTGCCCTGAGTGTCGATACTTCTGCTCTTACTGCAATCGGAAATGATTATGGGTTTGAACTAGTCTTTGCTAGACAAGTAGAAGGTTTGGCACAAAAAGGGGATGTGCTTATTGGCATATCGACAAGCGGTGAGAGCGAAAATGTACTAAGAGCCATGGAAGAGGCAAAAAAAAGAGGATGCAAAACGATAGGCCTGCTTGGAAAAGATGGAGGACGGATCAAAGATCTATGTGACGCCGCTATCGTTGTGCCTTCATCTCAGACGCCGAGAATTCAAGAGATGCACATCATGATAGGGCATATTCTGTGCAGTTTGATTGATGAGAGTTTTTGATGAACATTTTGGCTATTCGTTACTCTGGACTTGGCGATATTGTTATGTTGTTGCCAACTTTGAAAGCCATTAAAAAAAGATACCCTGATAGCAAAATAACCCTTTTGTGCGATAAAGCCAATGCAAAGATTAAAGACCTTTCATGCGGAATTATTGATGAAGTGATTGAGATCGATAGAAACGCCTTTCGTCAAAAAAAATTTTTCTCTATCGTGAAAGAACTAAAAAAACTCTTTTCTCTTTGCGGAAAATATGATGTAGTGTATGATTTTCAAAGTTTTGGTGAAACGGCCATTATAGCTTGGATAGTAGGTGCAAAAGAGCGAATTGGTGCTTTGAAAAAGGAGAAATACCGTAAATTTTATACCACTATACGACCATACGATACAACCGTTCATAGAAGCAAACATTTTGCACGTATCGCTGAAGTTGAGATGGAAGGGACTCCTGAAGTCTGTATTCCCAAAAATGTTACATTGTCTTTGTCTTTGCAATCATCCAAAAAGACCATTGGACTCAATATCGGATCTACCCAAGAAAGCAGACGGTGGAGCGAAGAAAATTTTAAAAAACTGGGTGAATATTTCTTGCCACATTACAATGTGATGGTTTTTTTCGGACCTGCAGAAAAACGGTTTTTATCCTCCTTCGATGATCGATTCATCAAAATCTATGATCAAGATCTTGTTCATTTAGCATTCGCTATCAAGCAATGTGATCTTTTTATCAGCAATGATACGGGGCCAGTGCATTTGGCTGCTGCTTTGAATGTGCCAACAGTGACGCTCTTCTCCACCGGAGACGATTGGCAGGTTGGATGTATGAATGAAAAAAAAGAGTTTATTCGTAAGAACCCAATCAACGCTATTACGATAGAAGAGGTTATAGAAAAAAGTGAAAGGCTATTGGATAGTGCGTGAGCAGTTGGAGTATACAGTCGTTTCTTCTTTATTTGCTATTGCTAAAAGAACGCCCAAAAAAATAGTATATGGACTGTTTTCTTTATTAGCTGGAATGTTATATATAATCGATAGTAGAAGGAGAAACTTAACGAAAGATAATCTACGGAAAGCTGGACTCTCTCCCAAATTTGCTTGGCCTATATATCAAAATTTTGCCAAAACGACTGCAGAGATTCTTTTTTTGTTTCATGATAGATTCGATTTTTCATCCATTGAAGGCTCCTTAACTCCAAAAACTGAGAAACCAAAAATTTTTGTAACTGCGCATTTCGGTAACTGGGAAGCTTTGGCCCACTTTTTGGCACAAAGTGGTTATCCAATGGCCGTTGTTGCGAGAGAAGGAAATAATAAACTTATTGAAAGAAGTTTTTCCAAACCTTTTCGACAAAAATATGGCAATAAACTTATATATAAACACGGTGCTGTACGGGCTCTTTTTAAAGAATTGAAATCTGGGAATAATATAGGGTTAATGATCGATCAAAAAGCGGGTTCAGATGGCATTGAAACGACTTTTTTTGGAAGACCTTGTAAAACTGTACCGACTATAGCTCTTTTGGCAAAAAAGTTCGATGTAGAAGTTGTTCCGGTTTTTTTGGTTCGAGAAGGTGACAAACTGAAGTTGATCCAAAAAGAGTTCTCATGTGATGGATGCGGTATAGAAGAGTATACTCAAAGACTCAATGATATTCTTGAAGAGGTTGTAAGAGAGTATCCAGAGCAGTGGTTTTGGATGCATAACAGATGGAAAATGGGATGAGAGCAGTTATTGTCAGTGATGGGAAAAAAGGACATGAGAATCAATCCATCGCTTATTGTAGGCTTTTGGGTATACCTTATGAAATTGTCCAAGTGCGATTCCGATCAAAAATTTATAAAGCTTTTTCCTTTCTTTTGGACTGGCTTGGAATCTATACGAAAATTTTTTTTGACCCGTTTGAGAGTAAAAAAGCCGATATAGTGGTAAGTGCCGGAAGTGGAACATACTATGCGAACAAGCTTCTTGCAAAAAGCATGAACGCCAAAAGCATCGCTTTAATGTATCCAAGGGGATATCGAAAAAACTTTTCTACAATCTATGCTCAGTTGCATGATGACGTTAACGATACAAAAGCAATCCAGATACCTGTCAATTTTTCCTATTCACAAAAAAATGGAGTTGCACCTTGCAAAAAAGGGTGTATCGCTTTGATTGTGGGTGGACCAAACAGACACTACACGATGGATATCCAGAGCATAAAGCCTGTTGTTGAGTTTCTGTTCAAAACGTTTCGAGACAAAGATATTTTTGTAACGACCTCTCCGAGAACGCCAAAAGATGTAGAGGAGTTTTTACAGAGCTATCCATTTTCATACAGTGTGATCTACTCAAAAAACCCTGTCAATCCCATAGGTGACTTTTTGAGCTGTTGTGAGAGAGTCTTTATCACGATCGATTCGACTTCGATGATCTCTGAAGCCGTAAGCAATGGAGATGCTGCGGTAGAGGTGATTCCACTTCCGGGAGAGAAAAGAAACAAGTATGAAAAGATGGTGAAAAATTTAGCGAAAGAGGGCAATTTGCACATTTTTGATGGCAATGTTGGCAATGCAGGAAAAAAGATCGATTTAAGGAAGTATCTGTGAGAGTTGTGCAACTACTGCCAGAGCTTAATGAAGGAGGGGTTGAGCGAGGCGTTGTAGAGTTAAACAGGGAACTTGTAAAACGTGGAATCGAAAGCATTGTGATAAGTAGAGGCGGAAAACTTGTAGAATTAATAGAAAAAGAGGGTGGAAAACATATAGTTTTTGATGTGTGCAGTAAAAATCTTCTTACTGCACCCTACCGCATTGCAAAGCTCAAAAAAGTTTTTGAACAGATTCAGCCAGACATCATTCACGCAAGAAGCCGAGTACCTGCATGGCTGAGTTTTCTTGCAAAAGGAGAGACTCCTTTTGTTACTACAGTTCATGGATTTAACAGTGTAAATGCCTACAGCGCCATTATGACAAAAGGAGACAGAGTCATTTGTGTGAGCAATCCTGTAAAAGAATATATTCTTAAAAATTATAAAGTGGATGAAGAAAAAGTCAGAGTGATTCACAGAGGCGTCGATTTTTCCAAATTTGATCCAAAAAAGATCGATCAAAAATTTATAGAGGAGTTCAAAGCAAAATATACTCTTCATAACCGATTTATCGTCACTTCGGTTGGAAGAATTACCCAGTTAAAAGATTATGAGACATTTATCGAAGCAATCGCGATTCTAAAAAAG
This sequence comes from Nitratiruptor sp. SB155-2, assembly GCF_000010325.1. Classification (GTDB taxonomy): domain Bacteria; phylum Campylobacterota; class Campylobacteria; order Campylobacterales; family Nitratiruptoraceae; genus Nitratiruptor. Next base: position 1,468,272 of record NC_009662.1, on the reverse strand, counting down.
AGAAGGCCAGATATCGTAGGGCTTATCGTCGGAGGAGTTCGAGAAGATAAAAGGGACTATTTTAAAAAGTTGCAAGATTTGGTAAAAGTTCTAGAATTACAAAACACTATCTTTTTTACCGGATCCATTTCTAAAATCGCCGAAATCTATGCATTAAGCGATGTAGTTGTCAGCACTTCCAAAAAACCGGAGAGCTTTGGCAGGAGTATCGTTGAAGCGATGGCGTTAAATACCCCTGTCGTTGCAACAAATCACGGAGGTGCTTTGGATATTGTAAAAAATGGATATGGAGAGCTGTTTGAAGTGGGAAATGCAGTGGACTTGGCACAAAAAATAGAAAGTGTAAAACCAAAAGATTTTGCCAATTATGTACAAAAGAACTTTTCTTTGGAAAAGATGGTAGAACAAACGATGGCAGTTTATAAGGAAATTTTGACTAAATGACTAAATGAATTCAACAAAAGAGCAAATTATGGACACTTCACAAGAGCTAAAATTTGCAAACGCCAAGGCGCCCTTTCGGGTTAAGTGCAAATTTTTTAACGCTCTTGTTTCGTTAAAATTTGCTATTGTTTCATTATATTTAGTCACTCTATAGGGAGTTTCTTTGAAGATTTTGCAGTTTATGGCAAGTCCGAAATTTGTGGGGGCAGAGCGAAGTTTTGTAGAGCTTAGCAATGAGCTGAGCAAATCCGATGATGTGGTGGCGATTGTAGTAAAGGGGTGTGAGTATAAAGAGAAGTTTTTGCCAAGTGTAAGGGTGATACAACTCAAATCAAATCCATCAAGACACAATCCTTTTCAATATCTTGAGATAGCCAACATCATAAAAAAAGAGCGACCAGATATTGTCCATACCCACTCGGCAAAAGCGACTCAAATAGTCCATAAACTCTGGAAGTTTATGAAATTTCCATTTGTTGCAACGAAGAGAAATAGTAGAAAAAGCAGGATTTTTGACCAAGTTCCTTTCGTCGTAGCAGTTTCAAAAGAGGTGGCCAGAGAAATAGACAATGAAAATTGTAAAGTTATATACAATGGCATTGATGCTACGAAATTTCAATGCAAAGCTGTACAAAAAGAAGATACATTTACAATCATCTCCATTGGAGCTTTGAGGAAAGTCAAAAATTTTGATGGATTAATCAAGTCTGTAGCAAAGTTAAACTTTAATTTTCGGTTGTGGATTGTAGGAGAAGGAGAAGAGAGAGAATATTTGCAATCGCTGATCGATACATACCATCTACAAAACAAAGTCTTTCTTTTGGGTTATAAAGAGAATATTTGTGAACTTCTTTCAAAAGCACATCTACACGTTATCAACTCCCATAGAGAGGGATTTAGCAGAGCATTGATAGAGGGTCTTTATTGTAGTGATATAGTTATTTCCACTCCAGTTGGAGGAAGTATGGAAATTTTGCCAAAAAAGCTTGTTTTTCAAGATGTCCATCAAAAGATTCAAGAAGTCAATCAAGCATACGAAAAATATAAAGATATATTTGCGAAAGTAAAAGAGGAGTATCAACCAGTTTTACAGCTTTCCAATGTTGCAAAAGAGTATAAAAAGCTGTATGAAAGTATTGTGAATGTGTAGAATCTTTGGATTTAACGGGAAAAATAGAGCAGTCTTAGATAAAATGAGTACAGTTTTAGCTCCCGGTGGACCAGATAACTACGGCTTTTTTGAATCACCCGAATTTTCTTTGGGGCACAGAAGACTCTCCATTATCGATTTAAGTAGCGAAGCAAACCAGCCTATGCGGTTTGAAAATCTAGTTATCAGTTACAATGGAGAAGTGTATAACTATAAAGAGATACAAAAAGAGCTAAGTGAGTACACCTTTACCACCTCCAGTGATACGGAAGTGATTTTGAAAGCTTTTCATAAATGGGGTGTCGAAGCGGTTCATAAATTTCACGGGATGTTTGCGATAGCACTCTATGATACAAATCAAAATAAGCTAACCCTTATTCGTGATCGTGCGGGGGTAAAGCCTTTATATTACTATTTTGATGGGAAAACCTTTATCTTTGCCAGTGAACCAAAAGCTGTCATTTTACATCCAGCATTTCAAAAACGAATCGATCCAAAAGCGGCCATTTTCTATTTTCAACTTGGATTTGTTCCCGAGCCTCATTCGATCTTTCAAAACTGTCATAAACTTCCAGCAGGCCACTATCTGGAATTTTTTGATCAAAAAGTGGTTATAAAGCAGTATTGGGACCTTCCAAAAGAAAAAATAGATATAGGTTTTGAAGAGGCAAAAGAGAAAACAAGAGAGCTTCTGCAAAAAAGCTTTGAATATAGAATGGTTAGTGATGTGGATGTTGGACTGTTTTTGAGTGGAGGGATCGATAGCTCCTTGCTGGCCAGTTTCTTATCAAAAAAGTATCCGCTAAAAACATTCACCATCGGTTTTGAGGATGAGCGGTTCAATGAAGCAAAAATTGCTAAAGCGACGGCTAGGAAACTTGGAACCCAGCATCATGAGCTCTATTTTGGTATAGATGAACTGTTAAAACTGCTTCCAACCGTTGCCGATATTTTTGATGAGCCTTTTGGTGACAGCTCTTCACTTCCCACTTTTTTGGTTGCCAAGTTGGCAAAAGAGCATGTCAAGGTGGTACTTTCTGCCGATGGAGCAGATGAGCTTTTTGGAGGGTATCCCATCAATTTTAAAAACTACAAACGATACCCTCTATATAAAAATCTTCGATTCATTCAGTTTTTACTGCGAGGCAAACGAAAATATATGGCAACAAGTGATTATCTTCGCTATAAACTGGCAACGAGATACCGTATCTTTCCAGATGAGTTAAAACAGCAGATTTTCTTTGATGAGCTGCAGTGCAGTGAATTGCTTGATTGTATGTTTTTGTTTGATTTTAAGCACTTTTTGGCAGATGATGTATTGGTAAAAGTGGATCGAGTAACAATGGCCAATTCGCTGGAAGCTAGAGAGCCCTATCTGGATCATGAACTGATAGAATTTGCCTTTTCTTTGCCAAATGAGCTTCGTTTTCATAAAAGAATACTAAGGGTATTGCTCGAAGAGGAGTTGCCCCAGCTTTCAAAACTTCCAAAACAGGGGTTTTCCGTTCCTATCAAATATTGGCTCAGATCCAAACTCAAAGAGCAGGTTTTGGATCTATTGCATCAAACCTCATTTTTGGATGATCTAGTAAATAAAGATAAAATTGTAAAACAGTTTTACAAAAGCGGAAAAAGAACCAATGCCATCTGGCTTATGTATATGTTTCGACTTTGGGAAGAGAGGTATATGAAATGATACTCGCTTTGGGCGATTGTAATGTAAAAGGCGCAGATAAATATAACGGTCTTACCTATGCAGACATTGTAGCCCGAAAGCTGAATCAGCCGCTTATCAATGCTGGTATTACGATGAGTACTGTAAGAGAAGGGAAAATTCTTTTTGATACATATAAAAATAAAAAGCCAAATATTATACTTTTTGGATATGGTCTTGTGGACAGCTGGAAAACTTTTCGCTACGCTCCATATGTTCTTTATTATCCTGATAATTTTTTGAGAAAGATTGCTAGAAAAATTGTTAAAAAATATAAAAAAATAGCTAGACAATTTGGTTTGAATAAGCTTTTTGGACAAAAATATGTGGTACCACCCGAAGAATATGAAAATACAATACGACAAATCATACAAGAGAGTCCGAAAATCATTCTAATCGAAACGCCCCCTCATCGTACAGAGCAGTTCCGTAATCCAGATATTAAAAAATATAATCAGGTTTTGAGAAAATTAGCCAATGAATATGAGCAGTGCGAATATATCGCAATTTATGATATTTTTGAAAAAAATCCAAACCTCTATTTTGATGAAATTCATTTCAATGAAAAAGGGTATCGTTTGATAGCCGAAAAGATTTTGGAAAAAATATGAAAATCGGAGTGTATCGATTTAGTGCGCTTGGGGATATTGCTGCTTCTATTCCTGTTTTACATGCATTCGAACAAAAACCGGTGATCTTGACTTCACCAATAGGATATGAGTTATTAAAAGATGAATTTGATGAAATAGTCGTTTTGAAAAGTAAAAATGTATTGGATATAGCCAAATTTATTTGGGAAATGAAACGAAGAAAGGTATCATGTTTTATCGATTTACAAAATAACGACCGAAGTAAGTTTATTCGGTTTTTTTTTCATCATATAGGAAATGAGGGTGTCTCTTTCAATCAAAGTGTAACACATATTTTTTATGATATTGCAAAGAAAGCTACTTACTTGAAATCTCTAGATACAACTTTTAAAAAGAAAGAGCCTACATATATCGTTTTAAATACTGGTTCAAGTCCAAAATGGATCTCGAAACGACTTCCTATACATAAATGGAAAGAAATTAGCCAGATTTTATATACAAGATTTGGGTTACCTTTTATCTTGACTGGAGATAGTAATGAAAAAGAGTATGTCCAAGAGGTTGCAAAGCATATTGTCGGGGCAAAAGAGGTAATTGCAGGAAAAACCTCAATTGGGGATTTAAAACGAGTGTTAAAAGAGGCCTATTTATGCATTTCAACAGATTCCGCTCCCATGCATATTGCAGCAGTTCAAAAAACACCGACTATTGGGATATTTGGAGCGACAAATTGGATCGTTTCCGCTCCCTTTGGACCATGGAGTACGGCCATTTGGGATGAAGTACAATTCCAATCACCTTCGAAAAAGAATTTGTTGGCAGTAGGAAACTATTATGAAAATATCGATATAGAGAAAGGATTGAAAAAAATTGAAAATTTTCTTTAGAATGAGTAGATTCGATGTATTAACCTATCTCTTTCCCACTATTCTTATCATGGCTTTTTTGGGAAGGGGACTGTTTAATATCGCTTTTTTCCTTTCCCTTTTTATCTTTCTTTCACTGGTCCATGCTTATGCATTAAAGATGCTCCTAAAACATCCACTTGTAAAAGGATGGTCCATATTTGTTGTATTTGTAGCAATTTCGCAAATATTTTCCGAATTTCCTTTGTATTCCTGGAAGAAATTTGGTGTATTTCTTTTTTATTCCTATACAGCTCTTTTCATAGGTCTCTTTTTATATTCTCTTTCTCCACATAGAACGCTTGCAATACGTCGTGCTTTATATATATTGGCTTTCTCACTTGTGCTCACAGAATTTATTACAATTTCCAATGTGATTTGTGGATGTGATGTATTGTATTACATTAAAAGAGGTGTAATTATTCCACAAGCTGCGAATTATCATTTAAGGGAAGTTTTTGTTGCAATAAGCTTTTTTTTGATATATGATTTTTTTTCTCGTAAAAGCAGTTTACTGATTCAGTTATTTTTTTTTGTTGTCCCTGTTTTGGGTATACTTGCTTCAACTTCTCGTACGGCGATACTCTCATTTTTAGCTGCCTTATTTGTTTATACTGGACTGAAGGTGAAAAAAATCTTTTCAAAAGAAATATTATTCACTCTATTGGTTATCACTGGTGTATCCCTAGTGGCTTATGTAACGTTTCCAGAAATTAAACAACGTATCGATAGCTTCAAAACCACTTTTTCGCCACATGGTGACAGAATGACAGGACGATATGATATTTATATGGATACCATTAAAAGAATGCAAAAAAATATTTTGACAGGATATGGTGTGAAATCATCAGTTATGTTTGCTCAAAAGAAAAAGATGTTAGGAGGTATTGCAAAGCATCCTCATAATATCTTTTTAGAGATTTTTTTAGATAGTGGCATAATAGGTTTTGTTGGTTTTCTTATATTTCTTTGGTTTATAAAAAACCTTTTCGATCTTTCTCTACCAGTGGTTTCTGCTGTTTTTATAGCTATATTTTTAACCTCTTTGGTAAGTTGGTCGATCTGGAGTGCAAATCACATTTCGATAATTCTTTTTATTCTGACGCTCCTTTATGGATATGTGAAACAAAGAAGTGTTTAGGATTCTTATCAATAGGATATTATTATAGTCAGTTTTCAAGCTTTCTTGAGTTGCTGTGAATCGCAATTTCAAACTAACTACTACTTACAAATCTTTTCAATCTAAATTAAATAAAAAGTTTATAAAATACATAACTGTTTTAATATAAAAAAACCGCAGAGAAAGGATATTTATGAGAAAATACCTTACTTCTGTCATATTACTTACTTCTGGAACCATTCTTTTTACTGGATGTTCACGAAATTTAGCGATAGTGTAATATCCAATGCATTATCATCAACTGCAGCGAGTTCTATTAATTTAAAAACGAATCCAGCTCATATTTTACAAGGTCAGGCCGTTGGAGCACAGTTGACTCTAAATCCTGCTGTTATAGGGACTACTGCAATTACTGAAGCAATGGATGCAAAAAAACAAAGGGAAAATGAAGAGGCCTTTAGAAAATTGCAAAAACTTGATGTGAATGCTTTATCCAATCAATATGCGCAACAAGCTGTATTACAATATAATAAAGAACATGGGACTAATTTTAAATCTTTGAATGAAATCAATGAGTTTCTTCAAATTGAAGAGTATAATAAAAAATATGGGACGAAGTTTACAACAATAGAGCAGGTTAAGAATGACATTCGATTAAGGCAATTAAAGAAAAAGACCAATTAACTATAGATAACATATTAAAATTGAGAGATAAAATAAGTTTTTCTGTTACATCGTAAGAGGAAATACTCTTAGATTTCCTCTTACAAGATATTAAATCTTTATTACATAGAGCATTTTTTAAGAAGACTCCAGTACCAAACCTATATACTTTAGGTTTGCATTAAGAGTTAACGTGATAGTTTCTGTAATGCACATTACTTTTTATGGAGTCCTATATTTCATAATGTAATTTCATTGACAAGTTCACTAAACACCTGATACCGCTCATTTGGATTTGGATGTACCATTTTATAAACGATATCTGCTATGGCTTCAGGAAGCTCTGGTTTTATTTTTTTTGGATGGATGGGCTTGGTTGAGCCGACCGGTTGAAAATTATATATTTCAAGATAGGCTTTTTCAGTAGTGATATTTCGATAGATTTCGTTTCCAAAATCAAAGATTTCCAATGGTTCGAACTTGCCAATCGGTTTATGATTTGCCAGGCTAAATCGATACTCCAATCCCTCTTTCTCAAGCAGAGTATTAAAAAGCATCAAAAAACCGATGGCTCCTTTTGAGAATGGTTGAAAAGCCCTTTCATAGTACTTTTCAAAGTGCTCACCAGGTTTTTTATGGTTTTTATATTCAATCATAAGCTGTTTGATCAAATTCTTTGCATAGCGAAGGGGAATCGCTTTTAGGATAGTTTGCGCTCCTTGTCTCTTAGCGAGACTGCCACCAAGTAAAATATCGACACCATATACGATTTGGCCATTCTCTTTTGCTTTTGCCCCGACAAAGCCGATATCACCCCACTCGTGTAGGCCACACCCCTTAACGCATCCACTCCAATACATGCGTATTTTAGAGTTTTGCAAGGGAACCTCTTGAGTCAAAAAATCTGCCATATCTATGGCATCCGGTTTATTGGGAATGACACCAAAGCTACACTCATTTTTCCCAGCACAGGCCACGAGGTTGTTGAAATAGGGTGAGTGGACATTTTTATATTTTTGAAAAAATGGCTTTGAAAGCGTGGATGATCGGTCGGTGATATTGGTAATATAAAGATTTTGCTCGACACTGAGTCGAATCTCTCCACCATTTTCTTGGGCTATGGTAGAGGCTTCCATCATATCAGATCCACTAAAAATTCCACCAGGAACAATTGCATGCAGAGCAAAAGAGCCATTTTTAAGCTGTACGCTTCCCTGATTGTTATCAAAATGCTCCATCTTACACAGTGTCTCTCCAGCATTCGCAAGCTCTTTTTGACTAAATTTCTCTAGAGCCTCTCGAAAAGCATCCATACCAACAGCTTCTATCAAAAAGTAGAGCCTGTTTTTGTTTCTGTTATCTCGAAAGCCATAGGTTTTGTAAAAGTTAATGAGCTTTTCATAAAAGGGAACTACCTCATCGGCTTGTAAAAAGATATCGGCACTTTTTGCAATTTTGCCGACCTTTCCACCTAAATAGACATTGTAGCCATAAATGCCATCTTTTATGGCCAATACAAAACAGGCATCATGTCCGTATGCGTTACATCGATTCGTAATGGAAGAGATGATGGAGGTATTGAACTTTCTTGGAAGCGAACCTATCCACTCCTCTTTTTTTAAAAAGAGTTCTTGCATCTGCTTTAATATAGGAAAACTTTCAAAAAAGTTGTCATAGGCTAAGCCATCCAAAGGGTCAGTAACTATGTTTCTTAGGTTGTCGATCCCTGTTTGATAGGTTGTGATACCAACGCTTTCAAGCTTTGCAAAGGTTGCCGGTACATCTTCAATGTAGATATTGCGAAGCTCTACTTGCATCCTGGTTGTAAGATCGATATAGTCATTGCCAAACTCTTTTGCCACTTCACCTAAAACTTTTGCCTGGTTTGGAGTGAGTTTTCCGCCAGGAATACGCACTCTAAGCATAAACTGTTTTGGAGTAAGCTCGTTTTTGTCAAAGAGTCCAAAATATTTTAAAAAGACTGACTTATCCTCTTTTGTAAGCGCGTCATATCCTTTTTGACTCGCTTCCAAAAGTCTCTCATAGGCCTCTTTTGGTGACATCGAGGCTTTAACTTTTTCAACCTTGTTTATTTTTTTGCTTCGTTGCTCATATATTTTTTGTAGCTCTTCTATCATCGTTGCTCCTCTTTTACAGTTACTTCTTGCTCGGTTTCTTTTCTATCAAGCTCAAGTTCTCCTGCTATTGCAACAGTAGGAGTAATGCCTTTTGGACACTTTTGTGAGTGAATCTGCACAGTGGTTTGTTTGTAGTTCGGCTCACCACTGATCGGATCAAAAAGGGACTGGGTAAGATTATTGATAAGTTGTGTGTTGTAATGAAATGGCACAAATACCGTTCCAGGAGCGACAAGCTGGGTCACTCGAACGACCAGGTTTTCAACTTTGCCTCTAGGGCTTGTGAGCCAGACTCTATCGTAGTTTTTGACTCCAAGCCTCTTCGCATCTTTTGGATTGATATCGATCCAGGCCTCTGGAGCCAAATCGTTTAATATCTTGATTTGTCCCGTTTTGGTTCGGGTATGGAAATGCTCTACGGTTCTGCCGGTATTGAGAATAAATGGAAACTCTTTGTTTGGCGCTTCTTCCAGTGGCTTAAACTCGGCGCAAATAAATCTAGCTTTCCCATCTTCATGCATAAATTTCATATCTTCACCATAAAGACGTTTGCATCCATCTGGATACTGTTCATTACAAGGCCACTGTATTCCTCCAAGGGATTCGATCTTTTCATAGCTCATACCGCTATAATCACACAGTCTGCCTCTACTTACCTTTCTTATCTCTTCAAAGGCATCTTTTGGCTCCTTCCAGTTACCAAAGAGTTTTTCACTTCTTTCAAAAAACTTGCTAAATTCCAAAACGATATCAAAATCGCTTTTACTCATAGCAGGAGGCTCAACTGCTTTATTGGCTTTGTTACAGCGTCGCTCACTGTTGGTATAGCATCCTTCCTTTTCGCCCCAAGTAGCCGCCGCAAAGACAATATCTGCAAATTGTGCGGTATCACTCATAAAAGCATCTTGCACAAGCAAGAAATCCAGTTTTTGCAAAGCTTTTCTGAATCTTTTTTGATTTGGAAAACTGACAAGTGGATTGGTACAAACAACCCATAGACCTTTAATTTCCCCTTTTTCTATCGCTTCAATAATTTCGGCATATTTGTAGCCTCGATGGTCTGGTATCCACTCTACTGGCACATCGATGAGATTTGCAAACTCTTTTCTATCTTGAACACTTTCAAACTTTCTATATCCTGGAATTGAGGAAGTAAATCCAAACTCTCTTGTTCCCATGGCGTTGCACTGACCGGTTATGCTAAAAGCTCCCGTTCCCTCTTTGCCGATATTGCCTGTCATAAGGGCAAGATTGTTGATTGCACTGACGGTATCGGTTCCCTGAGCTGATTGATTGACGCCCATTGTCCAGCAGATGAGGCTTTTGTTGTTGGCAAAAAGTTGCGCTAAGCGGTATAACATTTTTGTCCCAATGCCGGTAATATGAGCAACTTCAGCCGGTTTGTAGGATTGGATATGTTTTACAAATTCTCTCCAGCCATTGGTTCGGGATTTAATAAAGCTCTCATCGAACCATCCCTGCTCCCAGATGATGTAGGCTAGACCATTGAAAAGTGCCAGATCCGTTCTTGGTTTGATTGGCAAGTAGATATCTGCAAGCTGGCTTGTTTTGCTGCGTCTTGGATCAACGACCACAACTGTTTTATCTTTTCTGTTTTTCATCAGATGATGTACGATAATTGGGTGATTGTCTGCCAGATTTGCCCCAACGACAAAAACAACTTCTGCTTTTGCGATATCCTCATAACTGGCAACCGGTCCATCGCTTCCAAAACTTTGCTTGTATCCGCTTACCGCACTTGCCATGCAAAGCGTCGTATTTCCATCGTAGTTTCTAGTATCAAGTCCAAGTTGCACAAACTTGCCAAGAGCGTAAAACTCTTCAGTCAAAAGTTGTCCAGTTGAAATGACTGCAAAACTGTTTTTGCCATAGGTTGATTGGATTTTCTTGATACGCTTTGCAGCTTCACTGAAAGCTTCATTCCAGCCAACATTTTCGAGTCGACCCCCTTTTTTAATCTTTGGATAAAGGACTCTATTTGAAGCATAGAGCATCTGATGCTCACTCAGCCCCTTTGGGCAAAGGGTGCCGATATTGACCGGGTGAGTAGGATCTCCTTTGGTAAAGACAGCACGATTATCTTTGATGCCAATATATAGCCCACATCCAACACCACAATATCCACAGGTGGACTTTACCCAAAAATCAGGCTTTTTTGCTCTTGGCACCTTACCAAAAACTGGGTCATCTACCATCTCATTTTCATCTAGCTTTACATCAAATCCTAAAAAGTCTTTTATCTTTTCTATCATTTCCTTTCCTTATGGTCTCTGAGCACCAGCAAAAAAGTTACCCGGCATCCCTGTTTTTATTGCCGTTGTATAAAAAAGGAGTCTCCCGGCTATCTCGCTTGAAAATCCTAAAAGAACTGCCAATAAAACAAACAAAAATGCAAAGCCGATTGAACCTGCATTAAGTGCAACAATGCCAAAGAGTGGTAGTACAACTGCTGCTACTGGAAGGGATACTTTTCTAAATCTGTACAGATTTGCAAAAGTGCTCTCAAGAAGCTTTTTTGCTTTTTGGATCTGATAATTTTCTTGTTCATAAATCTTTTGAGATTCTAAAAAGAGATAGAGCTGTAAAGCTCCAAGCAAAATTGTAAAGACAAGCAATATATTTGCTACATTGATCCATTCCTCAATAACTGCAATGAGTGCTAACAGTATGGTTCCTATATAGCCTGTAGTAAAAAATGTATAGGTTGTTAAAACAGTGTTCCATGTTGGTTTGGCTGGTACTCTATAGATCATCGATTGGGCATATATGCCATAGATTCCTATACCTAGCGTCAGTGCCTCTATAAAAAGCCTCAAAAATCCATCAACACCCAAATAATACAAAAGCACAACAATACTCATACCTGCAGTGAAAGCGCCAAGGGCTGCAGCTTCTCGGCTAAGCCATGAGGTTTTGAGATTTTTCATAGCACTCAATGCTTTGAAAGGGCGTCCAAGATGCAGAGCCGAAAGAGGCAGACCTATGGCACTTAACAAAAAAACAACCAATGTCATTGTAAAACTTGGGCTTGGCAAAGCGGTGAATTTACTGGCAAGATCACCTAAAAAAATGGCTCCAAATCCAATGAGACTGATTTGGGTAAAAACTGTCATAAAGACAAGCGGCCACTCTTTGTGGGCTGGCTTGATGAGGTCTTTATCCATAGGCTCAAGCTTTTCAGGCAAATTTTTAGGAAGAGTAAATCTTGTGGTAGATCCCGTGATTCTTGCATCAATCAGCCCCGGAGCGTTTCCTTCTTTATCAATTTTTCCATCCAACCATTCATCGATATTGACAGCTTCTATCTCGATTGCGCCTTCCGGACAGGCTTGCACGCAAGCTGGTGTCTGATTTGCTTCTATTCGTTCATAGCACATATGACATTTTGTAACGATATGGCGCTCTTCGTGAAAAACAGGGACATCATAGGGGCAGTTCCATGTGCAGTATTGGCATCCGATGCAAGCTTCATCATCATGGATGACAATGCCATTTTCTATTTTTATGTAACTGTTTGTAGGGCAACCTTTCAAGCAGGCAGGATCGATGCAGTGGTTGCAGCTCATTGACAAAAACATCTGCAATACATTTGGAAACTCTCCACCTTCTGCCTCTCCGACTCTTCTCCATTTAATTTCGGCTGGATTGTTGTTTTGCTCATTGCATGCCACTTCACAGCAGTGACATCCGATACATTTGGTTGCATCAAAATGGAAGCGATACTGCTCATTTTCTTTGAGTGGCGGCAGATCAATAGAGTAGCTCCCACACTGCATGCCGGTATTTGCTTTGTAGTTGATAAAACTCTCAACTGCACTCATACGTGCTCCTGTAATGAATATTTGTTACATATATTGTAGTTAAAATTATGCAGATATATTGTTTATTATTTGAGCAACAAAAAAAGAAGGATGCAATTGAACAAAAAGGAGATAATAAATGCAGCTTTGTAAACTTTCACAGGTTCTCTCTCTATCAGTGATGCAGATGGATCAAAATAGGGTTTGACTTTTTTGGGATTTTCAAGCTCATACATCATTTCGCTGTAGTGTTTATAGCGTCTGTTTTCGTCCCGCTCAATGGCTCTTAGGATGACTGATTCTAACCACCCAGGAACTTTTTTATTGAAATATGTCACAGCTTTTGGCTTTTTGAAAGTCGGTTTTTGAAATGGCTCTATCTCACCGTATGGATAGTGTTTAGTTAGAGCTAGATAGAGTGTTACGCCTATTGCAAAAATTTCACTCGATTCACTGATCGCTTCACCCATGAAACGTTGGGGTGCCAAAAAACTTGGCGTCCCAGCTTTATTAGCTATGGAAAAGATCTCCACAAATGAACCAAAATCGACCAGTTTGAAGGTCGCTTTTTCGTTTCTTTGCTTGATGATGATATTTTCAGGCTTGATATCTCCATGAACGAGGTTGTATTTGAGAAGATACTGGGCGCTTTTTAGCAAAAATTTGCCAAGATCGATTGCTTCATCTACATGTAAAGGGCGTTTTTCGATACGTTCAGCCAGTGTGTCCCCCTCGATATATTCCATGATATAGTATCGATGGCTCCTTTTTTTGGGTATAACGGCCTTTGGAAAAAAACCGGCTTTGAGTCTCGTGGCATTCCATGCTTCCTGAATAAAAAAATCGAGATGTTCTTGATCATCAATCGCCGAAACAGGAGGGAATTTCATCACATATTTTTTCCCCTTCTTTTCAACCAGCCAGGTTCCCTCATTCAAAGGCTTTAGAAGTCTATATCCATCTATGATTTGATCTTTTTTGAGGGTTTTTGGAATAGGGAGGTTTTGCTGTTTAAGATGCATCTTTTTATCAAGCTCTTTTATTTCGATGACGACTGCACTCGCATCATCTGGTAAATTATCTTTTACTTTGTGACTTGTATATTTGACGATAGAAGTTGCACGAAATTTGGCTTTTTCATGGAGCTCTTCTTCATCCAAAATAGTAGTGACGCCGTCACTGCAGATCAAAATCTTATCTTTTGGATGAACAAAATTTTCGAAAAGATAGGGCTCCACCTCTTTTTCCATTCCAATAGCCTGCAAAAGAATATGTGAGCCCTCGCATTCTACATGATCAAAAGATAATTTTTGCAAAACCCCGTCTCGAAGCAAAAAAATAGGGCTGTCTCCAACATTGGCTCCATAGAGGCGGTTGCTTTGAATAATGACAATACTAAGCGTGGTTAAGAGTTCTGGACGCTCAAACTGGGCCAAAGACTCCTGGTATAAGATGACGTTTATGTTTTTGATGAAAGTTTGAAGAGATTTTTCAATGCTCCAACTTTTTGGTCGTTGCTTGAAATTGTTAAGCATGTAGTTGACCACTCTTTGTGCGGCATCCCTGCCTCCACGGGCGCTACCCACTCCATCGCAAAGCACGCCTACGACAATATCATCAAATCTTTTTACACCGTAAGCATCATCGCTTCGAAGCTCTTTGCCTTTGGCAAGACCAAAGGCGCTGAGTCTATAACTCATCTAGATTCTTCCTCCAGCATGTACTCCCCAAGTAGTTCTCCATCTCATTTTTACCATACTAAGTCCAATAACAGCTATAGCGGCGATTCCAGCAAAGATGAAAAAACCTACACTGTAACTGTTAAAAGCTGCTTTGCTCCATCCAAGTGTCTTCACAAGTGCAGTTCCACCAAGTCCTCCGGCACACCCGACAATTCCGGTCATTATACCCATATCTTTGCCAAATCTTTGTGGGACCAACTGAAAAACAGCACCGTTTGCCATGCCAAGACTTGCCATAATAAGAAAGAGCACTACAATGGCTACGTAGAAATTGTGCACAACGGTTGCATTCAAAAGTGCCAAAAGAGCGACTACTCCATAAAAGATATAGAGTGATTTCACGCCGCCCATCTTATCTGCAATTGCCCCACCGACAGGTCTTAGCATTGCTCCGGCGAAGATACAAAGAGCCCCGAAATAGCCTGCAATCACCTGAACATTTGGCTCACTCAAAAGCTGCAATCCAATTTGTGCCATCTCATTTTTATAGACATCCATCAAATAGACTTTCATATAGTTGGCAAACCCCACAAACCCACCAAAGCTTACTGCATAAAAGAGGCTAAACCACCATGTATCTTTGTCTTGCAAAAGTTTGATGTAGTCACTGAGCTTTTTCTTTCTAGGTGTATACACCTCAGGCGGTGCATCCTTTGCCATAATGATATAGGTAACAAGGATGATTGTGGATAAAATGCCTCCAACAAAAAAGACCGCAGGCCATCCCCAAATCTCAGCGATTTTTGGCGCAAAGATATAGTCAACCACCACACCTATATTTCCGGCCCCGGCGAGTCCCAAAACAACGCCTTGCAAACGTGGCGGATACCACTGTCCGGCCTGAGGAAGTGCCACTGCAAAGCTAGCTCCTGCAAATCCAAGACCTACAGCCACCATCAAAAGTTCTGTATAGGTGATCGATTCGCCTCGAAAAAATGTATAAAATAATGAAGCAATGACAATAAGCTGAGCGATAATAGCTGTCTTTTTGGCTCCAATGTTATCAACAAAAAATCCAAGCACAATTCTTAAAATTGCGCCACCCAAAATAGGGATAGCAAGCATCGTTGCCTTTTGGTTGGCATCCAGTATATAACCATGTTTGGCTAAAGAAGAAGCGATCTCCGTTGCAAGTGGACCTAGCATCGTCCACACCATGAAGCTAAAATCGAAATATAAAAAAGTTGCAATCAGTGTCGGAAGATGACCAGCAGTTTTGAGTTCACCCAATCTCATCTCTTCTCCTGTTCAAAAAAGATGATTACATTATAGGAGAAAAGATGCAATAAATAAACACATTATTTGTATAAAAAATAATCAATTGGTTAAAAGCTGGATAATGGCATCCTTGTTGACACAAAAATTTCCATTTTTTTCTATTAAAAAGAGGTCTCTCGCTCTATTTTTGATGGTGTGTACTTTGGCTGTCGCTATATCGATACCGTATTGATCAAATATATGGGCGATATAGGCAAGCAGTCCTTTTTGGTTTTTGACATTGAGGTGCATGGAAGCATAGCTTTTGGAGTGGTTGCAATCGATCGTGATCTCATAAGGTGCAATGTCCGGTTTTTTGAGTCGAATCTGTTTACTCATATCGAATGAAGCCTCGACAATTTTGTAAACATAAGGAACTTCTTCGTCATTCACTTTCTCCAAAAACTCGATTTTAAAATATTTCACACTGTCAAAAAGTTTGAAAACCTCCATCGAAGCGATATCAAGATAGGAGAGTTTTCCAAGGAGATATCCGAGATTCAAAGGAACCTTCCTCCAGATTTCGATGCTGAGATACTCGTCATTGTGTACCTCTACTACAAAATCTTTCACCTCTGCTGCTTTTTGGCATATTTGTAATATCTCTTCCGTTTTGTTTTTGATGAAAAAGAGATTTGATTCGATAGAGAGAATCTTTTTCTGTAGCGTTTTTGGAAGATTTTGAAAAGTGGGATTTCGTTTTAATGCGTTCTCTTTTTTGATCCGTTTGGCGCTCTCTTCCAAAATTTCCGTGTTTGAAAAACTCTCTTTTGCGATTTTATAGAGTTCATGCAGTAGATGGGCGTTGTAGGAGGTATAGATTGTTTTTCCAACCCCATTTATATCTGCGTACGTTAGAACATAGAGCATATCAAGAACGATAGGCTTTTGTAGTTTTGCGATAAAGGAGAAGACCACTTTTTCGCTATGAATATCTTCCCGAAAAGCGGTTTTACTCATAAGGGTGTGATATTTGATCAAAATGGCTCCTATGTCAGCCATCTCCTCACTGAATCCCAAGGCCAAAGCAAAGGAGCGTATCAACTTTGCTCCAACAAGGCTATGGTCGCTTCGGCGTCCTTTTCCTGCATCATGGAGAAGGACTGCAAGCTTGAGCAAAGCTTTATACTCTGTATCCAGCATTTCATAAACTTCAGCTACTTTAGCATCTTTGATGTTTTCTAACGCTTTGATGCACATGAGGGAGTGGATATCCACTGGGTAGGCATGGTATCCGTCAAATTGGGGTAAGAACATCACTTTTTTGAGAGGCGGTATGACAATTGGCAATAGATTGCTTTTGAAAAGAGCATCCAAAGTGGGGAAAAGAACAGGTTTGTAGAAAAGTTTTTTGATAAGTTTTAGGTGGTTTTTCTCAAGATTGTTCGGTACATGGATTGATTTGGCATAGTGGAGAAAACTTGGATCGAACTCTTTTATATCCAATTGTAAAAGAGTGAGCAACTCTTTTAATGAAGAGCCTGTTTTAAAAAAAGATACATAGATTACATCGTCGCAGATATATATGTCTTTGGTAATTCTTGTACTTTTCAAAACAGTGACATTATGTGGTTCAAAAAGAAATCTTCTTATAATTTTTTTGATAAAGATGCTTGTAAAAGTATCTATAGTGTGGAGGGCTTGCAATGTCCTAGATACCAGTACGCTTTGCGCTTTTTTATCATTTGAGCCAAGAAGTTTTTGGGCAACATCTGGAATGTACTGCATAAGGAGACGATCCTCTTTTTTTTTGCAGACAAGATGTAAGGCACCTCGTAGACGAAAAATCCACTCCAGCGCTACGCGGAATTCATTGTACTCTTCATCGCTGAAGACTCTACTTTGCAGCTCTTTAAGAGAACGGATACCATATACCACATTGGCGATCCAAAAGAGTAGATTCGCGTCGCGCAGGGAGCCGATACTCTCTTTGACGTTGGGCTCCATGGATATGGGATTTTTGATTCTTCGTTTTTGGGCTTCTTCAATTTTTTTGAAAACAAACTCTTTTTGGTTCGATTGACGGACCTTTTTGAGTCTGTTTTCTATATTGACCCATAGATACTTGGATCCGCATATAAATCTTGATTCGATCAACGCTGTTTTGATTGTGTCATCTTCATTGGCTACTTCACTCAGTTCACTCAGTTTATGGACCCTGTGGCCAAGTTTCAGCTTGGTATCCCAGATGATATAGAGAATTTTTTCGATAAGAGCTTGAATGTTATAGCCCTCGACCTCTTCATACACAATCATCAAGTCGATATCCGAATAGGGGGCCATCTGTTCTCTGCCGTAGCTTCCAAGAGCAACGAGTGTAACCGGAACAGAGTTACTCATAGGCAGATAAAAACCAAATGTTTTTCGCATGGCGACTTTATAGATAGAGGTGATAATGGAGTCGATATAACGCGTGTGTTTAACAAAAAAATCTTTTCCCTGTGTCTTTTCAAAAAGTTTGTCCAAAGAGGAAAAATAGTTTTTTATATATTCGCGTATTGTTTGGGAGATTTCATACTCGTTTGCATCGATATGAAGAAGTTCTTCAATTTTTTGCTTGAGCTCCATACACAGCCTTTTTTCTTTTCATCTTATCAAATTTTTAATTTTTTTGAACAAATAGGTAGGCTATAATCTAGATAAATAAAAGAAGGAGAAAAGTATGAAAAAAGTGGAAGCGATCATCAAGCCCTTCAAACTCGATGATGTCAAAGAGGGGCTCAGTGAAATCGGTATTACCGGAATGACGGTAACGGAAGTGAAAGGGTACGGAAGACAGCAAGGTCACAGTGAATTGTATCGAGGGGCCGAATATGTGGTTGACTTTTTACCAAAGGTAAAAATAGAGGTCATTGTACCTTCGGATATGGTGGAGAGTGTCGTTGAAACGATTATGCAAAATGCACGCACCGGTAAGATTGGTGATGGGAAGATTTTTGTAAGCGATATCGAAAAAGTGGTTCGTATCCGAACGGGCGAAACGGACGAAGAAGCGATTTAGGAGGAAGTATGAAAATAGTGTTAGCGGACAATGTATTTATCTTCGTCTCTACAGCATTTGTTCTTTTGATGAGTATTCCAGCCCTCGCGCTCTTTTATGGTGGGCTTACGAGAGTAAAAAGTATGCTCAATACCATGATGATGGTGATGGTTGCCTTTTGTTTGGTAAGTTTTTTATGGATAGCCTTTGGATATTCCTTGACATTTGGTGAGGGTACAGTCATAGGGGATTTGAAGTACATCTTTTTATCTGGTATCAAGTTTGATGAGCCAGCACCCGCAGCACCAAATCTTTATCACTATCTTTTTATCTTTTTTCAGATGACTTTTGCTGCTATTACTGTCGCCCTTATGGCAGGTGCGTTTGTGGAAAGACTCAAATTCAGTGCCTGGATTTTGATAAGCGTGCTATGGGCAATACTCGTCTATTTTCCGGTGGCACACTGGATATGGGGTGGTGGATGGCTTAGCGATTTAAACGTCGTCGATTTTGCAGGAGGAATCGTTGTCCATGAGACCAGCGGTCTGGCGGCTTTAATCGGGGCAATAATGCTTGGTCGAAGAAAAGAGCCGATTATGCTTCCATCATCACTTCCTCTCGTAGTGATCGGTACAGGACTTTTGTGGTTTGGATGGTTCGGATTTAACGGCGGAAGTGCCCTTGGGATGAACGCTCAGGCTATCAGTGCGGCTTTCAACTCTACGATTGCGGCGTTTATTGCCGGATTTCTCTGGATGGGATTTGAGTGGATAAAGTATAAAAAACCGACATCTTTGGGACTGTTGACCGGAATAATTGCCGGTCTTGCTACGATTACGCCGGCAAGTGGTTTTGTAGATGTCGGGGGAAGTGTGATTATTGGCATATTGGGTGCAGTGTTCTGTTTCGGGGCGGTAGTTTTTGCGAAAAACCGATTTAAATACGATGATAGCCTGGATGTTTTCGGTGTTCACGGCGTCGGTGGAATCGTCGGAGCGTTGATGATAGGTATTTTGGCAAAACCGGAAATCGGAGGAGTCAAAGGCATAGTGTATGGTGGCGATTTGAGTCAACTATGGCATCAGATCGTCGGGCTTTTAGTTGTCGGCATATACACGATCGTCTTGACTTTTATTATCTTTAAAGTTGTCTCTTTCATAACAGGACTTCGAGTGAGTCAAGAAGAAGAGATCATGGGATTGGATGAGTATATCCACGGCGAAAAAGCATATGTGAAAGAGTATTAAGGAGAAAGATGGAATCGATCTTTAGAGAATACGATATAAGAGGCATTTTCCAAAAAGAGCTCAATGTTGATATTGTCAAAAAGATAGGCTACTTTTTGGCACAAGAGGTGAATGGAGAGTATATCGCTGTTGGATATGATGCAAGACTCTCTTCGCCAACACTCTTTTCCTGGCTCACCAGTGGTATCAATAAGGCTGGAAAGAAAGTGCTGGGCATGGGTATGGTGCCAACGGGCGTGAACTATTTTAGCAATTTTGTCTCTTTTGAAATAGCTGGGCGCAAAGTTGTGCCATCGGCTTCAGTAATGATCACCGGCTCTCACAATCCTCCTGAATATAACGGTTTTAAAATAACGGTAGAAAAAAAGCCCTTTTTTGCCAAACAGATCAAAAAGCTTGGCCAAAAGGTACTAAGCAGCGATATTTCGATAGAAGACAACGATACATTCTATGCCATTCCTGCTAAAGAGCGATATGTCGATTTTATGCTCAAAGAGTTCGCACATCTCAAAGGATTTGATCAAAAAATAGCTCTAGATTGCGGCAATGGCGTGGCTGGAGTTGTTCTTGAGCCTCTTTTTCAAGCGTTGGAGTTTGACTATTTCGGGCTCTATTGCGAGCCAGACGGCAATTTTCCGAACCACCATCCAGATCCGAGTGAAGAGAGGAATTTGAAAGATCTCAAAAAAGCTTTGGCAGATGCAGATATCGGTTTTGCCTATGACGGGGATGCAGACAGAATCGCGGTACTGACCAAAAAGCACAATTTCAAAGGGGACGAGCTTGCTATCATCTTTGCCAGATATATGGAAAATCCGACAGTTATAGGTGAAGTGAAATGCTCTCAAGTGATGTACGACGAGATTAACAAAAGAGGCCGAGCCATTATGTACAAAACGGGTCATAGCAATCTCAAAGAGAAGATTGCCGAAGTTGATGCCGATTTTGCCGCGGAAGTGAGTGGTCATCTCTTTTTTAACGATCGATATTTTGGATTTGATGATGCGATCTACGCAACGTTTCGGGTTATCGAGTTGATTCATCAAGGAGTCGATCTTGATAAGGAGATTGAGCGTTTGCCAAAGGTGTATAATACCCCTGAAATCAAAGTCCAAACCACGGAAGAGTGTAAATTTAAAATAATCGATGCACTGAAGCAAGTTTTGCAAAATCCTCCTCACGGTTTTCCGACTATCAAAGAGATCATCGATGTGGATGGACTGCGCATCGTTTTTGAGGAGGGATGGGCACTTGTTCGAGCGAGCAACACGACGCCGGTTTTGGTTACTCGATTTGAAGCGGTGAGCGAGGAAAAAGCCAAAGAGTATGAAGGAAAAGTGATGGAACTGGTTGAAAAGATAAAGGACGATCTATGCAAATAAGGCTTGAGTCTCCTCTGGATATGCATCTGCATCTAAGAGATGGTGCAATGCTTCAGACGGTGGCTCCGCTTTCTGCAAAAAGTTTCAGCGGCGCCATCGTTATGCCAAATCTCGTACCTCCGATAACGGATATTGAGATGGTGCAATCCTACAAAAAAAGGATTGAAGAAGCCATTGGCGAAGAGCGGTTTGAAGCCTATATGACTCTTTTTTTCAAGCCCTCCTATAGCTACGACTTTTTGTATCAGGCAAGGCCATATATTACAGCGATCAAGCTCTATCCGGCGGGTATAACCACAAACAGTCAAGATGGTGTGGATAATTTCAGTATCGATGCTTTGGCCCCGACGCTTGAAGCGATGAGCGAACTTGGGATTCCCCTTTGTGTGCATGGTGAAACGAATGGCTTTGTCATGGACAGGGAAGCGGAGTTCATTCCTATTTACGAAAAAATTGCTAGAAAATTTCCAAATCTAAAGATTATCATGGAACACATTACAACCAAAGAGGCGGTTGATGCGCTGATGCAGTATGAAAATCTCTATGCCACGATAACGTTGCATCATCTCTATATTACGTTAGATGATGTAGCGGGAGGACTTTTGCAGCCACATCTGTTCTGCAAGCCCATCGCAAAGCGTCCAGAAGATCGAATGGCTTTAAGAAAAGTAGCCTTTATGGCCCATCCAAAAGTGATGTTCGGCAGTGACAGTGCACCCCACCCAAGAGAGAAAAAGGAGGCTCCGGGATGTGCTGCAGGTGTATTCACAGCACCCATCGCACTTCAAGCTCTTGCCCAGATTTTTGAAGAGGCAGGAGTTCTTGAAAACTTACAGTTGTTCGTAAGTGACAATGCACGAAAAATTTACGGTATTACACCACCGAAAAAAGAAGTCACGCTTGAAAAGGTGCCTTTTGATGTGCCATCCAGTTACAACGATGTAGTTCCAATGTTTGCAGAGAGAGAACTTTCTTGGAGTATAACAAGTGTCCAATAAGATATTGCTGGTAGAGGATGACAGACTTTTTAGCGAAACACTACAGGAGTTTTTGGAAGAGGAGGGGTTTGTTGTCGACGTAGCTCGGACGATGCAAGACGCGATCGATCTCCATTACAACAACAGGTACGATCTGCTTTTGTTGGATGTGATGTTGCCAGATGGAGACGGGTTTACGCTATTAAAAGAGCTGCGTAGTATAGAGGATATGACTCCAGCTATATTTATAACTTCTAAAAAGCAAAAAAGTGATATTAAAGAGGGGTTTTTGTTAGGAGGAGATGATTATCTTACAAAACCCATCGATCTTGAAGAGTTACTTTTACGTATCGGAGCAATTTTAAGAAGAATAAATGGAGAAAAAGTCATCCAGATTGATGGATACCATTTTTATCCCGAACAGTTTTTATTGAAAAAAGGGAGTGAAGTCATTGAGCTGAAGCAAAAAGAGCTGCAGCTTCTGCATCTGTTTGTGAAAAATAGAAAAAAAGTGGTGACCAAAGAGCAGATCTTCCAAACACTTTGGAGCCATGAAGAGATTATCAGTGAAGGATCGTTGCGCGTCTACATATCGACACTGAAAAAGATTTTTGGCAAAGATTCGATACAAAACATCCGTTCTATTGGGTATCGATTTGAAAAGTAGCGAGTTTTACGCCTTTTGGTTTCTTTACATCGTCTCTGTGGTCATTCTTTTTGTTGTAGGATACTTTGGGCTCAACCTTTTTCCATTGCCACTGCTTATTGGCGTTATATTGCTTTTGGCGCTGCTGTTTGGCTTCTTTTTGATCAAATACTCTTTTATTCCTCTCCAAAAAAGAAATCTTCATCTTGAAAAGATGCTCGAAGAGACCCTGCATGAACTCAATATTCCTATAGCGACGATCAAAGCGAACTGTTCCATGCTTGAAAAAAGCTGCAAGGAAGAGAAAGCAAAACGTCAAATAGTACGAATCGAAAAAGCATTGGAGCAGTTGTTGGAGCTGTATGAAGAGGTGGAGTATTTGATCAAAAAAGAGATTTTGAAACCTAAGCCACAGGTTTTTGATGCGAAAGAGGTGATTGAAGAACGGATAGAATTTTTTGAGGATCTTCTTCGTTACAAACAACTCCAAATAGAACTGCATCCGCTGCAAATATCTGTTGCCAAGGTGGGATTTAAGAAGATGTTTGATAATCTTTTATCAAATGCTATAAAATATAGCCCTAAAGGCTCATCGATAAAGATAGTTCTTAAAGATTCTCTATTAGAGATTGAAGATGAGGGAAAAGGAATCGACGAAAAGGATCTTATCAAAATTTTTGAGCGTTACTACCAAGAAAACGACAATCAAGAGGGATTTGGTATCGGTTTGGCCATGGTAAAAGAGTTTTGTGATGAAAATGGTATAGGAGTCTATATCGATTCAAAGCCTGGCAGAGGAACAAAAATAACATTGGATTTAAAAAAGGTTTGCCAATGAATATTATGCAACATCTAAAAGAGATTATCGATTATGGCATCATAGGGACATTAGCCGTTATGAGTTTTATAAGCGTCTGGCTTACGATCGAGCGATGGTTTTTTTACCGAGGCGTAGATGTGAATGGATATGAGAATAAAGAAGCATTGGAGATCGATATCACCAACAATCTCTCGACGATAGCAACAATAGCTTCTTCCGCTCCGTATATCGGCTTGCTTGGAACGGTACTTGGCATTATCTTAACTTTTTATACCATGGGGCAAAGCGGTATTGTCAATACAAAAGAGATCATGATTGGGTTGGCACTGGCACTCAAAGCGACAGCGATGGGTTTGGTAGTCGCTATACCGGCAACGATGTTTTACAACTATCTCGTGCGAAGAGTGGAAGTGCTTCTTGCAAAATGGGATATCGCCCATGAGGATTAAACGCTTTGATCAAATCAACGTTATCCCTTTTATCGACATCATGCTCGTACTTTTGGTGATTGTTTTGACAACGGCTACTTTCATCGCAAAAGGCGTTATCCCCCTTGATTTACCTAAAGCTGGTAGTGCCAAAGAGCTTCCTGTTAAAAAAATCGATATCTCCATTACCAAGGATGGATCGATCTTTTTGGGTAAAGAGAAAGTAGATAAAGATACGCTTGTACAAAAACTGAAAACATACAATACCAAAAGTTCCATTCTCATTCGAAGCGATAAGAACGCGAAGTTCGAAAGGTTTATTGAAGTACTGGATCTTTTAAAAAGTAACGGATATAATAACATCGCTGTTGAAACAGTCAAATGAAACGCTCTTTTTTTGTTACACTTCTTTTGTATCTTTTTCTCTTCTCCTTTCTATACGCTTTTTTTGATACATTCCTGGAAGTCCCTAAAAACAAGATAGTCAGTGTTACGAAATTGCAGATCATCCATCCTCCAAAGCCTGCACCGAAATGTCAATGCGCTATGATGAAAGCAAAACTGCAAAAACAGATAGAAAAAAAGAAGCAGCCAAAGAAGAGAGTGGAGAAAAAAGAGCAGCCAAAAAAAAGAATCATAAAGAAAAAAAGAAAGAAAAAGCCGATTCGTAGAATTGTTAAAAAGCCGGTAAAAAAGAGAAAGGTGAAAAAAAGAGCCTCTGTCACCAAAAAAAGACGAGTGAAAAAGAAGCAGCCAACTAAAACAGTCTTGGAAAGGAAACAGCCAAATAGTGAAGTTGTGCAACAAAAGAGTTTAAAAGAAAAAGTGGTGGAAAAACCAAAAATAACCCGGCAGGTAAAAAAAGGAACAGAAAAAGAGACCCCTACGAAACCGTCATATCATCAACGCTATATTGATCAATATTTGAGCAAAATTCGTCAAATTATCTTGGAGTACCGCTACTATCCAAGAATCGCACGGAGAACCAGAAAAGAGGGGTTGGTAAAAGTCTCATTGAAGCTTTTGCCTGATGGTTCGGTCAAGGAGCTACACATCATCCAGTCAAGTGGTCATTCCATTTTGGATCGCGCGGCGCTGCAAACAGTTCAAAAAGCATCTTCCCATTTTCCGAAACCTGCACAGGCGGTAGAGCTGACTATCCCTTTGGAGTACCGCCTGCATTGAAGTTGTCAAAAGGGGAAGGTTTTTTCTTGTAGGAAAAGTAGATTACAACAGGTTTTTTGAGAATATATGCAAAAAGAAGATTGCTCGCTATCCAAAAAATACCGTCAATCTGAGGTGAAAACATAAGAGCGACAATACCCAAAACATGGAACCCTAGCTGCCAGTAGGCCAGCCTTTCATCCAGCATCTCTTTCATGGTAGGCATATCGAAAAATCCCCGTGAGCTTATGTGAAACCAGGCAAGAAAAGGGATGATTTTATAGAGCATTCCATACATTACAGTCACTGCAAACCCAAACAGAAAAAGGGTTGCGAAGATTTTCGTACTCATGAAAAAAAGAAGCGGTAGGAAAAAGAGTGAAATAAGAGCGATATACCACGCCGCAATGCTTGGTTCTATGATTTTTCTTTTTCTGCTTTTTAGCTGCTTGAGCGTAATGGCACCAAAAAGGATATACGCAAACAGAAGCGTGACAAAAAATAGGAGTGCCAATTTGGTATAGTTGATACTGATAGCTGTACAGAAGATGAAAGCAAAGATGATAAAAACAAGACTGTATCGTATTTTGTTAGAGAGTTCAGGTGTGACGTAAAACATCGGAATGACCTGAAAACTGACTCCCACGATCAAAAGTCCTACCCAACCAAAGCCCGCAAACAGTGCATGCTCAAGGAGGAGATGGTCAAAATGGGGCTCAATCTCATTCGTTGCCAACTGCCACATCATAAATATACCAATACAAGCTACTATCAAAAAACTTATGAGCGACAGTCGCATTGCCCAGACTGTTGGAGTAGCCGAAGGGGCTGTAAAAAGCTTATAGAGTGTAAGAAGGATAAATGGGATCAATGCTAAACCAATTGCAAAAGATGCGAAAAATAGCAAAGAGAGTTTTGCAAATGTAAAGGCCATAAAAAATAAGGCGATTCCCAAAACAAGGAGAATGAATAGTATGACTGAGAGCAAGAGTGGTCTGTCGTAGCGAACACCTACGACAACGGGTAGCATCTGTTGAAAAGCTCCTATCATAATCTGCGTCATAAAACCGAGTGTTACAAGGTGTAAAACGGCAAGATTATCCAATGCGGTGCTGTCAAAAAAAAGCATCGCAGCAGCTATGATAAACCATGCTGGAGCGGTAAGAAAAAAAAGGAGGGGAGCTTCAAATGGAGGAGCTTGATCGAGGGAAAGCCCCTTAAACATCGATCAGCTCCAGAACCTTTTCTTTGTCTTCAGGGTAAAAATAGTAGATGTGGTAATCTGACTCTCTTTTTTTGACAATATACTCAATTCCCATAGGTTTGATGCGATTGAAGACCATGTGAGGTTCGAGTCTGTGGATCTGATGTAAAAAGCTTTCCCCAGGCAATACCGTTTGCAGATCACTTAAAACCATCTGCATCGGTGCGGGTGGTTCGAACTCCCTCGTATCCAGCAAAATTTCTCGCATCAGATTTTCACCTCCTGCATATTATGTAGGATTTTTTCTTTGTCTAATGGAAGATTTTCTGCCATTGTGTAGAGAATCTGCTCCTCTTTCATATTGTGTTGTTGGGTCATGATCATGAATGTCTCGCCAAAACCGAGAGCTTTTTGCTTGTCTTTCGCAGTAATAGCTTCACCCATTTGATCAAGAATGCTTCTGATCTGGGCATGTTCCATACGCATGACGTAGGTTGGGCCTTCGCCACCTCCGATAAACTCTTCCATCTTTGGAAACAGGACCTCTTCCTCCATTGCGAAGTGCTTGAGCATCGCTTCCTTGAATGGTGTAAAAAGCTCCAAGGCTTTTTCGAAATCCCCTTGGCCAATTGCCTCTTCTACCGGGGCATAAAGGTTGTCGCATGCTCTATGATCTTCGGTCATAAACTCTTTTATCATTTTCGCTCCTTGATTCGCAGGAGTGCTACTCCATTTTTTTCAAAAAGTATATCGAAATTTTTGTATGCTTTCATATGGCTTCGTTTTGTAAACACGATCTCCCCATTTTTGGGAGTTCTTTTAGGTGTAATCTTTTGTAGATAAAAAGCAAAAGAGGGAGTATTGATACCATCCATTACAACATCGAAACCCTGCTTTTTGGCAAAAAGAGCGGCCTCTTTGATCGGTCTTTCTGCCGCATCGGCATACACCTTTGCGATAAAAAAGTTGACTCCCACCAGGGTTAAAAATGAGGCTATGATGGTAGCTTTTTCTTTGGGTGCTTTCAAAAGAAGTATTCCAACCAACAAAGCAGATCCAAAAAAGAGGATATACTCCCATCCAAAATGGAGTCCTTGGACGATGTAGTATTCATACGAACCACGTTTTATCGTACCAAGAATCTCTTTTTGAAAAAATGGCAGAAAAAAAAAGAGGAGATTGAAAAGATTGAATGGAAACAAGAGCCAAAAGTTGGATTGCATTTTTTGAAAAAAAAGAGCCATCAAAATAAAAAGAGGCGTATATCCATAGATGATATAGTGAGGGAGCTTTGTGTGTGATAAGGAAAAAAAGATAAAAACAAATATAAACCAGATGGCAAGATAGCGTTTGAGAGGTGTATCGAACCAGTTCTTTACGTAGCGAAGGGATTGGATGAAAATCGATGTGAAGGGCAAAAGCCCTACAAGCATGACTGGAATATAGTAAAACAGAGTTCCTGCATGTCCCTCCATCGCTTTTCCGGCAAATCTGCTGAGGTTATGCTTGAGAAGAAAGCCCTGGATAAATTTTTCTCCTTGATCAAAATACTCTGCCAAATACCACGGTACAGCTATCAGCACAAATATAACAATTCCCACTGGATTGAACACGCTTTTGAGCCAAAATCGCACGTTTTTGATCAAAAAAAGAAAGCTGACCGCCAAGGGAATCAAGATAGCAACAGGTCCTTTTGTAAGTGTTCCTAGTCCTATAAAAGCAAATGTTGCATAGAGATATTTTTTCTCTTGGGTAGAGTAGTACAGATAGTAGCAAAACATACTCGAAGCGATGAACAGGTTCAACAGTGCATCGGCAATTGCTGCTTTTGCGATGATGGAGATTTGCAAAGATCCAACCATAAAAAGTGTAGCCCAAAAGGCCGTTTGCTCATCAAAAAATCTTTTGGAAAATCGATAGATAAGCAGGGCCCATATCGTTGCAGCTATGGCACTTGGCAGGCGCATGGCAAATTCATTGAGACCAAACAGCGAAGCACTTACAGCCTGCAGCCAGTAGATCAAAATCGGTTTATCAAATCGGAGCTCCCCATTGAGATAGGTCGTGATGAAATTTCCCGATGAGAGCATCTCCCTGGTCGCTTCGCTAAAAGCCCCTTCATCTAGGTTAAAAAGCGGATAAGTGCCAAGTGTTGCATAGAAACTTAAGAAAATGAAGCCAAGAAGAATCCAAAAATTACGATGCATGAAACATCCTTTTATGAAGCCAAATGGCACACAGTGTTCCAATAAGCGCACCGACGATCACATCACTGAGAAAATGTTGCGTAAGAACAACACGACTCAAACCCACCAAGATTGCAACAATCCAAAAAAAGTAACGAAATTTTGGATAGATGAAACCCAACGCAACCATTGCAGCGAAAATGGTTGTAGTATGACCGGATGGCATAGACCAATAGGCGGCTTTGAATTGAAAAAATTGGGGGTTGTACAGATGATCGTGAAAATAGATTTTAGGCCTTGGCCTTCCTATCGTGATTTTCAAAAGTGTCGTAACGATTCCAGATAAAATGATGGCAAAGATCAAAAAAACCCCCTTTTTTGCAAAAAGCGGATCCTTTTTCCGATACAAAAGATAGATTCCCAAACCAAAAAGCAGGTAGGGTACGGCATTACCAAGGTGGGTAATGATTTTGAAAAAGGCAAAGGAGTGGGTATGAAAATATTGAGCGATCTGGATATCGAAAAAGAAATAGCTAAAAAGCGCTGCAAAAAGCGCTACAAGACTATACCCCATAAAAGTTTCGATACCATTCAATAAATTTTTTCACTCCCTCTTCTATAGGAGTAGAGGGCTTATAGCCAAGGTCGTGTTCCAGCGCGTATGTATCGGCCCAGGTGGCTGGCACATCACCGGGTTGAATCGGCAACAGATTTTTCTTCGCTTCTTTTCCCAGAGTTTTTTCGATAGCCTTGATAAAATCCATGAGTTCCACAGGGCTACCATTACCGATATTGTAGACTCTGTATGGTGCTTTTGAGCTTGCCGGATTGGGACGTCTCGCACTCCAGCATGGATCAGATTTTGGAGGATTGTCGATGACTCGTACGACACCTTCGACGATATCATCAATATAGGTGAAATCTCGTTTCATCTTTCCGTAGTTGAAAACATCGATCGGTTTATCTTCCAAAATCGCTTTCGTAAAAAGAAAAAGGGCCATATCCGGTCTTCCCCATGGACCATACACGGTAAAAAAGCGTAGACCAGTCGTTGGGATATTGAAAAGATGGCTGTAGGTATGGGCCATGAGTTCGTTGCTTTTTTTGCTCGCTGCATACAAACTGATAGGATGATCTACATTGTCTTCAACGCTAAATGGCATTCGTTCGTTGAGTCCGTAGACGCTGGAACTGCTTGCGTATGCTAGATGTTCTACTTCATGATGCCTGCAGCACTCTAGTATATTGGCAAATCCTACGAAATTACTCTGGATGTAGGCATCTGGATTTGTCAGTGAATATCGCACACCTGCCTGAGCCGCCAAGTGACAGACCCTTTGAGGATTTTCTTTTTGGAAGACCTCCTCAAGAGCCGTTTTGTCAGCCAAGTCTATGCGGTAGAAGGTGTGCTTCGGGTACTTGGTGCTCACATATTTTTTGCCAAACGCAAACTTTTCTTCTTCAAATCCCAGTTCCTTGAGCCTACCATATTTGACTCGAACATCATAGTAGTCATTGATATTGTCGATTCCTACAACTTCATCACCCCGTCCTAATAATCTTTTTGCCAGATGGAAGCCTATAAATCCTGCCGTTCCCGTAACCAAAATTTTCATGGATGCCTCTTTTTGTATGAGATAAAGCCTGCATTTCCGCTTATATCGATACCATTTACATAGTAGGTACCATCTTCATTGGGATTGATGATCTCATATCCCAAAGCTTTTGCAATCATTTTACCAAATTGATAGTGCGAAATAATATGTGACAGATTGAATTCATGATGAAACTGTTCCACATTACACCCTTTGCTTGCATAGATGATCATCGGTACCTTCGTATCTTCAAAACCCAAATAGACATGCCCGTAGCGCCCATGCTCACTCTTTTCTCCCATCATTTCGCCATGATCTGATGTGAAAAAGACGAGCGTACATCCTGGCATAGCATCAGCTTTTTCAAAAATGGAGTGCAATATAAAATCGGTATAGCGGATAGAATTGAGATAGCTGCCAAGCATATACTCATGAAAAGGGAGACCCTTAAAAGGATAATGGTAAAAAGCGGGTGGCGTATAGTGTTCATATGCCGAATGGGAGTTTCTTTGGTGTAAAACGATAAAGTTTTTTTCCTTCTTCTTTATAGTATCCAAATACTGGGCAAGTTTTTCATCGTATCCTTGCAGTACTTTTGTTGTGTCACTAAAATCGGACAGGACGCCTCCAATAACATATAAAGACTGCATTGTTATAAAGAAGGTAGAGTAGTTTTGGTCTTTTGCAAGTTTTAAAAGATTTGCACTGTTCGTAATCAAAGGTTGAATGTTTTGCGGTTCTCGTTTTAAAGAGAAAAATGTTGGAACAGATACATCTGTCGTCACCCCGGCGGAATGCCCCCAGGTGTAAAGAAATCTTGGACTGTTTTTGAGTTTGTCCAGATAGGGTGTTGTCTCTTTTGGATAACCAAAAAGGCTCATTTTGTCTTTGGTGAGACTCTCTCCCATAACGACGATGATATTTTCTGCAAGAGGTCTGCTCACTTTTTTGACAATATATGGTTTGAATGTTTTATGCTGGGTATTGTTATGTTGAAGCAAGTTTTTCGCTATATGCCATGATATGGCAGTGAAACTGTTTTTAAAAGATAATGAGGTGGTTTTGGGCATATAGTTGTATACTTTTTTTCGTTTCAATGCGGAGATTGGACCAATAGCCAAGAGCAATGCAAGTACAACAGGTGCATATTTCATAGATATGGTATGCAGTTTTTTTAGAAAATAAAACAGGAGAACCGCTTGAGAAAAAAAGATAATGAGAGGCAGTTTTACATATGGCATCACGATGTCGAGTGTATCGAACATCTCTGGAATCTGATTGGCCAGACCCACTTCATAAGGCAAAATGTAGGAGTGAAAGTAGCTGAAATGCATCAGTTGTACGAAACTGAGAATCGCTATAAAAAGAGCAAAACCGACTCTTATCCAGTAATTTTTTATAAGCAGTATTAAGAATGATATCAAAAATAGGGCACTATACTCTTTGATGAATGAGGGGAGCTGAAACGTATAGTAGTTTGGGTGAAACAGAGCAAACAACAGATCCGGTAACAAAAAAATAAGTGAGAGATAAAAACTGTATAGAATATGCTTTGCTATTTTTTTCATGAGGCCTCTTTAGAAAAAATTCTTGATTTGAAGTATAATAAATCCTTAAAGGAGTGCAATGATTTGCGTTTTTGATTGTGAAACTATACCAGATATTGAACTGATTCGCAAAAATTTTGAGGTTGAAGGCGAAGACTTTGAGGCGATCCATCAAGCTTTACAGCAGTATGAAACTAAAGCCGGTACCACGTTTTTACCCCATCCCTACCATAAAGTTGTGGCTATCAGCGCAGTGTTTGCAGATGATTTCGGTAGATTTAAAAAGGTGGGGACGTTTCCTGGCAAAAACGAAAAAGAGATCATAGAGGCGTTTTTATCCTATATCGACAGTAAAAATCCAAAACTTGTCTCATTCAATGGAAGAAATTTTGATATACCGATGCTACTACTTCGTGCGATGAAATACAATCTTTCCTGTCCGGCCTATTTTGAACAGGATAATCAAATGCTCAATAAATCGAAATGGGAAAATTACAGGAGCAGGTACTCTGAGAGTTTTCATCTCGATCTCATGGATGTGCTGAGCAATTTTGGTGCTGCTAGGGGATTGAAACTCGATACGTTATGTCAAATGGTAGGAATTCCTGGTAAATTCGATGTAGATGGTTCACAGGTTCTTGAACTGTATTATAATAACGATCTAGGTAAAATCCAAGAGTATTGCGAGAGTGATGTTATCAACACCTATCTTCTTTTTTTGAAATATGAGCTTCTAAAGGGAGGACTCAATTTAGAAGAGTATCGAGATATCATATATCAGTTGCAAGATTCTTTTCCAAAAGAGAAGAGCTATAGCGCAATATTTATGAACTATGTAAAAAAGGAAAGTCATGGTAGTGAGTGAAATCGAAGAGTTTTCCGAGATACGGACCAGAGCCAGGGCTTATCTTTGTTTTTTGTTACAGCGATATATCCCAAACTACGTGCCCGATCCATCGCTTGAGAACATCATCAATGCATTGAAGATTTTGAAAAAAGAGCTTCCTTTGGCAGATGCTTTCTATGTTCTGGATAAGACGGGAACGCAAATTATCGATGCTATTTCAAATAACCCTGAGTATAGGCGAGGAAAAGGGATCAACCGAAGTATGCGCGCTTACTACTATAGAGCAGTTCGAGAGAAACGTTGTATTTTAACTGATCCTTATCCTTCTTTATTGACCCATGACTTGACTGTGACAGCCTCATATCCCATTTATGATGATAATAAACAGTTATCGTTCATTGTCTGTGTTGATGTATCCTTAAAGAGTCTTTTGAAGATGTTCCATCCAGCTTCTATTGACTCCTATTTTGGACAATTTTCAAAAGTAATTTATGGTTTTTTTACTTTTGCTTTGCTCGTCGTTGCTCTGCTTCTTTTGGCAAAGGGGATGGGAAGCATTATTGCCGAAAGTTTGGTGTTTCAGGATGTAGAGATAAAGGAGATTTTTGAATCGACCATTTTGATCACACTTTCTCTTGCTATCTTTGATCTGGTCAAAACCTTGTTTGAAGAGGAAGTTCTGGGTCATCACAAAAAAAGACGTACAAACGATATTCACAAAACGATGATACGTTTTTTGGGATCTATCGTCATAGCCCTTTCTATAGAGGCATTGATGCTTGTTTTCAAATTTGCTATTATCGGGCCGGAAAAAATCTTGTACGCAGTCTATTTGATAGGTGCGGTGACTCTGCTTTTATTGGCACTCTCGTACTATCTCAAATCGACTGCCGATTTGAAAGAGGATGAATGAAGATAGCGATCATTGATTACAATATGGGGAATCTTCGAAGCGTGTCGAACGCTTTTGAAAAGATCGGTTATCCGGCCATCATCGAAAAAGATCCTGACAAACTTAAAAACTATGACAAAGTGATTCTTCCAGGAGTCGGTGCATTTGGAGATGCGATGGAGCATCTTGAAGGAAGTGGACTCAAAGAGGCGATCCTCGACTTTGCCAAAAGTGGCCGGAATATGCTAGGCATCTGTCTTGGAATGCAACTGTTGTTTAACAAAAGTTACGAGTTTGGAGAGCATGAAGGCCTGGGATTGATTGAAGGTGAAGTCATTCCTTTTGATAGGAGCCGTTTTGATCAAAGGCTGAAAGTCCCTCATATGGGCTGGAATGAGCTTTTTGTGCAAAAAGAGACCCCACTTTTTTCGGGGCTTCCAAAGGCCTTTTATCTCTATTTTGTTCATAGTTACCATGCCGTTTGCGATGAAAAATATGTGATAGGAAAAACACTCTATGGATATGAGTTTGTCAGTGCCGTTCAAAATGGCAACGTTTTTGGCCTTCAGCCCCATCCCGAAAAATCGCACGAGAACGGCTTGAAAATCTTGAAAAATTTTGTGGAGTTGTAGATGGAAATCTTACCGGCAATCGATCTAAAAGACGGAAAAGCGGTCCGTTTAACAAAAGGTTTGATGGAGAGTGCAAAGATCTATAGTGACGAACCGTGGCAAGTGGCCAAAAGATTTGAAGAGATGGGCTCACGCTGGCTCCATCTTGTGGATTTAAACGGTGCCTTTGCAGGGGAACCCAAAAATCTCGAGCAGATCAAGAAGATTCGAGCCAATACGAGTCTCAAGATCGAACTTGGAGGCGGTATTCGTGACGAAGAGACGATCCGAAAGTATATCGATCTTGGGATTGAGCGGCTTATTTTAGGTTCAATTGCGGTGAAAAATCCACAATTTGTCAAAGCAATGGCCGCAAAATATCCAATAGCCGTAGGTATAGATGCCATCGATGGTTTTGTGGCAGTGGAAGGGTGGGCGAAAACCTCCACGATGAGAGCAACCGATTTGGCAAGGGAGTTTGCGAAAAGCGGCGTGCAAGCGATTATCTGTACCGATGTGGGCAAAGACGGGACGCTTAGTGGCGTCAATGTGGATTTTACCGTTTCCATCGCAGAAGCCAGCGGTATCGACACCATCGCAAGCGGCGGCGTACGCGATATTGAGGATATCAAAAAACTTCAGGCAACAGGTACAGTTGCCGGCGTCATAGTGGGGAAAGCTTTTTACGAGGGCACACTGGATTTGGAAGAAGCTTTTAGGTTGGTACAAAATGGATAGATACTATTATGAGTACACAGTAGACATCGATGCATTTAAAGATGAAATCGAATCATTTTTGATGGATAGATTTTACAATGGAATTGAAGAGAGTGACGGCAAACTGATACTTCGAAGCGAAAAGTCCCTTGATGACATTATGGATGAGCTTCGCACCTATGTTGACTCGTTGATAAAGCTTTTTGATACGGAGATCCATCTCAAAATAACAAAAGAGAAAAAAGAGAACATTGACTGGATAGAAAAATATAAAAAAAGCATTACTCCTGTGGAAGTGGGCGAGTTTTACATCCATCCAAGTTGGTATGAGCCAAAGGAAGGTAAGACAAACATCAAAATCGATCCGGCTTTGGCATTTGGCAGTGGGCATCATGAAACGACAAGAGGATGTTTGAACGCAATCCAAAAATATGTACAGCCCGGAATGGAGCTTTTGGATGTTGGATGCGGTAGCGGTATTTTATCGATTGCGGCGGCGAAAAAAGGAGCGGTGGTTGATATCTGTGACACCGATGCATTGGCTTTGGAAGAGTCCCAAAAGAACTTTTCCTTAAACGGAGTTGAATTTCGAGAGGGCTGGGTGGGAAGCGCAGCCAACGCTAAAAAGAAGTATGATATAGTTATAGCCAATATTGTCGCCGATGTTTTGATTATGATTGCAAAAGATTTGCAAGAGACGACAAAAGAGGGAGGGATTTTGATCCTTTCGGGTATTATCGAAAAATATCGCAACAAAGTGAAAAACAGGTTTGATTTTTCTATCCTTGAAGAGTTACAAGAAGGAGAATGGATAACAATGATATTACGAAACGATAGGGGAACCGATGGCAAATAACAAACAAAAGAAACCGCAAAACGATAACTTTTTCAATAAAAATCCACTGCTTACTTTTGCGATCTTTTCCGTTATACTGATTTTACTGTTCAAGTCGATTTTACAGCCAGCAAACAATATGGGGCAGGGTGCAATGCAACATATGGCTGGTGCACCGATCCAAAAAACAAAAGAGATCAGTTACAGCGAACTGAAAAAATTGATCAAGGACGGACGAGTCAAGTACGTTGCAATAGGTCAAAAAACGATTAAAGCGATAGCCAATGAAGGCGGCTTTAAAGTGATCTATTTTGCAAACAAAGTACCAGGTGATACGACGCTTATTCCGCTCCTTGAAAAGAAAGGCATAGACTACGGCGGTTTTAGCGAGAGCAACTGGGTGACTGAGATGCTTTTTGGCTGGATCATCCCGATTCTCATCTTTTTTGCGATCTGGATGTTCCTTGCCAGCCGTATGCAAAAGAGTATGGGCAGCGGTATCCTTGGCATGGGGAGCGCCAAAAAGCTTATCAATTCTGAGCGGCCAAAAGTGAAATTTGACGATGTGGCAGGAGTGGAAGAGGCGAAAGAGGAAGTGAAAGAGATTGTCGATTTTCTCAAGCATCCACAACGTTACATCCGACTTGGAGCGAAGATTCCAAAAGGGGTTTTGCTTGTAGGACCTCCAGGGACTGGTAAGACGCTTCTTGCAAAAGCAGTTGCCGGTGAAGCGGACGTACCATTTTTTGCAGTAAGCGGTAGTAGTTTCATCGAGATGTTCGTGGGTGTGGGTGCGGCTCGTGTTCGAGATCTTTTTGAGCAGGCAAAAAAAGAGGCGCCAAGTATCATTTTTATCGATGAGATCGATGCTATTGGGAAAAGCCGGGCGGCGGCAGGACCGATTGGAGGAAACGATGAAAGAGAGCAGACTCTCAATCAGCTTCTAGCAGAGATGGATGGGTTTGACAGTTCCGAGTCTCCCGTCATCGTTTTGGCTGCTACCAACAGGCCTGAAGTGTTGGATCCGGCACTGCTTCGACCGGGGCGATTCGATAGAACCGTTGTTGTGGATAAACCAGATTTTGAAGGTCGTTTGGCCATTTTGAAGGTACACGTCAAGCATATCAAACTTTCTCCAAATGTCGACCTAGAAGAGATAGCGAGACTCACGGCCGGACTTGCGGGAGCCGATCTGGCCAATATCGTCAACGAAGCGGCGCTTTTAGCCGGTCGAAAAAACAAAGAACAAGTTGAACAAGAAGATCTTTTGGAAGCGGTCGAAAGAGCGATTGCAGGACTAGAGAAGAAAAGCAGGCGAATCAGCCCGGAAGAGAAACGTATCGTTGCATACCATGAGAGTGGTCATGCTTTGATTGCCGAAACGACACCGGGAGCAAGAAAGGTGACCAAAGTCTCCATCATACCAAGAGGACTCGCGGCGCTCGGTTATACGCTCAATACCCCGGAAGAGAACAAATACCTCATGAAAAAGAGTGAGCTCGTTGCAGAGATCGATACATTGCTTGGTGGAAGAGCGGCCGAGGAGGTGTTTATAGGGGAAATTACGACTGGTGCATCGAACGATCTGGAAAGAGCGACAGACATTGTCAAGGCGATGATCAGTATGTACGGGATGAGTGATGTTGCAGGACTCATGGTCCTTGAAAAGAGACAAAATCTTTTCTTGGGTGGACCAGCACAGCCGGTGAAAGAGTACAGTGAAAAAATGGCTGAAGAGATCGACGAATTTATCAAAGCCTTTTTGAATGATCGATATACCCATGTGAAAAATAGACTCAAAGAGTACAGTGAAGCGATCGAAAATATGGTAAAGGTACTTTTTGAAAAAGAGGTGATAGAAGGTAAAGAGGTCCGCCAGATTATAAAAGAGTTTGAAGAAAAGCATGGGAAAAAATCATTGCTTGTAGAAGAGCCTCAAAGCGATATAGAACAAGCAAAACATATGAGTGAACAAAAAAGTGAAAGCGAGTAGTTTTGGAGAAGCCGTCTTTTGATATCCGTTATATCTTTCCAAACTTTTTTACGGCACTTTCAGCCTTTTTGGGGGTTATCAGTATCATAGCCTCCATTAGGGGCGATTTCGAGAAAGCGGCCTGGCTTATTTTTATTTCATTGATTTTGGATGGTATTGATGGAAGGGTGGCACGCCTTACCAATGCTACAAGTAAATTTGGTGTAGAGTTTGATTCTCTAGCCGATTTGGTTGCTTTTGGTGTTGCTCCGGCAATTCTTCTGTATCAAACGATGGGCTCCTCATTTGGAAAGTATGGCTCTATGGTTGCTGCTTTGTTTGTCGTTTTTGGAGCGATTCGACTTGCCAGATTCAATGTAATGTCTCCAGCCAATGAACCTTCGGTATTCATTGGAGTGCCTATTCCAAGTGCCGCTGTTTTTGTCGCAGGATGGACGATGCTTTATCTGAAATACCATCTTGTGTATGCGAAATTTTTTATTCTTACAGGTGCGCTTTTTGTCGCTTTTTTGATGGTGAGCAACATCCGCTATCCAAGTTTCAAAAAAATCGATCTGCACAAGAATCAGGTGATCAAAGTACTTGTGATGATGATCGTTTTATTGGCTCTTCTTTATCTTTTTCCGGCCGAAGTGGTGACATTTGGTATTACAATTTATATTTTAGCCGGTGTAATCAGAGCTGGCTACTACCTTTTTACAAAGAAAATTCGATATAATAATGGAAAAAAATTATCAGGAGAAAAAGGTGAGTGAAACTGGTGTCATAAAAGCTCAGAAATATCTCCCAAAAATTGAGATAAAAAATCACCTTCTGCATCTTCTCTAACACTCTTTATTACACCTTATTGTATACTACTTACAAAATTTTCATGATTTTCAAAGGATGAAAAAATGGCTGAAATAGTAAAAATTTTTGATACTACATTGAGAGATGGAGAACAGAGTCCCGGTGCTTCTATGAATACAGAAGAGAAGATTCAGATAGCCAAACAGCTTGAAAAATTGGGTGTGGATGTCATTGAAGCGGGATTTGCTGCAGCAAGTCCCGGGGATTTTGAAGCGATACGAAAGATCAGTGAGGTGGTACAAAAAAGTACCGTCTGTTCATTGGCCAGGGCTCTTGAAAAAGATATCAAAGCGGCGGGCGAGGCTATTGCACCGGCAAAGCATAAAAGGATTCATACATTTATCGCAACCAGTCCTATTCATATGAAATATAAACTTCGAATGGAACCGGATGAAGTGATAAAGCGGGCCGTAGAAGCGGTACAGTATGCAAAAACCTTCGTAGAGGATGTGGAGTTTAGCTGTGAAGATGCCGGTCGAAGCGAGATGAGCTTTTTAAAAGAGATCATATTGGCAGTGATTGAAGCAGGAGCCGGTACCATCAATATCCCAGATACTGTTGGATATCGTTTTCCTCACGAAATGGGCGAGATGATCAAAGAGCTTCATGAAACGATTCAAGATAGAGCCGTCATCTCTGTACATTGTCACAACGACCTTGGATTGGCGGTAGCAAACTCACTCTACAGTGTTTTAAATGGTGCGAGACAGGTGGAATGTACGATCAATGGACTTGGTGAGCGAGCCGGTAATGCCGCTTTGGAAGAGATCGTTATGGCGATAAAAACACGAAAAGATATTTTTGGGGATATCGATACCAATATCAATACAAAAGAGATCTATCCTACAAGCCGTCTTGTTGCGGCTATAACTGGAATCGAACCGCAACCAAACAAAGCGATTGTAGGTAAAAACGCTTTTGCCCATGAAAGCGGAATCCATCAAGATGGCGTTTTGAAACATCAAGAGACCTATGAAATCATGCGTGCCGAAGATATCGGTTTGGATAAAAACGCGATCGTTCTTGGAAAACATTCGGGCCGTCATGCCTTTAAAAAGAAAATTGAAGAGCTTGGATTTAGTTTAAGTGAAGAGGAGATCAACAAGGCGTTCGAACGTTTTAAGATGCTGGCGGATAAGAAAAAAGAGGTGACCGATGATGATATCCGGATGCTCATTACCAATGAAATTGCCAGTGCACCGGAGGTCTATAAACTCAAAAAACTCCAGATCAATGATTGCAGTGAAGGGGTGCCGAGTGCCGCAGTTACCGTGGAGTATGAAGGAAAAGAGATTACAGATGCCGGAATTGGTGACGGTACCATCGATGCGATCTTTAAAACGATAGATAGAATTACCGGTGTACAGGGAAAACTGAACGATTATCAGGTGATTGCTGTGAGTAAAGGAAAAGATGCGCTAGCCAAAGTGGTGGTGAAAGTGGTGTTCGATGAAAACAAACCAGCCGTTATCGGACATGGTCTGAGCATCGATACGATGATAGCAAGCGCGAAAGCCTATGTAGGAGCACTCAACAGCTATATCTCCATGAAAGATATGCTGCGGACAAAAAGGGATGAAGAGATTTAGAGCTCTTCATCCCTTGTCTCGATAATCCAGTGAAAATAGAGATCCATAATAAAAAATGGTGTGAAGATATTGATAATAGGGATAAAATTTAAAAGAGCCGAGACGAGTGAAGCCGAGAGAAGGTAGGCTTTGTGTTCTTTTAATTTTTCATACTCACTCTGTGTACATAGATAGGAACAGACACCCAAAAAGGCGGATTCTTTGTAGAGCCATGCCCAAATAAACCAGACAGCTAGAAAGTTTGCTATCGGGATAAAAAGAATCGGTAGGATTGCGATGGATGCCAGAAAAAACCAGAAAATATCCCAATACAGCCTAGCATACGCTTTGGTTTGGGAGATGTCTGTGCGTGAGAGTTCCATATCTCCTAAGTGCTTCTCCATCATTGCCCTTAAAAAGGCTTCTCGAAAAACGAAGATTGTAAAATATTCGGTGATCAAAAAGAGGTTGTAAAAAAGGTAGAATGCCAGCAACCAAGAAAGACCTTGAGCAACTGTGTCGAAGGGCAAAATGGTAAGAAATCTTTGTATTTCATGGTTCAGCCATGGCCATTTCACAAGAATAAAAAGCGCCCAGACAACTGCAAATATCATAATGAGTGTAAAGTTGATCGCTTCAAACCGGCTCTCTTTTTTGCCTCCCAGTAAAAAACCGCTAAAAAGCCCTATAAAAAAGGCATAGCTTACCAGTACGGCTACAAACCAAAGAAAAAAGGTGATGATAAACGCACCGTTTGCTCTAACGATAGAAAACGGTATCCAAGTGATAATTTCTGTCGTAAAATGTGTCACAGGCCCCCAAAATATCCAAGCCAACCCCAGCCATACCAAAAGCAGCGGTATTCCAGTAATCAGAGCGAGCTTTATTGTATCGAGGCTCAGCATATCGTTGATGGTTTTGACAATGAATTTGTTGATTTTCATGGCACAATCTCCTTTGAGCCATTATAGTTCTTATTCGGTAAAAAACTTCTTAGTAGCTTCCTTTCCGAGAAAGTACGATAACTACAGTTTTCAACAATATCAAAATATCTATTTCCAAAGACCAGTTACGTACATACCATACATCAAGTTTGACCCGTTCGTCAAAATCAAGCTCATTCCTGCCACTCACTTGCCATAATCCCGTAACTCCCGGGCGAACAGAACAGTAATAAGAGAAAAACTCCCCAAAAAGCTCTGCTTCTTGAGGAAGAATGGGACGAGGTCCTATGAGC
The DNA here is from genome assembly GCF_000010325.1 of Nitratiruptor sp. SB155-2. Lineage (GTDB taxonomy): Bacteria > Campylobacterota > Campylobacteria > Campylobacterales > Nitratiruptoraceae > Nitratiruptor. Next base: position 1,427,003 of record NC_009662.1, on the reverse strand, counting down.
GACATATCACCTTTGAGAATATTTACAAGTTGTGGCAACTCATCCAAAGAGCTTTTTCTCAGGAATTTTCCTATTGATGTAATTCTTGGATCATTTTTGAGTTTTCGATAGCGTTTATACTCCTCTTTGGCTTCGGGATGAGCTTGAAGATACTCCTCAAGGACTTTTTCGGCATTATCTACCATGGTCTTAAATTTGTATATTGTAAAGGGTTTTCCATCCTTGCCGATCCTTGTTTGGGTAAATATAGGATTTTTCTTTGTTTGTATCCATATAGTAAGATAGATTCCACTCATTACAGGCAACGAAACCAGAAACAAAATTGAAGCAAAAGAGAGATCGAAAAATCGCTTGATTGTTTTATCGACAGGATTGAGGAGTCTGTTTTGGATAAAAAAAGCTAGACCTTTATGGTGAATGGAGTTGATGATCTCTGCATGAAAAAGAGGCATCGTCGATATTTTGGGAAGCATTATGATACGGCTGATTTTTGGTTGGATAACATCAATCAGATAGAAAACTTTTGATAATTTGTTTGAAGCGATAACGACAGCATAAAAACGATTATTGCTGATTATTTTTTTGATGAGATCTTTTTGTTTATGCAGTGGTATCTCGCCAAGAAGTACAATATTTTTTATGCGAAAACCAAAACCGTTTTCTTTGGAAAACCATCTTTCTATCTGTTTTTTTCCATCTTGATCGCAAATAGCCAAAACATCTACTTGAAACCATCTGTTGATGAGCATTTTTTTTATGAAATACAGAGGTATGGGAATGAAAAGATTGAGAAAAAAATAGACAATAACTATGATTTTTGAATTTGAATCAATAGAAGCCGTTAAGAACATTATGGAAAAGATTGTTATGAGTGCCAATGTATTGGCTTTGAAGATGAGATACGTTTCGGAAAGACTGACCATTCTTCTATTGAGGAGTTTAAAAAGAGCATAATAGAGCAGATATATTACCATCATCCAACTGTACGTATGCCATGGACAGTTGCACCCTTTCCATACTCCTACTATCAAGAAGGTTAGTTCCAAATTGATGAACAACAGTATCAAAAAAGAGAGTATTCTAAACAGGACAAATTTCAATGATACGCCTTTTCTTTGATAAAAGTTTGCATTTCCTTCATGAAACGCTCTTTGGAAAAACTTTTTGCATGGTTTGCAATGGTTGTAAAATCAAATGTATCATATATCGATTCGAAATGTTCTACCGCCTTTTGTAAGGCTTCAATACTCTGCTTATGGAAGTGGACACCGGTGATACCGTCGATCACACTTTCTGCCGTTCCCCCCATTCCCAAAGCGATGATCGGCGTACCGCAGGCTTGTGCCTCCACAGGTGCTATGCCAAAATCTTCGATTGCAGCGTATACAAACCCTTTTGCTTTTTGAAGAGTTGCGATCACCTCCTCTTTTTGTATCCATCCCTTGAATTCGATGTTTTTCGCTGCCATAGCTTCCAGACGTTTTCGCTCTTCTCCATCTCCTATGACAAGCAATCTTTTTCCATTTTTCGCAAAAGCCTGGACGATCAAATCAACTCTTTTGTAAGGAACCAGTCGACTCATAGTCACATAATAATCCTCTTTTTCTTTGCATAAGGTAAAAGATGTGGTATCGACCGGCGGATAGATGACTGTTGCATCACGATTGTAAATATTTTGGATACGTTTTTTGACAAAGTGTGAATTTGCTATGAAATGATCCACGCTTTTGGATGTTTGAAGATCCCATTGTTGGAGATATTTTGCAGTTGTTTGTGCCAAAGGATAAAAAAGAGTAGGAATGTTGCGAAAGTACTCATCTTTCAAATCCCATATGTATCGAATGGGGGTATGGCAGTAGCATATATGGATTTGATTTTCATCTTTTCTGATCCCTTTGGCAAAAGCCCAGGAACTGCTGAGGATCAGATCATACTTTTTTAAATCAAAAGATGCTATTGCTTTTGGAAATAGGAGAAGATATTTTCGAAAATGTTTTTTGGAAAATGGCAGATGCTGTATAAATGAAGTGGTAACATGAATATCTTGCAAAATCTCTCTTTTTGATGATTCGTCCAAAAATTCGACAATGGAAAAAAGATCTGCATTTGGAAAAAGTTCTATCAATGCAGACAAAACCTTTTCCGCTCCTGCATTTGTCACAAGCCAGTCATGCACTATCGCTACGTTCATCATTAACTTTTCTCATAGGTTTTGGTGCTATAATATCAAAAATTTTTCCAAGGACACACAAATTGCAACAAATCAACGTCTCTTCCATAAAAAAAGAGCCTCGTGACGAAATTCGAAAAGTTCTGTCAAAATTCCGCTCTATCTTTATCCAAGTCGGAATTTTCAGCTTTTTCATAAATATTTTGGTGCTGGCGGCACCTATATATATGCTTGCGGTCTACGATATCGTTATGCCTGCTAAAAGTCTGGATACCTTGATGGTGGTAACTGCTGTTATCATCATGTTTTTTATTGCTATGGGACTTTTGGAGTATGTGCGAAACAAGATAATGATCATAGTTTCGAACAAGCTGGATGCTGCGATGAATCAGCGCGTCTATCATGCGGCGTTTGAGATGGCTTTGAAATATCCCGGCAAAGGAACAGCAGAGCCTATCAATGATCTTAATACCATCAAAAACTTTTTGCACGGTCCTGGGCTTCTCTCCTTTTTTGACGCACCATGGTTTCCGATCTATCTTGGGATCATGTTTGCATTTGATCCTATTTATGGGATTTATGGCGTCATAGCAACCCTTATTATCATTCTTTTTACGGTAGTCAATGACAAGGTGACAAAAAAGGGATTGCAAGAATCCATAAGAGCACAGAAAAAAGCCCAGCAGCACTTGACAAATCAGCTGCAAAATGCAGAAGTAGTTGAAGCGATGGGTATGAGGAAGCCCCTTTTCAAAAGGTGGATGAAAGAGTATTACCAATTTATATCCACCCATACTGAAGCCAACGCGAAATCAGCCCTCTATACGAACCTTTCCAAATCTTTTCGTATGATGTCCTCTTCGCTTATGTATGGAGTCGGGGCTTTGTTGGCAATTTCTGGGCACATCAGCCCCGGGATGATCATCGCCGGAGCTGTTCTTCTTGGCCGGGCACTGGCTCCCATATCTCAGATGGTTGCAACATGGAAAAGCTTTACAGCTGCTAAAACATCCTATAAAAAACTCAATGAACTCTTGAACGAATTTGAAGAGGCGCCTAAAAAGATAGAGTTGCCGGAGCCAAAAGGTAATGTCACATTGGTCAACGTTGTGACCATTCCTCCACTTAGTAAACAGGCTGTTTTAAAAAATGTATCCCTTCATATCAATGCAGGCGAGATGGTGGGCGTAATAGGTCCTAGTGGTGCTGGAAAATCGAGTCTTGCAAAGACGATGCTTGGTGTTTGGAAAGTGGCAGCAGGTGAGGTGAGACTTGATGGTGCCGAGATGAGTCAGTATGACAGGGATACGCTTGGAAAGTACATCGGTTATCTTCCTCAGGATATCGAGCTTTTTGAAGGTACGATCGCCGAAAACATTGCTCGTTTTACAGAAGCCGATGATGCAAGGATCATAGAGGCGGCGCAGATGGCTGGAGTACATGAGATGATTTTAAAAATGCCTGATGGATACAACACCAAAATAGGTCCAGGAGGTGCGACCCTTTCAGGTGGTCAAAGACAACGTGTCGGTTTGGCCCGTGCCATCTTTGGTGACCCGAAATTGGTTATTTTGGATGAGCCAAACTCCAATCTGGATGATGCTGGGGAAAAAGCGTTGATGCAAGCACTCATGAGACTGAAGGAAAAAGGGACAACAGTTGTATTTATCACCCATAAAATTCCCCTGCTCAATCTTGCTGATAAAATAGCTCTTCTTCGTGATGGAATGCTTGCAATGTATGGACCAAAAAACGAAGTATTTGCCAAACTCAATCAAAAAGGCCGAAAATAATGGAAGATCTCAATCAAAAACTTACCCATAAGCATGTTTCACGTTTTGGCATCCTTATTATCTTTTTGATATTTGGTCTGTTTGGGATATGGGCGGCATTTGCTAAGATTGACCTTTCTGTGAATGCACCAGGAGAAGTAATAGTACAGAGTTACAAAAAGACGGTCATGCATCCAAAAGGAGGTATTGTAAGCAATATAGATGTTCATGAAGGGGATGAAGTACAAAAAGGTCAAACACTCATTCAGCTTGATGTTAATCAACTCAAAGAGCGACTAGGGGAGGCAGAGTCGAATTATCAGCATCTTTTGGCCCAAAAGGCTCGTATAGAAGCAGAACTTCATGACAAAAAACATATCCAGTTTCCAAACGATATTTCAGAGGATATAAAAAAGGCTGAGAGTACGATCTTTCAAAATAGACGAACCAATCTTAAAAATCGACTCGATGATCTAAAGTATCAGATCAAAGAACTCAAAGAAGCGATAAAGTCTTATCAAACCTCACTTGAGTACAAACAAAAACTGCTTGATTCTTATAAACAGGAGCTTCAAAAATGGCAAAATCTTTTTAAAGAGGGTCTTGTAGATGAGCTCAAAATCTATGATCTGAAACGAAAAATTGACCAGGTCCAGGATGATATAGAAACATTGCAGTCGCAAATCAAGCAAAAAAAAGCGACTATTGAAGAACTGCAAAACAAGATGAAACTGATAGTCAGCGAATACAAAAAAGAACTTCTTGATACTTTGAAAAAAGACGAGATGCAGTTGGCGTCTTTGAAAAGCAAAATAGCCATCTATAAAGATGAAATAGAAAAAAGTTCTATTAAGGCTCCTGACAGAGGAGTGGTTGTGGATATGCAGGTCCATTCATCGGGGGAAGTTATTTTACCTAATAGACCAATCCTCTATGTCGTGCCAAAAAATGAAAAACTGATCATTGAAGCAAAGATCTCTCCTATGGATATAGATAAGGTCCATGTAGGACAAAAAGCGGAAATCCACTTTGCATCCTATGTGGATCCATCAGCAAAACCTGTATACGGAAAAGTGATCTATGTATCGGCAGATGTTATCAAAGATCCGAAAGATCCGAGAATACAATACTATAAAGCTTTGATAGAGATAACGCCAGATGGGATGAGGGCCATAAAAGAGAATGGATTTAAAGTTATGCCTGGAATGCCAGTCACTGTTTTTATCAAAGCGGGACAAAGAAGTTTTATCTCTTATCTTTTAATGCCTCTAGAACAGCTTCTCAAGGGAGCATTCCATGCGAATTAGTCTCCTTGTTTTTTTTATGATAAGCTTTGCAGGGGCACAGAGTCTTGAAGATATCGTTTTAAAAGCGATGCAAAACAATTACAAGTTAAAGAGCCTCGAACACTCCATCAAAGCATCGAAATATAGAAAACAAGGTGCAATGAGCAATTTTTTCCCTTCTCTAAGTGCATCGGGTAGCTACGGAAAAGATAAATACCACTATGAATATCCTACGAGAAAGATTTACTACGACTCTTCTGTAACATCATATTCGATATCCATGAAGCAACCGCTTTATGAGCCAAAAATCTATGCAATGATCCACGAAACCAAACTCAAAGAGAAGTATGCGAAACTGCAAAAAGAGGCTTTTACAAATGATTTGTTACGCGAGATAACAAATACCTATATCGAAGGGGTTTCTCTTCGTTCTCTTATAGCGCTTTCCCAAAAAAAGAGTTTCAATAACCAAAAAATGGTTCGAGATATCAAAAGGAAGATGGAGTTGCATCTTGCAGCTAAAAGCGACTATCTCTATGCCATCGCGAAATACGAACAGGCCAAAAGTGATGTTTCTCAGTTTCGTTTGGCTTTACAAAACGTGATCAGAAAACTAAGTCTCCTTACAAACGATATAATAGACGATATCACTTTTTCCGATATAAGTGACAGTGTGTTGAATATAGAACTTCCCAAAACCGATATAGAGAAAAATCCGGAACTGATGCTTTACAGTCTCAATACGAGTATTGCAAAAAACGAGATCCAAAAAAGAAGGTATCAGCGTTATCCCTCTTTGGACCTATCGGTTTCCTATGGGGATACTGTCAGTGGCGACTCCATTACAAGGCGAAGCAACTCAAGAGCATTTTTGGAATTGAATCTCCCCATTTTTAATGCACCGCTTAATCACTCTATCAAAGAAGCTATAGAGCTTTATAATTCAGCGAAATATGATTACTTGGATAGAAAAAACAACTTTGCAATTCAAAAAAAACAGAGTGCCACAAATATTGTTTCTTATCAAAAAATGCTTCAAGCCGACAATCAAAATATTGAAAGTTATGCTACATACTTGAAGAAGGCAAAACTCTCTTACGAAAACCACCTTATTTCTATCATAGATTTTTACAAAGCACAAAACGATTATTATGATGCTGTCATGCAAATGATCAAGCACAAGAAAACCCTTTTGCAAGAATATGTCAACTATCTTTCTATAGGTGGCAAATTGGATCTGCAGCAAGCAGTTATGATACAATTTCTTTACCTAAAAAAAAGGAGTTTATATGGCGACAGTAACGATTGATGGCAAAGAGTATGCGATCGAAGAGCTTCCCGATGCGGCTAAAGCACAGATCATGAACATTCAGTATGTGGATCAAAAGATAGCCGATCTCAAATCGCAAATTGCTGTAATGACAGCTGCAAGAGAGTACTACTCTACACTTCTCAAAGCCAATTTGCCAAAAGAGGGTGATGACACTGTCAAGTATGAAGAGTAAAGAGCAGCTGATTGCAAAACAGTTTACTCCCGTTTATGACGAGCGGGAGGACAGACTGCGACTTATTGTCAATCTCAACTACCCAACCCGGTATGATCTGTGGATCACAAGAGCTTTTTTGATAAAACTTCTGGATGAGTTATCGAAATTTGCGTTGCCTGACATTGAAGAAGAACAACCTTCGACCAATCAATCAGACTTAAATGAGCCTGCGATATATCCAAACACGAATACTCCATACCTCGTAGAATCGGTGAATATCACACCAACCGGGGATGGTTTTGCCATCACGATAGAAGATGGCTCTACCCAGATTGTAACGACATTGAGCGCGCAGGAACTCAAAAAGCTCATTTCACTCATTCTTCGTACTGTCCGTTTTGCCTGGGGACTCTACTTTTAGGAAATTGCATGAATCTTGATCAGGTTATAAAACTCTACATTGCACTTTTTGACAGAGCCCCTGAAAAAGAGGGGGTGCACAATTGGTACGAAGCTGCTATTGTAAATGGATGGGATGAAGGACAAATTGCCCAAAACATGATCTATGCAGCTCAGGAGGTGGTTAACTCCAATCCAGACTACCTCACTATCTATCCCCAGTATGCACATGTAGATACGAATGATCCAAATGCTGTTCGTTCCATCATCGAATCCGTTTATGTTTCCCTGTTTGACAAAACCTATCAAGATGATCCAAAAGGGATTGACGGATGGGTAGGAGCAGTTTTGGAGGGTCAAAATATCGGAAACATTATTGCAAGTATTATCTACGTAGCTGATGGAATAGCCAATGGGACTATATCTGCGGATACGCAAACAGTAGCGCACGCTTTGGCTTATAAAAACAAGATAGAAGTAGGAAAATATGTAGCACAAAAATCACCGACTTTTTTGGGCGATTTTGATATATACCAGTCCTTTATCAAAAACGTAACAGATGATGCTGAGAGTGTTGCAGATGCTATTGTTGACATAAACAACTATTTTGATTCATCAGTAACTTCCTATGATGCATTGCCTCTTGAAGTACGCTCCCTGCTAATCGATCAGGGAGCAAAAATCGATAAAGATATTATCACATATAGTTTCCCACAGGTAATGCCTTTAGAGTATCAAGATGAAATTTCCTATTCAAACCATTGGCAACCTTTGAATCTTATCGATCAGTCAAGGGTTCGGGAAGCGTTTCATGAACTTGGTTCTGTTTTGGGTGTCCGTTTCGAAGAGGTCGATAGCAATGGCGATATACGCTTTTCCAAAGTAACGCCTTCATCCCAGGATGAAGCGGGGTTTGCCGTACAGGAGATTTATGACGGTAAGATGGTGACGAGCGGTGTAGGAAGTGACATCTTTCTAGCAAACGATTACGATGTCATCGCTGCGCCAAAAGATGTCATTTTGCATGAGATCGGACATGCTTTTGGTCTCAAACACCCATTTGAAGGTAGTCCAACGATGCCTTCATCATATGATAACACACTCTATACGATAATGAGTTATACCCAGGAAGAAACAGCATTGCCTGAGATTACCATGAAAAATCTTGGCGATAGCTTTGAATACACTGTCCAGACAGATCCTATCGGCAGAAAAAGTATCGGTTATTATGATCTGTTGGCTTTGCGATATCTTTACGGTTCGACCGAACATGATCTAACAAATGAAACCTATGATATATCCGATCTGTACAATCAGCATGCTTTTGCCCATATCGTCGATGACGGGGGCATTGATACAGTGGTGCTTGATAGTCAGGAGCCGGCTTATATCGATCTTCGAGGAGGAGAGTTCCTATCAAGCATTGGTGATCATTTGCCGTTCAACTCCATCAAGCAGCAGATTCAAGAGCAGATGAGTTTGGAAGATATTCCAAGTTCCTATTTTGATGATATCTATGCAGGCGTTTTGGATATCATCCAACAAAATCCATCGTTCAAAGCACAAATCTATCAAGGGAAAAATGTCGTCACGTTACCTGAAAATTCCATAGAAAACATTGTAGCCACAGGCGCAGATGAGATCATCTACGATAATGCCCTGGACAATCGCATCATAACCGGATCAGGCAATGACATCATCTATGTCTCACAAGGAGACGATACAATCGATGGAGGGGAAGGGATTGATACAGTCTATCTTCCCGATAAGCAGTATCAAGAAATTCAAACAGATGGAATACTCTATCTTGTTTCCGATGATCAGGTCATCGCTTTGCAAAATATTGAGCATATCGTATAAGGAGTTGTCATAAACGCTCTTGAAGTGAGAAATCTTACAAAAATCTATAAACTCTACAAAAAGCCATCCGATCGGCTTGTAGAGATCTTTTTCAAAACGAAAAAACACCGTCTCTTTTATGCAAACAAAGATATCTCCTTTGACCTTCACCAAGGTGAAACCCTTGGTATCATCGGTGTCAACGGTGCAGGCAAATCAACGCTTCTAAAGCAGATAGCCGGTGTTATATCTCCCACGTCTGGAGAGATTCGCTCGTTTGGACGCATTACAGCTCTGTTGGAACTTGGCACAGGATTTAATCCCGAATTTAGCGGAAGAGAAAATATATATCTCAATGGCATGCTCATAGGTCTTAGCAAAGCAGAGATCGGTGAAAAGCTACAAAGCATCATAGATTTTAGCGAACTTGAATCCTTTATCGATGAGCCGCTGAAGACATATTCTTCCGGTATGGTGATGCGACTTGCGTTTTCTATAGCCATCCATTCGGATCCTTCTATCCTCATAGTAGATGAAGCCCTCTCGGTAGGAGACGCTCACTTCAGTGCGAAGTGTACCAAAGCCCTCAAAGAACTCAAAGAAAAAAAGCTGAGCATTATCTATGTTTCACACGATCTAAACTCTTTAAAACTTCTTTGTGACAGGCTCATCTTGCTTCACAAAGGAGAGATAGCCTATGAAGGCGATCCCGAAAGTGTTATCAACAAGTATAACTTCCTTATAGCGAAACTCAACCAAGAAGAGATGATCACGGACTCCTGCAACGCTTTTGGAACGATGGAAGCAAAGATTACAAAAGTCACAGTGAAGGGGCTTGATTCTGGCTCTTCCACCGTAACATCGGGAGAAACAACCCATATCGACATTACCATTGAAGCGAAAGAACCTATCAAAGACAAAACCGTAGGTGTTCTCATTCGAGACAGATTTGGTCAAGATATTTTTGGAACAAACACCGCCTTGTACAACAAAACCGTCACGCTGCAGCCAGATAAAACATGCAACGTCCGGTTTACTCTGCCTATGAACATAGCCCCCGGCAAATACACCATATCCGTTGCCCTCCATCAGGACAAAACCCATCTCGACGAATGCATCCACTGGATCGACAGAGCGTGTGAATTTGAAGTGGCCGGCTTTAAAGAGCGCTACTTTGCCGGACTGTGCAGGCTTGAGCCAGTAGTCGAGATTCTTTAGCCTTTTTTGGCTATCAAAGCGTAGTCGCTGTAATTTTTCTCTTTCTCAGGACTCAACGCCTTGGGCATAGAGTAGATGACGCGGATATCTTCAAATCCATGATAGGCAAGCAGTGATGCAGCAAGCTCCACAGGAACAGGTTTTTTGTGGGTGGGGTCGATATAGAAGTTGTTGAAAGCTTCACAAAATTTCGGATTGACAGTCTCTACAAGAATGATTCCCCCTTTTTCCAGCCTTTCATAGGCAAGAGCGAAAAATCTGCTGATTGCTTCAAACTTCATATGTTCGATTACCTGCAAAGCAGATATGCCTCCAAATTTTTCTTTGCTTTTTTCCAAAAACTCGATCGCCTCGCTCTGCTCTGTATCCAAAGCTTTCTGTTTGCAGATACGTAAAGCAGGTTCATGTATATCGATTCCCTTTGCCTTTATACCGGCATCTCTTAAAATCTCTAAAAATTCCCCTCTTCCGCATCCCACATCGAGCCACGTTTTGTCTTGCAGGGTTTGCTTATCCAAAAACTGCAGATAGATTTTCTGCTTTTCTTTGACCAGTACTGCAGGATAGTAATGCTCTTCCAGCATTGTGTAAAAGTCCTCGTTTTTCTTTTCAAAGGAGATTGTTTGTGAATAGAAAAAAGGAAGATTTTGTATGGGTGTCAGTTTGTGAAGTTCTTTATCTATTTGTAAGATTGCGTGATCGAGGTTTTGAAATCTCCCCTCTATCTCATTGAGTTCATCCATCACAATCTGCTTAAATCCCCGAAGCTCTTCATCCCTCTTTTCAAAAACAGTTTGCAACTTTGAAAGATCGTGGGAACTTTTTTGCACCACATCTTCCAGGATGCTCATCTTTTGTGGCAGTTTCCATAGATAATACAAGATCTTTGCCAGATACCCGAAAAAAGGAACGGAAAAAAGAAGTGTTGCGACATATCTTTTCTTTGCTCCAAGAAGCGTTACATTTTTTTCTCTTCCTTCTGGACTGTAGCGTAAAAGTGACACGATCTCTGTTTTGTTTCTTTTGCCGCTACGAAGAAGACGAAGGTAATGGTGCATTCCTTCAGTATCCGGGGCTCTTTGAAGAAGAGCTTCGTAAGCGTTGCGGATAAACTCCTCCTGGCTGTATTTTGTGAGACCCTCGTAGGTATACACCCCTTTTGGTACAAAGCTCTCTTCGGGTTGTAAAGGCTGAAAAATTTTTTCCCATTTTCTCTTTTTTGCTCTTTGTACGATCTCTTTTTTTAGATGCTCTAAATCCATTCTTCCCTCTTTGGTATAATTTCGTCAAAAAAAGGAACTCTTTGCTCTATATCGATGTCACTTCTCTGATGTGCTGGAACAGAGCTCCTGTTGGTATCATAAAAACCCAGCTTGAGCTTGTCAGATATACTTTGCAAAACGATCTGGCAAATTATACCTTCTTTGACAAAGATGGGAAAAGCATCCATAGAGTTGATGAATCCCATGTAAGAAAAAAGATCGAATCGATCGAAAACAACACTTCATATGCATTCAACCTTTCATCAGCCAAGCCTGAAAAGCCAAGTCCATCCTTTTTCCATCTTGCAGACACCTTACATGAGGCAAAAGTTTGGCAGCATCCCTTTACGAAAGAGGATGTCTACATATCGATAGGACTAGACTGGGATTATAGCGATTATGAGATTCTTTACTGGATCAAAAAAGAGATAGGATTTTCTTTTGTTGGGGCACTTTACGATCTCATTCCTGTAACCCATCCTCAATATGTTGCATCTTTTGGTTTTTCACAGCTTTTTACGAAACATATCCTAAATCTCATCTATCTAAGCGACAAAATCTTTTGTATATCCGACTTTTCAAAATCGCAGCTTCAAGCCTTCGTCCAGACAAACAACATCCAAAAACTGCCCATCATTAAAACGATCCATCTTGGAGATAACATTCCAAAAAGCGTAAATCTAAAGCTTCCGCAACGTCCACACGATCCAAACAACTTTTGTCTCTATGTCAGTACTGTTGAAGCAAGAAAAAACCACATTCTTCTTTTGAGACTCTACGATGCATTGATCCAAGAAAACATTGATGCGCCCGATCTAGTCTGTGTAGGGATGCGGGGCTGGGGAGTGGATGAGGTCTTTTCATTTTATGAAAGCCGTCCCTATCTCAAAAACAGAGTCTACTTCTATGAAGATGTCAGTGACGGCGAACTCCATTCACTCTATCAGCAAACTCGATTTTCCCTTTTTCCTTCTCATATAGAGGGGTGGGGACTGGCAAGCAGAGAATCGCTGCTCTTTGGCAAGCCTGTTCTCATATCCGAAGCCGAGGCTCTCAAAGAGGCTACGCAAGGCCTCGCCCTTAGCCTTCCAAACGATATCGACTACTGGATCGAAGCTTTCGAGATGGTGCAATCTGATACTCTTTTGCAGGAGTGGTCTAATATGATACAGAGTCGCTTCAGACCAAGAAGTTGGGAAGAGTTTGCACAGGAGTTCATAACTTTTGTAAAGGAAGAGCAGTGAAGATACTCTATCTCCTTCCCTATCCCATTCACAATCCACTGCATGGAGGACAGATCCGCGCAAAGAAAATATATGAAAAACTAAAAACCTTTGCCGATGTCACGTCTGTAGTGGTGACACACTCTCTCTATACCGACAGGGCAGAACAAGATTTTATTATCCCAGAAAAAAAACTCAAAAAATATCTTTTCGATCCATTTTCCCACGATATAGCTTTGAGTCTTTTTTTAAAAAAAAAGTTTCATATTCCAGCAAAACTTAAAAAGATACTTGAACAAAAATATGATGTGATCATTCTCGAACAGCCTTGGCTCTATCCTCTTGTAGAACAAAAAGATGCAAAACTTATTTACTCTTCACAAAATGTGGAGTACCTCACCAAACAAAATATATTGCAAAAACATGGCATTCAAAAGAGTCTATCTGTAGACAATACAAAAGAGCTGGAGACAAAGCTCTTGCAAAACGCCGATGCAGTGATAACGGTGAGCAAAGAGGATGAAAAGCGTTTCAGATCGATCTCTTCAAAGCCTCTTTACATCAGGGCGTTAAATGGAGTAGAACCGCCTCCTATAAAAAATCCTTATCTTGATGAAGTGTCGCATATCAAAATCATCCTTTTTGTGGGTAGCGCTTATCCGCCAAATGCTATAGGTTTTTGGGAGATGATGCAGAGCTTATCATGGCTTCCACCGGATGCGGTAGTGGCAGTTGCCGGAAAAGTAGGAGAGATGCTTTTTGACTATCTGCCTGCTGAGTATAAGATATACGAATCGTACATACGAAGTAGAGTCAAGCCTTTGGGAGCTTTGGAAACGACAAAACTCCAGGCACTGTTGTATGCGGCCCATACGATTGTCTTGCCTATTACATCGGGAGGTGGATCAAACCTTAAAACGGCGGAAGCTATCGTCTATGCAAACCATATCGTAGCCACTTCTTTTGCCATGAGAGGATATGAACCATTCAAAGATTTTTCGTTTATCGATGTCCAAGACGTTCCAAAATCATTTCAAAAATCGGTTTTAAAAACGTTGGAAAAAGAGAAATACTCTCCCACCTCCACACAAAAAAAAGAGATAGAAAAACTTTTTTGGGACAATACTCTAAAAAATCTGGAAAAAATTGTTCAGCTTAGCGAAAATTAAACAAACTTTTAGTTTTTTTTACAAAATTTGTGTTATAATTTTTCGTGTAATCAAAAATATGTTAATCACGACAAAGGAGAAAGTATGGCATTGACAAAGAAGCAGGTGGCGCAGTTATACGTTGCGTTGTTTGACAGAGCACCTACAAAGAGCGAGTTGGACGGGTGGTACAACGATGCTACCACGAACAATAAAGATATGAACACATTGGCTGGAGATATGCTGTATGCTGCGCTTCAAGTAGTAGACAGTGATTCGGATGCTGCGGCAAACTATCCACAGTACGTAAATCTTGATCCATCAGATAGAACTCAAGTAAAAACTGTAATCGAAAACGTTTACAAGCTTTTACTTGGAAAAGACTACACCCAGGATCCTCAGGGAATCGATGGATGGGTAGATAACGTTATCAATAACGGGGGAACATTCAAAGCCCTTGGAGACACACTTGCAGGTATCGTATACGTTGCTGAGCAATATGCGACCGGAGCGATCCAAACAAACGATCCAGATACTTTGAAAGCTGCAAAAGCGTTCGAGAACAAATCTGACGTAGCACTCTACGTAGCGGAAAACGTTCCAAATCCAGATCCGGATGGCGACGGAAAGATCAACTTCGACACTTTCAAAAACATCGTTGCGAGCGTTACAGACGATCCAGCGACAAAAACTGCTGCAGAGCAACAGGCAGATGATTATGTTCCAGTAAGCGTTGAACTCACAACAGGAAAAGACACAATCGTTGGAAGCGAAGCGGCTGACACATTCACTGCAGACATTCTTACTCTCAATGACGGCGACAGTATCGATGGCAAAGGCGGTATCGATACACTTAACGCTACAATCAATACTGACATTTCAAATGCTGTTGCTGTAAAAAACGTTGAAAAAGTAAATGTGACTTCTTACGGTGCACACAGTATTGATATGAAATACTTTAGTGGGGTAGACACTCTTGCTTCTATTGAGTCTACAGGACAAATCACGTTGACCAATGTGGCTTCTTCATCTATGGGATTGAAGCTCAAAGGTGTCAATCAAAGCATTAACGCGACATATTCTGATCTAAGCGGAACAAGTGATATATTGAAAGTGACTCTTGAAGATACTCAAAATGCAGCAGTTACAGTAAATGCTGGATTTGAGAGTGCAGAAATCACTGCAAATGGTGCAAGCAATGAAGTGGATACATTTAATGCTGCAGGTGTAAATACACTCACAATTAAAGGGGACAGTTCAGTTACTTTTGATAGAACACAGGATCCTATCCAATCTATTCAAAATATTATTATTAAAGATGCGAAAGCAATAAATCTTGCCAATTTAAGTGATGTGAAAACATTAACGGCATCAGACAATACTGATGGAATTTCTACTGGTATTGATACTGGCACAGATGGATTTGTAGATAGCGATAAAATTACAGCTAACAGTAATGGTGCTACTGTTACACTTGGAAGCGGTGATGATAACATTGTATTTAATGACAGTGCAAATAGTGGAAAAACCAATACACTTATACTTGGCGCAGGTAATGACAAGCTTACATTTGAAAAAGGAAGCGGTAATAACACTATCCTTGCGAAAGAGGGTGACGATCAAATCCTTATTAGCGACACAAATACCGCTATAAGCAATTCGGCAGATTATTTTGATATGGGTGATGGGGATGACACTATCATTGTAAATAATAATGAAAGTAACAACTTTGTATTAAAAGATGTAGAGAATTTAACACTTAAAAACAGTGCGACTGGGACAAATACAATTTCTTCTGCGAATAAAGCGCTTAAAGTGACGGCAGAAGTAGGTAATGGTACTACAGCTACAGGACCGGTTGATGTGCAGGGGTTGACAGCCGGCTCGACAGTTACTATTAACAATGCAAAAGATGCAACTGGCGGTGTAAATGATATCAAGGTAGGATTTGCTAGTACTGAAGCGGCGACTACTATAGATGTAAATGCGAAAGTAACTTCAGCTGGAACTGGAATTACTGTATCCAAAGTAACAGATTTGACTCTTGATTTTGCAGATGCTGTTGACCTAACAAATGCGACAGATGATCTCACAATCGATGATACTAAAAAGCTTACAATCAATGCATCAAAAGCTTTGGATTTAGGAACTGGTATATCAAATGTGACTGCTGGTGACAAACTAGAGGAGATCAAAGTAACAGGTTCTGATGCAGTGGATATGGGAAAAATTCTAAACAGTGACAAACTAAAAACTGTTAATATTACTGCAACAAAAGATTTGACAATTGATGATTTTAAAGATGTTCGAGCATTAACTGATTTGACATTAGAAGGTAAATCGGTAACTGTCGGTACTACTAGTACACAAGCAGCAATTGGTACAAATACAGCAGCAGATGCATTAAACAGTGTATCAATAACTGCTACAAATGGAGATGTTAAACTGCAATCATCTACTAATAATGACAAACTTATCAATGCTAAAGAGCTTGGAACTGTTACAATCAGTGCGGACAAGGGAAGTATTTACGGTAATGACCAAACTGTCAGTAGCACTGATGGAGCATACTTGGTATATGCTCAAGATGAAAACGGAATCACAGTTAACTTAAGTGCGAAAAGCAATATCAAAGCATTTGATGGAACAAACTCAGGGGCACTTGTAGTTGAAAACACAAAAGGAAATGTAACAGCTACACTTTCCGGAGATGCTGCAGCTAATATAGTTTACAATACAGGAACAGCTACTGGTGCAACAGGAGCTGTTAGTCTTAACGCTTCCAATCTAAAAGGTGGATTGACTGCTGTTGTGAGCAATACTGATTCCGATTCAATTACAACGTCATCAAGTATTTCTCTTGGTGCAAAAGATGCCAATACGCAAAATACAGTTACAGTTGCTGGAACAGTAGATACATTGACAGTGAATGGAAGTGGTGGTAAAGATACGATTACGCTTGGAACCAGTTCAACTACAGATAAATTCCAAACTGCTACAATTTCACTAGGTGCGGGTGCAGATACGCTTGATGTAAGCAATTTGGATCCATATGCTACAGATTCTGACAGTGATGATGGTGTAGCTGCAAACTTTGGAAGCTCAAGCCACACATTTACAGAGACAGATTCTGCAAACAATACATCTGTAGCGGCAAATACAGTTGTGCAGTATGATCACGATGCAGCTAAAAAAGTTGTAGCAGATGGTTTCAAAATCACTACATCTGGTGTCGATAAATTTGTAGGAACTGACAACAACGACTATATCATCGCTAACTCTACCGGTATGACTATTGATGCTAAAGATGGGGATGATACTATTGCTCTTGGAGCAGGTAGTGATACAGTTGTGTTTGGAACAAATACTACTAACGGGGATGATGATATAAATTCATTCAATGATAATGATAAACTTGATTTAAGTGCATTAGCAACTGCTGTAAAAGGTAGTGCATTTGCTTCTACTGATTTAGTAGCAAATGAAGATGTAAATGATGGAACAGGTGATTTAAATGGTAAAGTTGCAGTAATTTATGATAGTGCTAGTGGAGTTGATACACTTTCTTCTGCTTCTCAGATTACAACTACTGCTAACTCAGCAAATCAAATCACAATTAGCGACAATGGAAAAGCATTGGTTATATGGGGTTCTTCAGCAACTGATCATATCCTGGAAGTATATTATGTTGCTGATACAGATAGTACTTCTTCACAATCCTGGTCAATTACACATCTTGCTACAGTAAGTGGTACGGATGATTTGACAGTGAGTGATTTGGATACATTTAATAATGGCATTCTCTCTTAAATCATAATTCAATTCTCCAATCCCCCCCCCTAAAAAAAGGGGGATCAGGGGACTTACAATGCCTACAGCACAACAACAGAAAAACAACAACAAACATAAAAAGGGTCAGAAACGGATAAGAAACGGATACAGGGGTCAGGGCTTGAAAAGTTGAATAAAGGTTTACAATGCCAAGACGAGTAAGGATTGAAGAACCGGGATTTTACTACATTATCAACAGAGGCGTTGAAAGAAGAAAAATATTTTTATCCAAAGAGGATAAAGATACTTTTTTTGAAAATATAAAAATACTTTTTGAAAATATCATGTAAAGAATTTAAATTTTACAAAGTAATTTTACAAAGTTACGTTTTGATGGACAATCACTATCATCTGCTCATTCAGACTTCTAAGAAAAATCTATCAGACGTTATGCGACAGGCAAACTCAAAATATGCAATGTATTTCAATAAAATATAATAGAGTAGGGCATCTGTGGCAAGAAAGATTTAAATCTTGGATAGTTTTTGATGAAAATTATCTATTTACACTTTTTAAATATTTTGAACTAAATCCAGTAGAAACAAAAATTACTGATAGATTTGTCTATTTTACAGAAGCTTTTTGTTTGATTTACTAAATAATACTCTTTTGTCTTGCTCAAATGAAAGCATTTTTTTGCAGTATGAATTACAAGATATTCTTTCTTTACTGATGTTGAATTGAAGGAAAAAGACAAAGAGACTTTTAAACGTATTCAACAAGAAAACAGAGCAAAAAGAAAATATTTTCTTGATTTAGAAGAGCCAAAGATAGAAGAATTTTATCAAGAGAGTATACAACAAAAATTCAAAGAAATGAAATGATAAAAAAGGCTTATGAAAATGGTATCAAGCAGTCAGAAATTGCTAATTTTTTGGGTCTTTCGATATCAAGTATCAGTAAAATTGTAAAAGAGGATTAATGCTTATCAATAAAAGATATTAATTTCTGCATTATTTATCTCTATTTAACAAAATATTTTCTATAATGGATTAAATATGCTGACAAAGGAGAAAGTATGGCATTGACAAAGAAGCAGGTGGCGCAGTTATACGTTGCGTTGTTTGACAGAGCACCTACAAAGAGCGAGTTGGACGGGTGGTACAACGATGCTACCACGAACAATAAAGATATGAACACATTGGCTGGAGATATGCTGTATGCTGCGCTTCAAGTAGTAGACAGTGATTCGGATGCTGCGGCAAACTATCCACAGTACGTAAATCTTGATCCATCAGATAGAACTCAAGTAAAAACTGTAATCGAAAACGTTTACAAGCTTTTACTTGGAAAAGACTACACCCAGGATCCTCAGGGAATCGATGGATGGGTAGATAACGTTATCAATAACGGGGGAACATTCAAAGCCCTTGGAGACACACTTGCAGGTATCGTATACGTTGCTGAGCAATATGCGACCGGAGCGATCCAAACAAACGATCCAGATACTTTGAAAGCTGCAAAAGCGTTCGAGAACAAATCTGACGTAGCACTCTACGTAGCGGAAAACGTTCCAAATCCAGATCCGGATGGCGACGGAAAGATCAACTTCGACACTTTCAAAAACATCGTTGCGAGCGTTACAGACGATCCAGCGACAAAAACTGCTGCAGAGCAACAGGCAGATGATTATGTTCCAGTAAGCGTTGAACTCACAACAGGAAAAGACACAATCGTTGGAAGCGAAGCGGCTGACACATTCACTGCAGACATTCTTACTCTCAATGACGGCGACAGTATCGATGGCAAAGGCGGTATCGATACACTTAACGCTACAATCAATACTGACATTTCAAATGCTGTTGCTGTAAAAAACGTTGAAAAAGTAAATGTGACTTCTTACGGTGCACACAGTATTGATATGAAATACTTTAGTGGGGTAGACACTCTTGCTTCTATTGAGTCTACAGGACAAATCACGTTGACCAATGTGGCTTCTTCATCTATGGGATTGAAGCTCAAAGGTGTCAATCAAAGCATTAACGCGACATATTCTGATCTAAGCGGAACAAGTGATATATTGAAAGTGACTCTTGAAGATACTCAAAATGCAGCAGTTACAGTAAATGCTGGATTTGAGAGTGCAGAAATCACTGCAAATGGTGCAAGCAATGAAGTGGATACATTTAATGCTGCAGGTGTAAATACACTCACAATTAAAGGGGACAGTTCAGTTACTTTTGATAGAACACAGGATCCTATCCAATCTATTCAAAATATTATTATTAAAGATGCGAAAGCAATAAATCTTGCCAATTTAAGTGATGTGAAAACATTAACGGCATCAGACAATACTGATGGAATTTCTACTGGTATTGATACTGGCACAGATGGATTTGTAGATAGCGATAAAATTACAGCTAACAGTAATGGTGCTACTGTTACACTTGGAAGCGGTGATGATAACATTGTATTTAATGACAGTGCAAATAGTGGAAAAACCAATACACTTATACTTGGCGCAGGTAATGACAAGCTTACATTTGAAAAAGGAAGCGGTAATAACACTATCCTTGCGAAAGAGGGTGACGATCAAATCCTTATTAGCGACACAAATACCGCTATAAGCAATTCGGCAGATTATTTTGATATGGGTGATGGGGATGACACTATCATTGTAAATAATAATGAAAGTAACAACTTTGTATTAAAAGATGTAGAGAATTTAACACTTAAAAACAGTGCGACTGGGACAAATACAATTTCTTCTGCGAATAAAGCGCTTAAAGTGACGGCAGAAGTAGGTAATGGTACTACAGCTACAGGACCGGTTGATGTGCAGGGGTTGACAGCCGGCTCGACAGTTACTATTAACAATGCAAAAGATGCAACTGGCGGTGTAAATGATATCAAGGTAGGATTTGCTAGTACTGAAGCGGCGACTACTATAGATGTAAATGCGAAAGTAACTTCAGCTGGAACTGGAATTACTGTATCCAAAGTAACAGATTTGACTCTTGATTTTGCAGATGCTGTTGACCTAACAAATGCGACAGATGATCTCACAATCGATGATACTAAAAAGCTTACAATCAATGCATCAAAAGCTTTGGATTTAGGAACTGGTATATCAAATGTGACTGCTGGTGACAAACTAGAGGAGATCAAAGTAACAGGTTCTGATGCAGTGGATATGGGAAAAATTCTAAACAGTGACAAACTAAAAACTGTTAATATTACTGCAACAAAAGATTTGACAATTGATGATTTTAAAGATGTTCGAGCATTAACTGATTTGACATTAGAAGGTAAATCGGTAACTGTCGGTACTACTAGTACACAAGCAGCAATTGGTACAAATACAGCAGCAGATGCATTAAACAGTGTATCAATAACTGCTACAAATGGAGATGTTAAACTGCAATCATCTACTAATAATGACAAACTTATCAATGCTAAAGAGCTTGGAACTGTTACAATCAGTGCGGACAAGGGAAGTATTTACGGTAATGACCAAACTGTCAGTAGCACTGATGGAGCATACTTGGTATATGCTCAAGATGAAAACGGAATCACAGTTAACTTAAGTGCGAAAAGCAATATCAAAGCATTTGATGGAACAAACTCAGGGGCACTTGTAGTTGAAAACACAAAAGGAAATGTAACAGCTACACTTTCCGGAGATGCTGCAGCTAATATAGTTTACAATACAGGAACAGCTACTGGTGCAACAGGAGCTGTTAGTCTTAACGCTTCCAATCTAAAAGGTGGATTGACTGCTGTTGTGAGCAATACTGATTCCGATTCAATTACAACGTCATCAAGTATTTCTCTTGGTGCAAAAGATGCCAATACGCAAAATACAGTTACAGTTGCTGGAACAGTAGATACATTGACAGTGAATGGAAGTGGTGGTAAAGATACGATTACGCTTGGAACCAGTTCAACTACAGATAAATTCCAAACTGCTACAATTTCACTAGGTGCGGGTGCAGATACGCTTGATGTAAGCAATTTGGATCCATATGCTACAGATTCTGACAGTGATGATGGTGTAGCTGCAAACTTTGGAAGCTCAAGCCACACATTTACAGAGACAGATTCTGCAAACAATACATCTGTAGCGGCAAATACAGTTGTGCAGTATGATCACGATGCAGCTAAAAAAGTTGTAGCAGATGGTTTCAAAATCACTACATCTGGTGTCGATAAATTTGTAGGAACTGACAACAACGACTATATCATCGCTAACTCTACCGGTATGACTATTGATGGTGGTGCTGGTAATGATATAATTGAAGGTGGCGCTGGTAATGATGTGATTCGTGGAGGCGCTGGTATTGACAACATAAGTGCTGGTAATGGAGATGATATTATTGTAGTAGTAGGAAGCGGTGGAAGTTACACTTCAGATCCTGCTGCTGGGACAGGTGCTGCGAAACTTGGATTGACTCAGTCTGATTTGAACAGTGGCAATGATGATGGAAGTGGTGAAACATATGATGGAGGAGCTGGAAGTAACGATATACTAGAAATTTGGGGAAATGTTGATACTACAAATGATTCATTGAGTAATATCGAACATATTTATACCAATTCAACTCTAACAATCAATGCTACTCAATTAAATACCCTCGCAACACAAGCAGGAGGTACTGTAAATGTTGATTTATTAGATAATAACTCCACCATAATTTTGGCAGATATCGATCAGTTGTCAAATACACAAATTACAAATTTGTTAAATGTTCTGAATCAAACAGATTTTGATTTTAACGGAACAACAGCTGTTATAAGAACTGATCAAATGAATTTTGATGTTAATCTTGATAGTAATGTTGACGCAGATGACTATTTTTCAATGACTTCAGGAGAGCTTGGAACTACTGGTGCTGATACGATTGATGCATCTAGTGCGACTGTAGGAAAATTAATCTGGGGTGGTGGCAATGATGATATCCTGACAGGTGGTACAGTATCTGATTTAATAGTAGGCGGAAGTGGTAATGATACAATAAAAGGTGGAATCGGTAATGACATCATTATGGGCAATACTGGAAGTGATACAATCAAATATGATTCAGCTTCTGAATTAGGCGATATATTGTTAGATTTTACAGCAGGTTCATTAGCAAATGGTGGTGATATACTTTCGTTTGCTTCTGCTATGGCAAAAGTAGGGGACTTTAACACTATTGAAGAAATAGCGGGGGCAGCTGCTTTGGGAGCTGGTGCCGGCAATGATGGTGATGTCATTGTGGTAACAGGAGGGGATACAAATAGTATTAATACATCAGGAGGTGCATTAGTAGCAATAAATAGTACTTTTGCTGCAGGTGGCAATGAAATAGCTACAAACGCTGAAATGCTGCTCATTTTTAATGATGACACAGATGGTGATGGTACTGCTGATCAAGTATCCATTTATTATGCAACATCCAATGGAGATGCTGATAATGATTTTGAATCAGCAGCACTGGTTGGAACAGTAGCTGCAACAACATCTGGACCATTAGCAGCTACTGCAGATCTTCAAGGTGTATTCGTGGATGACAACTTTGCTATTCATTAGAAATATCAAAAGAAATATCAAATCATTCTCAATGGAGCAGGCTATTTAGTCCTGCTCTAACTAAACAAAAAGAGTCAGGACTTGAAAAGTTGAATTGAAAAAGTGTTGTTTTTATCAAGAAGAGTTAAAATTGAAATTCATCATTCAACATCAAAAATTCAATATTTTGTCAAAAGATGTATTGCTTCGTCATAATCGGCTATTCTTACTCCACAGTCAATAAACTTTTTATCGCAGGTGATTAATGCAATGCAGTTATATTTTTTTGCACATAGACATTGTAAAACATCTTCAAAATCAACGCTTTTTTCCAACGAAATTTTTATAGCTTTTTTTATAATCTCTTTTTCAAAAGGGACGACTATCCAATCATTTAAAATAACTTCAAAAAATTTTAAAACTTTTTCTTTATCTTTAACCAAATAGTAAATAGTGCTTAACATATCTTCACTTATTAAAATTTTGATATTTTTTGAGAACAACAGTTCCAACAGTTTAAATACCTCTTTGTGTCCTGTTCTTTTATTATCAAGAATATCCATTACAATATTTGTATCAAAATATACGGTATTGCTAAACTTTTGATTTTGCATGAATCTCTCTCATCTCTTTTTCATTCATATTATCTGTATCACCGCTTGCTATTCCGGCAAATTTTATAATTTTATTTAATTCTTTTTCTTTTTTTTCTTTAATTTTTTGTTCAATAAACTCTTTTACATCATCCATAAACTCAGACGAAACAAATAATCCTTTGAGCTTATGACTCTTTTTATCTACTATTTCAATATAGTCATAATTATCTAAAATAGTAAAATTTCTCACTATCTCCCGTATTCCAAGCTTTTGTGTCATTTTATATCCTTTGAGTGATTTATTAAATTATATGACAATAATAAAAATATTTCAATTCCAAAAACAATCTTTTTGATTCTTGAACTTCAAACTAAATTGTTTAATCATGAGATAAATGGCCAGTATTTGAAAGATAGCAAGAAAACCAAATGAAACGTTTTTGAAACGCTTTTTTTGTATTATAGGAGATAAAATTCTAAATCTAAGGATCGTGGATGCTGACAAAAGAGGATATAGCAAAACTGTATCTAGGTCTGTTTCAAAGAGCGCCTGAGGGGAAAGGGTTGGATGAATGGTATACACAAGCCCAGCAAAATGGATGGGATTATGCGACGGTAGCAGAGAAGATGTTGGATGCAGCACAAAATATCATCAATGCAAACCCACAGTATTCGTCCAAATACCCTCACTATATAGATGTGGATGCAAATGATTTCTTATCTACGAAATCTGTCATAACTGAAGTTTACAAGTCACTTTTTAACAAAGATTATATAGATGATCCAAATGGTATAGACAGTTGGGCAAACTATGCTGTGCAAAACGGATTGGGAAATACCATAGCAAATATTACACAAGTGGCTACGCAGATTGCAAATGGTGCCATTCCCGCATCGGCACAAACGGTTGCTCATGCGAAAGCCTTTCTCAACAAAGTGCAAGTGGCACTTGAGGCTGCCCAAAAAATTCCGGAAGCTGATATCAATGGCGACGGTCTTTTTGATTTTGATGATTTCAAAGCATTGATAGATGGGATCGATGACAGACCGGAGAGTATTGATCAGGCAAAGCAAAAGATTCTTGAAAAAGAGGATCTGTATAATCAAAGTCACAATCAAGGAGGAACGAAAAAGATAGTTCAGGCTCCTGCAGATGGAGGCGATGTGAGTGCAACTGATCTTGATGAGATCATTTATGGCAGTGATAACAATGACATCATCCGCCCCGGAAAGGGTCAAGATGAGGTATATGCGGGAAAAGGTGATGATGATATAGTATTGTTGGGTGATTTAACTGGACTTTCTGCAAAAGATAGACCTGAAGATGCACAGTTGATAGGCAAGCCGTTAAAGGATATCTTGGGACGAGACTTTGCAGAAGATGCCAATGGGGCGGAGATCATAGATGGAGGAGAGGGTAGTGATACGCTCCATGTGTACGGAAATGCCGACTTGAGTGATTATGATATAAAGAATATTGAAAATATCGATTTTCTTGGTGACTTGACATTACCGGCAGATTTGATCAACAAGCTTCAAAAAATCAATGGAAACGGCATGGGCAGTTTCCATCTTGCCGATAACGGCAACAAAATTCCTGTTGATCTATCAGCTACGGATATCGAGGGAATCAATCAATTACATCTCGATAATGGTGTCGAAGCCCAAATCTCTTCTCTTGACGATCTTGGTGACGCCCATATTTTAACAGGAGATGGGAAAGTTGTCGGAAAACCGGGAACCAATTTTTCGCTCGATGACACCTATACGGTTGAACCAACTCTGCAGGTTTTGAAGGATGGTGGAATCCAAGATGCCAAGGGTGATGCTGTTACGATGGATAATGTCGTTGCAGATCAGGCTGGTATGATCGTTGGTACTGATGGTGATGATTATCTTATCGGAAGCGATGGTGACGATACGTTGTATTCCAAAGCCGGGGACGACATCTTGGTGGGTAAGAACGGAAGTGACACATATGTGATCGACGGAGTCGGAAAGAAAGTGATCATCGATGGTTCACAAAATGATAGCGGAGTGGGTGATACGCTGGATCTCTCCATGGCTCCAACAAGTAGCGGTGCCGATATCGATCTTGCTTCGGGTGGAAATGTGGGTCAGGATATTCAAGTCCAGCTTGGTGCAAACGATACAAAAGGAGCTTTGATCGTACCACAATTTAACATCATGCTGATCCTGGATGTATCTGGAAGTATGGGATGGGACAGTGGTGATGGTACGACAAGGCTCTCTAAAGAGGTGGAGGCTGCGCAAAAACTGCTTCAAGAATATAGTAAACTAGGAGACGTGGCTGTCAAACTGGTACTTTTTAGTAGCGATGTAAGTAATCAAGCACAATATATCCCTCAAAACTGGATGAGTGTCGATAAGGCTATCGGTATGCTCGATAATCTTTATGCTGATGGTACGACAGATTATGTTAACGCGATAGATGGTGCCATGCAGCTTTTTGATCAAAAAGATGGGACTTTTTTTGATAATGGGGCAAATCGTGTCTATTTTATGTCTGACGGAGAGCCGAGTTATGGCGGAGAAATTGATGGAACACTTCAGCATCAGTGGGAAAATTTTCTGATACAACACGATATCATTGCCAATGCAATTGGCTTTGGGGATATACAAGAACTTTACAATCTTGAACCGATAGCATTTGATGGTACAAGATTGGACGATATCAATGCCGATCATAATATCGGGCAGATAGCTCCTGCTTTGCAACCTGATATAAATAAGCTGGAACAATCCTTACTTAATCAAGCAAAAATCGACTTTATCGAAAATGTCATCGGAACGCCAAACGATGATATTTTACATGGTAACACTCTAGATAATACGATCAATGGTAACGATGGGGATGATATTTTGTATGGGGGATATGGAAAAGATATTCTCATTGGAGGAAATGGAGTAGACACGGTGATGATATCTCCTGAGCAAACACTCAATGTAGATCAGTTTATGGACCCACAAAAGGGTGAAAAAATCAAATGGAAAGTTGCCAATGGCACAGAGCAGTTTGTATCGACACCTGTGCAATGGCAAGGCTCTCTTGAAGCTACTATGAATGTGGCTGCACAAGGGAATGGCTCGCAAAACAGTATCGTTTCATGGTTTACAGATGGAAAGAGTGCTTTTGTGGTTGTGGATAACTCACCGGCAAGTTCTTTTGATCCTTTGAGTGATGAGGTGGTACAACTTGTTGGCATTACCGATCTTTCGACTGCACAGCTCGATGAACAAAATGATCTTCTTGTCATTTGATCATAAATGTTGGCAGCCATTTGGCTGTCAAAGGGAAAAGAAAAAGGTAGCATCAGAAAATATTAAATAAGTTTTTATTATAATTTAAGAAAATATTTTGTCAAGGAGCACATATGCTGACAAGAGATGATGTGGCGGGTCTTTATATAGCTCTTTTTCAAAGAGCACCTTCAAAATCTGAGCTGGATACCTGGTACAATGATGTGGTAGCGAACAACAGAGACTTGGCAGATACTGCGGAGACGATGCTCCAGGCTGCCCAACTGGCTGTCAACGGATTTGGCCTTCAAGATCTCTATCCTCAGTACGCAAATGTCGATCCTTCCAATCCTGAAAGTGTACGCGAAATCATATCTACCGTCTATGAAACACTGTTCAATAAAACATATCAAGAGGATCCTCAAGGAGTTGATAGTTGGGTTGATCTTGTAGTAAGTGGCCAACAATCTCTTGGTGAAGCAATAGCAGGGATAACGTATATCGGAGAGGGAATTGCAACAAAGCCAGATGAGTATAGACCATATTTTGCAACGGATGATGATTTTAACAAAGCATATGTAGCGGCAAAAGCCTATGAAGCAAAAAAAGATGCTGCATTAGAAGTTGCCGATACCATCGAAAATGTCAAAGTTGATAAAGATACTTTGCAAAAGATGCAAGAGATCATAGAAGATGTCAAAGATGAGACAGACCTGGATGAAGTGAAGAACATAGCTGATTATCTCAAAGATATAGTGGAAGATCCAAACACTGTTTCTTCAAACGATTTGAATGATCAAAATAGCTCACAGATACAAAACAATTTATCTGATGATACCTATAATGATGCCTATGGTTATAACTTTGATACCGATGCTTGGCCGTCAATCATGATGGAACTTCAGATGCTTCCTGTAGAAGGGAGGGTAGAACTAGTTAATCTAATGAAAGAAGCGGTAGATAAGTATCTTTCTTTGGCACAAGCAAACGTACCTGTTACACAAGAGTATCTGGAACAATGGGCTGCATTGGATAACGAATTTGAACATAAACGAGCAGATATATACCAAAAACATGGTTTACCTTATTTTATAGAAGAATCTGTTGCCGATGAATCCTTTTTAAACTTAGATCCTAATATACAAAGAACCTATTTCCAGTTGGAGAAAGATTACTTACCTAAGTTGAAACAAGAGTTGCAATATGTCGATCCGATGAATGTTGATTCATTTTATACTTTGTTTAAATTGGAAGATGAGATGACCGAGAGTCAGGATAAACTGACATCGGGAGTAGGACCTACCTATATTCCAGAAGACAATTATTATGATTTCGACAACACGCAAAATAGTATGGATAATTACTATAATGATCAAATAAGTTATGGCGATTTGGCTACGGCTGACAATAATGCTTTAGATAATGATTTGACAACGACGACCCAAACCGATAACTATAATGCAAATGCCATGAGTGCATTGGAAGATATGATGGCGAGTTATTATGCCCAAGGCGGAGCCTATTGTGACAATATCATTGCATCGAAATTGACAAGTACGCTTTCACAAGACCAGCTCGTGTCTCTTGCCAAAGATATCCAAAACTATGTTTTTACTTCTCCATATTTTCAAGATGGACAAATTACATATGATGAGTATCAACCTATCGCAAATGACATGATTCAAATTTATAATAAATATGGGATAGATCTGATGGATCTTGCCTCAGATTGCTACGCCATTATGTGAAGCCCCTGGCTTCACTATTTTTGCTACAACTTCCCTCTTTTGCTACAATTACACAAAAATAATAAAAAGGCATCAATGGATGAAAAAAGCGCTTATTACCGGCATAACAGGACAAGATGGTGCCTATTTGGCGCAATTATTGTTAGAAAAAGGGTATGAAGTATTTGGAACATACAGAAGAACAAGTTCATCAAATTTTTGGAGGATTGAAGAGCTTGGTATCGAAAAACATCCAAATTTACACTTAATAGAGTATGATCTGACCGATGCTTCACAAAACATTCGGCTTCTTGATTCGGTAGAACCAGATGAAGTATATAATCTCGCAGCACAAAGTTTTGTAGGTGTAAGTTTTGAACAGCCTCTGACTACCGCAGAAATAACTGGTTTAGGTACGCTCAATCTTTTGGAAGCGATCCGTATTGTCAATCCGAAGATAAAATTTTATCAAGCATCCACTTCGGAGATGTACGGGAAAGTGCAGGAGATTCCACAAACAGAGTCTACGCCTTTTTATCCAAGAAGTCCATATGCTGTCGCAAAACTTTATGCGCATTGGATAACGATCAACTACAGAGAGAGTTATGATATCTTCGGATGCAGCGGAATACTGTTCAATCATGAGTCCCCTTTGAGAGGCAAGGAGTTTGTAACAAGGAAAATCACTGACAGTGTAGCTAAAATAGTTCATGGAAAACTTGATGTTTTGGAGCTTGGCAATCTTGATGCAAAACGGGACTGGGGATATGCAAAAGAGTATGTCGAAGGGATGTATCTTATGATGCAGGTTTCTAAACCTGAGACTTATGTTTTAGCTACGAATCGGACCCAGAGTGTAAGAGATTTTGTACGACTTGCTTTTCAAGCTGCTGGAATTGAGCTGATTTTTGAGGGAGAAGGAGTAGATGAAGTTGGAAGAGATGTGAAAAGTGGCAAAATTTTAGTACGAGTAAATCCTGCATACTTCCGACCGGCAGAAGTGGATATTTTGATAGGGGACTATACAAAAGCGAAAAACGATCTTGGATGGGAGCCTAAAACTTCTTTGGAAGAGATTTGTCAGATGATGGTGGAAGCAGATATCAGACGTAACGCAACAGGGTGGAGTTTTTAGTGCAGACAGTATTGATAACAGGGATAGATGGTTTTACCGGCAATCATCTCTCTCAATATCTGCAAAAGAGGGGTTTTGAAGTTTTTGGAACATCAATAGAGCAAAATGGAAAAAATATTTTTACTTGTGATATAACCAAAAAAGAGCAAATACGCCAAATTTTTCAGAAAAAAAGTTTTGATTATATCATTCATCTTGCAGCAATATCTTTTGTAGGATATGCCGATCAAGTCAAGATGTATGAAGTGAATGCTTTTGGTGTACAAAATCTTTTAAGCGCACTTGAGGAGCAGGAGTGGACTGCAAAAAAAGTTATTATTACAAGTAGTGCAACCGTATATGGTATGCAACGTACCAATAAACTCCATGAAAAACTTTGTCCCAATCCAAACAATCATTATGCCTACAGTAAATATATTAGCGAGCAGATTGCAAAGACATATTTTGACAAGATACCTATCATCATAACTCGTCCATTTAATTACACAGGGTGTGGACAGAGAGAAGAGTTCATTGTCCCAAAGCTTGTCAGGGCTTTTCAAAGAAAAGACAGCATCATAGAAATAGGCAATCTACACACAAAAAGAGAAATGAATGATGTAATATTTGTCTGTAATGTATATGAAAAGTTACTGCAAAGTGATGCAAAATCTGAAATAGTCAACATTTGTAGTGGGAAAGTATATGACGTAGCCTATTTTTTGAAAATTTTAGAAAAAATAAGTGGTTATACACCCATAGTCCAACAAAATCCAAAATTTATAAGAAGTAACGATATAGAAGTATTGTGCGGGGATCCTTCTAAACTTTATAGTCTAATCGGAAAAATAGAACCAAAACCGATAGAACAGACAATAAAAGAGATGTATGAAAATTGTCGTTGATGCACTTCCCTTGACCAAATCTCTTACCGGCGTAGGAAAATATATCTACGAGATATCCAAAAGAGTAGATCAAGATCTTCTTTTTTGGTATGGAGGCTTTGTTTCACAAAGAATGTTTGAACCAAAAGAGGGAGGAGTATTTACACATGTTATCGAGTCTGCTATAGCAGTCAGAGCCGTAAAAAAAACTTTGCGTATTATGGTGGGTCTACTGAAAAATAAAGATGTGTATGATCTGTACTGGGAACCAAATTATATATTTCAAAAAGGTATTCGATCCAAAAAAAAAGTTGTTACGATTCATGATATGTCCATCATTCGTTATCCTCAGTGGCATCCAAAAGAGCGGGTGAAGTACTTTTCCAAACATCTTTTTTCATCTATCGATGAAGCAGATATGATTATCACAGATTCCTGTTTTTCCAAACAGGAGATTGTTGAACTGAGTGGATGCGAAGAGAGCAAGATAGAGGTTATCCATCTTGGGGCTGATCATAATCTGTATAAACCTCTGGCAAAAGAAAAGTTGAAACATTTAACGGATCGTTTTGCTTTGGAAGATGATTTTGTTCTTTTTGTGGGAAGTATCGAGCCAAGAAAAAATCTTTTGAATCTGCTCAAAGCATACATGAAACTTCCTGAGCCGTTGAAAAAGCGATATCCTTTGGTTCTTGCAGGATTCAAGGGATGGGAAAATAAAGAGATTATGCAGATTATCGAACAAGAAAATATCCGATATCTTGGATATGTCAGTGAGAATGATCTTGTCGGATTGTACAATCTTGCATCTGTTTTTGTATATCCCTCCTTCTACGAAGGATTTGGATTGCCTCCATTGGAAGCGATGAGCTGTCAAACAGCCACGATTGTCTCCGATGTGGCTTCCTTGCCTGAAGTGTGTGGAGATGCTGCATTGTATATCGATCCATATGATGTGGATGATATCGCATTGAAGTTGCAGTTTCTGCTTGAGGATCGAAAAAAGAGTGAATCATTGGCAGAGGCTGGACGAAAAAGAGCGCTACAGTTTGATTGGGAAAAAACGGCAGATAAACATATGGAACTTTTCGAAAGAGTAGTAAGGTGTTAGGCACGTTTCGGTTTTTTTTGGCATGGTTGGTGATGCTTTCGCACTTACCAAACTCTCCTTTCCCTTTTGGTTTCAATCCTGCAGTGAGCGCTGTAATCTGTTTTTACTTTATCAGTGGGTATTTGATGTATTTTTCCTTTTACAAGGAGGTGAGAAAAGGGCTTTCTTTTCAAAAACAGATACTTTTTTTTTATATTAAACGGATTTTAAGACTGTTTCCTCTTTATCTTATCGTTCTTTTTTTGACAGTGTTTGTGATAGCGATTTGGGGACCATCACAGATGGTGCCACTTTTGCATCAGGAGTTGGATTTTAGTAAGATTTTTCTTAATACGCTTCTCATTTTCAACAACTATGTTTTCGATCCATTTATCATAAATTCATTGCTCCCCCATCCGCTTCTTCCTCCTACCTGGTCTCTTTCGACGGAGTGGCACTTTTATCTACTGGTTCCATTTTTTTTCTATCTATTTGTAAGGAAACCACTTGTTTTTGTATCTATTTTGCTTGTATCGATGGGATTTGAGTTTTTTGCATTTTCCCAAACATGGCCTCATTTTAACTCCGACAATTTTGGTTATCGTTATATTTTTGGGGTTTTGTGGATATTTATGGTAGGTTTTTTTTGTGCTACTGGGAAATATAGCATTATTTTAAAGATTTTATATATTTTTGTTCTCATATTCTTCTTATCTGTCGCATTTACATGGAGTGCACATCCCTATGTGAGAGAGATTTTCTTGGCGCTTCTTTCTCTTCCATTTATACCACTAATAATGAGGATACCTTTTAAGTATGACTCTTTTTTTGGATCCCTTTCCTATCCGATCTTTTTATCCCACTTTTTTATCTTTTTGGCTTTGGAAAAACTTGGATTTACCCATTCTGGTTTAGGATATTACTGGGCAGTCTTTGGCTCTGTTTTACTGTTTTCATATGGGTTGAGTCTTATCCAACGTAAAATAGATAGTTTTAGAAAAAGGTTTTAAAATTTTGTGGTACAATAGATAAAAGATAAAAAAGATAAGGAGAATGTATGCTTACAAGAGATGATGTTGCTGCTTTATACATTGCAATGTTTCAAAGGGCCCCATCAAAAGCAGAACTTGACACTTGGTACAATGATGCAGTAGCGAAAAATGAAGACATGAATGAGCTTGCCGGTAATATGCTTAATGCAGCACAAATGGCCGTCAATGCTTTTGGTTTACAAAATATGTATCCTCAATATGCCAATATCGATCTTCACGATCCACAAAATATTAGAGAAATTATCTCTACTGTATACGAGACACTCTTCAATAAATCATATCAAGAAGATCCAGATGGTGTTGATGGTTGGGTTAATCTTGTTATGAGCGGAAAACAATCTTTGGGAGAGGCGATTGCCGGGATAGTTTTTATCGGTAAAGGAATAGCTACACAGCCAGATAGTTACAAGCCTTATTTTAAAACAGATGATGATTTTAATAACGCATTCCATGCTGCAAAAGCGTTTGAAGCTAAAATAGACGCTTGTAAGGAAGTTGCAAATACCATAGAAAATGTAAAAGTGGATGAAAATACGCTCAAAACTATGCAAGATTTGATTAAAAATGTTGAAACGGAAGCAGATGTACCATCTATTAAAAATATGGCGCAAAATATAAAATACGAAGTGGAAGATCACAGCGGTGACGATCAGCAAAGCAGTGATTCAACGGATCAATCCTATGACTGGTGGGCAGGAGACAAAGCAGAACTTGAAAAAATGCCTGTTGAAATGCGAGCTGAATACCTCAATCTTT
Organism: Nitratiruptor sp. SB155-2; assembly: GCF_000010325.1. Taxonomy (GTDB): domain Bacteria; phylum Campylobacterota; class Campylobacteria; order Campylobacterales; family Nitratiruptoraceae; genus Nitratiruptor. The sequence continues at coordinate 1,393,397 of NC_009662.1, read as the reverse complement.
TGGGAAAGTCAGTTGGGGAACAGCTGGCTTTATACAATACCCATACGAATTACGATACGCAGATGCTCGAGCAGCTAGCCAACATAGAAACGAATTTTGATCTCCAAGAAAAACAGCTATATCAAAAATACAATCTCCAGTATGATTACGAAACAGAGACTTTTCAGCCGAACTATGATGTTTTGAACAATCCACAACTTGCACAAGAATATTTCAATATTGAAAGAGATTATCTGAACAAAATAGTTGCAACATTGGTTTCAGTCGATGTAAACAATGTTGAGACTTTTCAACCTGTCTTTTCTTTGATTGAAGAGATGGATAAAAAAGAGGATGCTTTAGGAATAGATATCTTAATAAGTTCAAATAATACTAACGATTACGATTTTCAAGGTTCTTCAAGCGACTTGATCAGTTTCGAAGAGAGTTTGACTGGCGTTATCGTGGTTTCACAAGATACACAAGGAAATGTATATCTTCATCAAGATCAAATAGAAAGTGATGAAGCGATTGACCAAGTCGGTTCACTCGATTTTCATGATGATATGTTACACAGTTAATCCAATGTGAGGCTTTTTGCCTCGCATACATCTAGATAATATCTTTTATCTCTTTAATCATCTTCTTGTATAACCACATAGCCAATAAAATCGTCATAAAAACCGAAGATAAAGCAATCGCTACATCAATACTTCTTTTTAGGTCACCATACAAAAATATATTTTGCATCGGTTCTATAAAGTAGTAGATTGGATTGTAATCCACCAAAAAGGGGTATTTGCTATAGATCATCTCTTTAACGTAGATGATAGGCGTCATCCAGAACCACAGCTGCAAAATGATTGGAATAACCTCTTTGAGATCTTTGAAAAAAGGATTGAAAAGAGAAAAGATCATTCCAAGCCCCAATCCAAACAGAGATGCCAAAATCATCATACAAGGTAAGACGGTGAAGAATTGCCAGGTAATGGGTTGATGGACGAGGAGTAAAAAAAGGATTCCCAAAACCATGGATATGGCATAGATGATAAATTCTGTCAGTGTGATAGAAAGATAAAAAACATACATGGGAATTGGTATTTTTTTGATGATATGGGCTTTTTCAAAAATAGAGTTAGAAAGGCGTAATACAAGGGCGGAAAAAAAGTTCCATGTCAGAAGTCCGGGAATGAGATAGATACTGTATGCATATTTGTTTTCTACTATTCCCAGTTTCATCTTCATAAAATCTGAAAAGATGATAGTATAAATAAATATGCTGATCAAAGGGGAGATAAGCAGCCACAACTGACCAAAACTGGTTCCTGCATAGCGTTCTTTGAGATCCCTTTTTGTAAACTCTATACTTAGTTTGAGGTTGTGAGCGAGAGCTCGTATCAATCAGACTCTCCTGAAATCATCTTCGATTCTTACAATATCATCTTCTCCCGTATATTCACCAACCTGTGCTTCGATGAGTACAACAGGAATTTTCCCGGGATTGGCAAGCCTATGGACTTCACCAAGTTTGATATAAGTTGATTCGTTTGGACGTACAAGGTATGTTTTATCACCTACTGTGACTTCAGCGGTACCCCGAACTACGATCCAATGTTCGCTCCTATGGAAATGCTTTTGCAATGAGAGTCTTTTCCCGGGTTTGACGATAATTTTTTTGAGTTTGTAGTTGTCCTCTTCGATAAGCACCTCATACGTTCCCCATGGTCTGTGGACTTCGATGTGGTGGGAAGCGAGATGGGGGAAGATTTTTTGTATTTTGGGAATAAGTTTTTTGATTTTTTGGCTTGAGCCTTTTTTTGTTACAAGTAAAGCATCTTTTGTATCGATGATAATCAGATCTTCCACGTCCACTAACGCTACAGGTTTATCTGAAAGAACAAAATTGTTTTTGCTTTGTAGTTCGATAGTTTCGCTTCCCGAAAGCTCTTGAGAAAGGGCATCGAAACTCCCTACGTCGTTCCATCCGATATCGGCTGGAACCATTGCGATATTATCACTTTTTTCCATCACTGCATAGTCTATGGAAATGTCTGGGATTTTATTCATGAAATGCTCTTTTATGAAAAGCATATTGTGCTGATTCGTAGCATTTTCGCACGCTTTGAGAGCATTTTCATACACTTTCGGGGCATATTGTTGAAGTTCACTGAGGTAAGTACCTGCTTGAAAAAGAAACATTCCGGCATTCCAATAATACGTTGTCTTTTGCTTATTTCCTTCAAGATATTTTTTTGCAGTTTCAAGGTCAGGTTTTTCATGAAATCGCTTTACACTGTTTCCTTTCGCTTCTATATATCCATATCCGGTATTAGCTTCATTTGGAACAATGCCAAAAGTGACAAGTTTCCCTTGTCTGGCAAGCTTTTTAGCTTCATCTATCGCTTTTTCATACGCTCGTACATTTTTGATAAGATGATCTGAAGGTGTAACAAATACAAGTTCCTTAGGATCAAGACCAAAACAGGCGAATGCGATGGCAGGAGCAGTGTTTTTTCCAAATGGCTCCAGAATAAATCTATGTTTTTTTTGCGAAAAATTTATTTCTTCCATCTGATCTAAGGCAATGAAATAGTGCTCTTTGTTTGTAATGATATGAGTCTCTTTGGAAAAAGAGGCATTTCTTTGAAGAGTTTTTTGGAAAAGTGAGTGGTTGTCAAAAAGTTTGACAAACTGCTTTGGCATCAATTTTCTGCTTAGAGGCCATAGTCTTGTTCCGCTACCTCCACATAAAATGATGTTATGCACACTCTCTCCTATAGATACGATTCAAGTACTTTTGGTATTGCAATGCTACCATCTTTTTGTTGATAATTTTCCATGATGGCGATGAGTGTCCGGCCAACTGCAAGGCTTGAGCCATTAAGCGTATGAACGAGTCTGTTTTTCTTGCCATCTTTAAAGCGTATCTGTGCCCGGCGGGCTTGAAAATCTCTTGTATTGGATATGGAGCTGATCTCTCTGTATTTTCCTTGTCCCGGTAGCCACACTTCAAGATCGATCGTTTTTGCAGCGCTAAAGCCAAGATCGCCAGTACATAGCATCACATGGCGGTGTGGAAGCCCAAGTTTGGCTAACAGGCTACTAGCACACTTTACCATCTCATCAAAGACCTTGTCGCTCTCTTCGGGTCTTGTGATGGCAACGAGTTCTACTTTGTCAAACTGATGCTGTCGTATCATCCCTCGCACATCGCGTCCGCCACTGCCTGCTTCTTTTCGAAAACATGGCGTATAGGCTGTGAGCTTGATAGGATCTTCCAAATCCTTGATGATCTCATCTCTATAGAGGTTTGTTAGCGGAACCTCAGCTGTTGGAATCATATAAAGATCTTCATCGCAGATTTTGAAAAGATCCTCTTCAAATTTTGGAAGTTGTCCCGTTCCAAGAAGGGTTGCACTGTTTGCCATGAAAGGAACGCAAACCTCTTCAAATCCATATTCTTTGTTGTGATCAAGCATGAAGTTGATGAGGGCCCGCTCCAGTCGTGCCGCCTCTTTTTTCAAGACACTAAATCGGCTTTTGGCAAGTTTTACGCCTCTTTCAAAATCGATCCAGCCTAGTTTTTCTCCAAGTTCCCAATGCTCTTTTGGTTCAAAATCAAATCCTTTTGGCTCAAGAACAGTTTTGAGAACCACATTGTCTTCCTCATTCTCTCCCACGGGAACATCTGGATCCGGTGGATTTGGAATGGTAAGAGCGATATTTTTGAGTTTTTCTTCAAGATCTCGTACCACTTCTTGATGAGCTGCAATTTTACCTTTATTGATCTCAAGTTCATTTTTGAGTTCATTGATATCTTTACCTTCTCTTTTATACTGGCCAAACATTTTAGAAAGAGAGTTTTGTTTGGTTTGAAGCTCTTGCAAAATAGTTTTCTCTTTTTTATACTCCTCAAAAAGCTCTTTGAGTTCAGCCAAAACTTTTTCTTCTACGCCTTTTGTCTGAAGTCTTGTTGCAATCGTGTCAAAGTCTTTTTCCAATGCTCTTAGATCGATCAATACCGCCTCCAAAACTGTTTTTTAATAATTATAGTGCAAATATACTTTTAAAGGTTTGAACTGCAACCATAAAAAATTCAGAGTTTCGATTTTGCTATAATAAATTGATATTATCTTAAAAAGAGGCACAAGATGCACTACACAATACCTAGAGAGCTTTTTGAGGAGTTGGTAAAAAATGTAGGAAAAGAGAGTGCAGAAAAGTTAGTCAATACAATCGAGAGATTTTTGGATATTATACAGCAAGAGAGCCAAAAAGAGATAGCGCAAAAAAAAGAGAATCTAAAAGCTGAACTCTACAATGAATTAAGAAATGAACTTGCTACAAAAGAGTTTGTTCGAGCCGAGATCAATGAAGTGCGAGCAGAGATTAATGAAGTCCGGGCCGAGATCAATGAAGTGCGAGCAGAGATTAGACAAAACACTCTGCTTTTAAAAGTACTTATAGGTATATCGATATTCGCATTGACTTTGTTTAATCCAAATTTTATAGCTTTGATCGAAAAGATAGTGAAATAAAAAGAAGAGCCGAACACCTTCAATCTTTTAGTCTATTGACGGCAGAAGTTTCGGAAGTGTTGAGAAAATATTCAAACAGTCTTCTGTGCGGGCGCATATAAGGAAGATACTCCGGATGCCACTGCACTCCTAAAATCGGAAGCGTTTCATGCTCAATAGCTTGAATGATACCGTTTTGATCTTTTGCTGCTATACGGAGATCTTTGCCAAGGATGTTGATGGCTTGATTGTGTAGTGCATTTGCCTTAATGGTGGAGGTTTGTAAAACCCTATGTAGTTTTGTATGAGGTAGGATTGTAATGGTTTGTAAAGGAAGCGGCGTGTAAGGGTGCTGATACTCAAGCTCCAGAGCTTCAATGTTTGGGTGAAGCGAGCCTCCCAAGGCAACATTGATCAGCTGCATTCCTCTACATATTCCAAAGATTGGTAGCTTTTTGTCAAAGGCTTGATGAAACAACTCTAATTCCATCTCATCCCTTTTCTCTTCACATGGCCATTCTAGATGTAGTCCATATCTTTTTGGACAGATATCTTCACCGCCACTGATCAAAAGGGCATCAAAGGATTTTGGTAGAGTACTGTCTGGATGAACAAAAATCGGTTGTGCATGAAAGATTTTGATCAAAAACTGTATAAAAAGCCAGCTTTTTCGACTTTTAAATCTACTTCCCGTTACGACAATCTGTTTTTTTCGAGCCAATTTTGTACTTTTTCAATCCAAAGATCTGTAACAAACCACAGCGGTGTATGTTGAAACTCCCAGTATTCATGCATCAGATCATACAGTCTTTGTTTTTCAAATGCTATTTTTTCCATAAGACTCCACTGGTTAAACTCAAATGCGATGCTCCAATCTGGCTCATCGATCTTTGAGTTTGGTAAACGATAGTGAAAAGCGGGTCTTGGATCCAGCTTTTGTTCGGGAAGCTGCTTTTTGATATCAGGATTGATATATACAAGGAGTGGCAAAAGATCCAAAGCTCTGTTTCTTGTAGGATTGTAAAAGATATAGTCTTGCATGAAGGCTTCAAGTGTCGGTTTGTATGCGAAATCGAGAATAATATCGATATACTCTTTTTCAAATGGCTCGATAAACCAGGTGAGTTTCCTTGTCAGATCTACGTCGATTTTTTGCATGATATAGTCTTGGAGTAAAACAAAGCTTCGCAATATATCCAAAATCGTATCAACTTCAAAAGAGGGCGTTTCGATGTTGATATGCATCCCAAAGGCGTAAAGGGCTGAAGCGCTTGTTCCCTTCGCACCTTTTTCTCGAAGATTGTCTTTTAATTTTTCAACACTTTCCAGTTCATTGAACGGAATCGGTGGAGTAACAATTTCATAGGGAATGACCAATTCCGAAAGAGAATAGATGAGCTCTTTAAACAGATCGAAATCTTTGAAAAGATAATGATTGCTTGTTTTTCTTAAATAGACGGAATCGAGATAAATAGAAAAATTGCCAAATTGTGTCTCTTTTATACGGGTTTCATACTCATCGATCACCTCGGTTGTACCGCCAAAGAGGTCTTGGATGATATGTGCAGTTTGAATAGGTTTGAGACCGGTATATTCGATCTCAAACCCGGCTTTTCTGATATCTCCATCAGATGTAGTGTGAATAGGAGGCAGTTGAAACATCAGATCTCTTTAGGGCAGCTCATCTCCACAGAGATTCTAATCTGATCACCATCCTCATAAGCGTAAAATCTATGTTTTTTGCACCAGTTGGCATTGGCATGGTTTGCTAGTCGAAGCGCTTCGATTTCAGCTTCCTCTTTTGTCGCAAAGCTCTTGTCAAGCCACTTCTCATGAAGCTTTGTGTCTTTTTTTGCACATCCGCACATTTTGTCCATTACGATTTTATACATTATAGCCCTCCATACATTTTTTTGAAGAGTATTATAGCAGCAAATGTGCTTGAAATGGTCAATATAACATTAAGAAGAATATTCAAAAACGCTCTTATCCATAAACCGTCTTGAATCATCAACAAGGTTTCTAGACTAAAAGTGCTGAATGTTGTAAGTGCTCCCAAAAATCCAGTGATGAACATAGCTTTGTAAATCGGATTGATGGATTGTTCGAAATACATATACAAAAAGCCGATGATGAAACTTCCTAAAACATTGACAGTGAGGGTTCCGACTGGAAAGAGAGAATGGGTGATTTTTTGCATCCAGGTAGCGATGAGGAACCTGGAAATCGCTCCAAAAAAGCCACCAATGCCTACCGCAAAGATAACTGAGAAGTTCATTGCTCAAACTTTGGATGTTTATATAAAAGTACCTCCACATCTTGCAATGTGACAAGTGCCTCTTGCAGATGCGATTCTATCGAAGTCAAAAAACCTCTTATTTTTGCTTCCGTATCGATACATTCAATGATTAAAGGAAGTGTTTGGCTCATACTCCAGACATTGAAAGAGTGCAATTCACTGTGTGCTCCCATGCCGGCTACTGCTTTATAGACAGTAGCACCAGCAATGCCATACTCTTTTGCTTGTTGTAATATAGCTTGCCATAGAGGTTTGCCATCGCTTTTATCGTCATTGTCAATATAGATTTTGAGTTTTTTTCTGTTTCCCAAATAGCGTTTCATTGGTTGATCCTTTGTTCAAGTATGGTAAATATCTCTTTTGCGTATTCATAAAATTTTTGGGCCTCTTTTATTGAAGGTTTACCAGATGGCAAAAGTCCTAAATCTCCAGGATATCTTGCTTCAATATACAAAGCATCTAACAACTCGATCAAATCTTGATTATAGGGAATTTCTGTTCTTTGAAAGAGTGTCTCAAGTTTGTGAATTTTTGGCACTTCACTCTCGTTTGCTTCAAGATACGCTTTAAGACACTTTTCTATAGTTTGTTGAGCATGAAAAGCAACCATGTGTGTTAAGTGGGGGTTGGAAATAATTTCTTCCATAACCAAAAGATTATCTTTTGCGGCATTTAGCCGCTCTTGTGCAATTTCGCGTCCCATAAAACTATGCCTTGTTGGAAAATTTTTTTACTAAAAGAACTTTGAAGTTCAACAAATTTTTTATACATTGGTTGTGTATGGACGATTAAATCTATTGGTATTATTTTTTGCAAATCGCTTATTTTTCTGGCATATTTGAGATAAATCTGACTCTTTTGGGTCCAATTGTTTGGAAATATATTATCCTTTGTTACAATGTAGATATCAAGATTGCTATCTCTGTGTTGTTTATGGGCTGCATAAGAGCCAAAAAGAATAATCAAATAGGAATCGTTTTTAAACCTCTCCACAATAGTGTCAATTATTTGTTGCACAGCTTACCTCAAAAATAGCTTTATTAACTGCTTGCATCTTTTGTGACGCTTCCTGTTTGGCTTTTGCCTCTCCCTTTTGAAGTATTATAGCGATATCTTCATCACTGATACTTTCTCTTCGCTCTCGCATAGGCTCTAACACCTTTTCGATTGCTGCAGCGCACCACTTTTTACATTCAACGCAGCCAATAGCTGCAGTACGGCAACCTTCTTCTACTTTTTGAATCGTCTCTTCATCGCTGAAGGCTTTGTGGTAGTCGTAAATGAGGCACACTTCTGGATTTCCAGGATCCGTTTTTTTAACTCTTTGAGGATCGGTTTTGGCACCTCTTAGTTTCTTCCATACTTCCTCGGGTGTGTCGCTCAAATATATGGCGTTGTTGTAACTTTTGCTCATTTTTCTACCATCAAGACCCAAAAGTCTTGGTGTGGGGCTCAGAAGCTCTTTTGGTTCGGTAAAGACTTCGCATCCAAAAAGGTGGTGAAAGCGTCGTACGATTTCTCTGGCAATTTCAAGATGAGGTCGCTGATCCTCTCCGATTGGAACCGCTTGGGCATCATACAGAACAATATCTGCAGTTTGCAGTACCGGATAAGTGAGAAATCCAGCCGTATGGATATCCTTGTTTTTGATTTGGGCAAGTTGGTCTTTGTAGGTTGGATTTCGCTCTAGCCATCCAAGGGGTGTGATCATATTGAGCAGTACATACAGTTCAGCATGTTCTTTGATAGCACTTTGGATAAAGATAGTGCTTTTTTGCGGGTCGATTCCAGCTGCTATCCAGTCACGCACCAGTTCGATACTGAGGTTTTTCAAGTTGAGTTTGTCTTCATAACTAGTCGAAAGGGCATGCCAGTCCGCAACGAAAAAGAAACATTCATGCTCTTCTTGTAGATTTACCCAGTTTTTTAAAACTCCCAGATAGTGTCCAAGATGCAGTTTTCCAGTCGGTCTCATTCCACTGACAATTCGCAAAATATTCTCCTTTAGTAGCTTTCTTCTTCCATCTCTTCATCTCTTTCACCCCTTTTTCTTGGGCGAAGAATAATTGGAGTGCCTTCAAGATCGAAATTTTCTCTCAAGACATTTGCCAAGTATCGTTTATAGCTAAAATGTAGACCCTCCGGTCTATTCATCACAAGTGCGATCTTGGGCGGTTTGGTGTCATACTGCGTAGCATATAAAATCTTAACCGGTTTTCCTTTGTATGATGGAATTTGATGTCTGATTTGTGCTTCTTTGATGACGCGATTGAGTTGTCCCGTTGGAAGCCATGTGGAATAGTTTTTGTAAACTTTCAAAATCAAGTCATACAGCCTGTCCACCCGCTTTCTTGTTTTGGCACTAAGTGTAATGATGGGTGCAAAGCTTAAAAATTTGAATCTATCTCGAACTTCTTTGACAGCTTCTTCATAGCTCTTTTTTGCAATATCCCATTTATTGAGCACGATGATGCATGCAAGCTTGTATTTGTCGATATAGCCTGCGATTCTCTCATCCTGCTCCGTGATTCCTTCACTTGCATCCAAAACAAGGAGTGCCACGTCTGCTCGCTCAAGCATCTTTTGGGTGCGGTTCAGTGCATATTTTTCGATGCCAACGATCTTTCCTCTTCGCCTGATGCCTGCAGTGTCGATAAAAGTGATCACTTTGTCGTTGTAAATGGTGCTCTCATCAATCGTATCGATTGTAGTACCAGCTACATCACTGACAATGGAACGCTCTTCTTTTAAAAGAGCATTTAAAAGAGAGCTTTTCCCAACATTGACTCGCCCTAAGATTGCTACATTGATTTCATTCGATTCTTCTTGCTTTTTTTCTCCCTCATTGATGGCCAGTAGTTCATCAAAGTCTAGCTCTTCGTCGATTTCAATCTTAATAGTCTCTTTTTTGGGAAGCTGCTTTTCCACCCAATCAAGGAGTCTTTTTACTTTTCTATTGTGACTGACAGAAATTGGGAAGATATCTTGGGTACCAAACTCGTAAAAGTTCCAGACATTCTCTTCTTCTTTGTCGTTGTCTATTTTGTTGATGACAAGAGCGATTTTTTTCCCAAGTTTTTGCAGTGAACGAAAGATCTGTTTATCCTCTTCATCAGGAAGTTTCTTACCATCTACCATGTAGAGAATGATATCGGCATCTTTGGCAGCTTCGAGACTCTTTTGTTTCACTTTTTCAAAAAGCTCGTTCCTGTCTTCGATTCCCCCTGTATCCAAAATTTCAGCCTCTTTTTCACCGATTTGGACAATACGCCTTTTGACATCACGTGTAGTACCTTCCGTTTCGCTTACGATGGCGTCTCGTTGCTTTAGGATTCTGTTAAAAAGGCTGCTTTTGCCTACATTTGGTTTTCCTATAATCGCTATCTTTTTCATTGTTGCACTTTTTCTATATAAATTGATTCGCTTGGGAATGCAAAGTCGCTACCATGTTGTTGGACAATTTCCATGATTTTTAGGTTGACATCTTCTTTGATTTCCAGATATTTTGCCCAATTGGCTGTATTGGTAAAACAGTAGATGAATATACTAAGACTGCTATCTTCAAATTCGTCAAAATTGACAAGTAAAGTAGCATTTTTGGCAATTCCCGGATGGGATTGTAACATATTTCGAATATCATTTAAGATGGCATTCATCTGTTCATGTGTCGTGGAATAGACAAGGCCTATACGCATCTTGATTCGTCTGATGTTGCGTCTGGAAAAGTTTTCTATCGGGTTGTTGGCGATCATCTGGTTTGGCACTGTCACAAGGGATTTTTCAAAAGTTCTCACTTTTGTAGTACGTAGGCCAATATCTTCTACCGTGCCTTCCACATCGCCCACTTTGATCCAATCATCGATTTTGAGCGCCCGATCGGCTAAGATGCTAAGGCCTCCAAAGAGATTGGCTGCCGTATCTTTGGCTGCTAGTGCAAATGCCAAACCACCAAGTCCAAGTGAAGCCAAGAATGCACTGACGTTGATATTCCAAACCTGTAAAATGGAGACTAGACCGATGGCAAGGATGAAAATTTTCAGAGTTTTTATAAAAAACGCACCGATTTCTCGGTAGAGTTCCCTTCCAAAACGCTTGGCAAATTTGTAAATGGTTTCATCCAAAACATGGACCATATTGTAAAAAATCCAAAAAATCTCAAAAATAACAAGAGATTTGAGTATTTTGTCAAAGGTTTCATTTTCAATATCCATGACCAAAAAGGCAAAATAGAATCCCAAAATGACGAATGCAAACTTGAGAGGCCCTTCAATAATCTCTAAAAGCTTGTCGTCAAAACTGCTGGTTGTGAGTTTGGCAATTTTGTGGATGATTTTAAGAACGAAAAATGTAAAGATTTTTCTAAGTAGCAAAAAAAGGAGAAAGATACCAAACCCTTCAGCAAATTTATATAAAGGCATGCCGAGAAATGTATTTGTAGTGGTGAAAATCTGTATCTCTTTTTTTATCTGTGCAAACTGGATTTTCCAGTTGCCGATCTGTTTGTTGAGTATATAGAGCATAGAGGTGTCAAGAGCAGCGGGTAAATATATATTGGAAGAGTGTTTTTGGATATAGTCTTTAATTTCTTGGGAGATATTTATAGCTTTCAAGGAGCGTTTTTTCAGATAATAAAAAAAAGCTTCCAATTTGAGCTTAAGCCAGTCATGGACAATGCGTTCTTTCTTTTTTAGCTGAGAAGAAATTAGTTTTTCTAGGTATGCAATTTTATTGCTATTTTCCAAAATCTCCCAACGCTCTTTTTCAATGGAGAGTTTACTGATCTTTTTTTCGATATATATGATTCTTTTCTCAATCTTTTGTACCTTGTTCGTTTCTGGTAGTTTAAAATCGATAAATTTGAGTTTTACAAGGAGTCTATCGAGCCATTTTGGATATTGTTTTAAAACAGTTTCGATGAAAATCTGATTTGCTTGTAGCTGCTTTTTGTAGTAGATCTTCTCTAACTTTAAAGTGATATTGGCAGGGTCTTTTTGAATATTCTCTTCGATATCCTCAAGTTGATCTTTAAGATGATTGATCGCAGCCTTTTTTTCGTACGCTTTCGCTAAAAGATTGTTGATCTTTTGATATGTATCGATAAACTGTTGATCATTTTTGATGGAAAAATCTTTTTCATGGACCAGAGTCGGTTTGGATTGGAGTGTATCGATGATTTTTTTGATAAGGGTTTGTTGCAGTTTGTAATCTGGTGATGATTGATTGAGATCTTTCAAAAGAGTCTCAAAAACTTTTGGATTGTTTTGCTGTTCCAAAGAGGCATTGATGTCCAAAGCGAAAAGATGAACAAAAAAAAGAAGACATAAGAAGATAATTTTTGGCATCGCTGCTCTTTCAAAAGTTTTGTTACAATTTTATCAAAAAAAGCTGGGAATATGCGTTACTTTTATACCTTTCTTTTTTGCACTGTCACACTCTTTGCAAAAACAATCGATGCCGAATATAAAGTGACTTTTGGTCTGTTTGGAACTGTGGGAAAAGTGCATGCACATTATGAAAGCAATGCTACCGATTACAAGATTTTGATCAAGGCCAAAGCTGTTGGTATGGCCAAACTCTTTTCTCACAAAAGAGTAGAAGAGTATGGAAGTGAAGGAACTATTGGGCAAAATGGACTTCTTCAGCCAAAACTCTTCTATCGCATCAAACAGACAACCAAAAGAAGGGATTATAAACGGTATATATTTGATTACCAAAATAGAAAAATCATACTCTATACCGATAAAAATAAGTACGGCAAATTTCACGTTAAACATAAAGAGTTACTGCCTTATTTTACGGACAATGATGTACTGACACTCTATTTCAATTTGCAAAAGAATCTCAAGCCAAACAGACTTCACTATCGATTTCAGGCGGTAGGGGGTTCGGAGCAGAATGGGAAAATAGACGTCGATATCTTGCAGGGCAAAGCAAAAAGCAAAATAAAAAATCTTTTAAAGGTTGATGGTCTCTATCTTGCGGTGAAGCTTTATCAAAAAATATTTGCGAGTAAAGAGGGGCTTTTATATATAGTTCTAGACAAAGATGGCATCGCAAAAAGAGGGCTTTTAAAAGATGTAATCTTTTTTGGAGATGTTAAGGGAATTTTGACTAAAAAGGAGGTGCGTGAGTAGAATAGACAAAGGTGTTTTGTATATGCTCATCGCCTCTTTTTTGTTTGCGGGGATGGGGGTCTTTGCAAAGCTTCTAAGCCACACTCTTCCAAGTCTTGAAGTGGTTTTTTTCAGGAACGTATTTGGTGTGTTATTGATCGGTGCCTCGCTGCTTCATAAGCCGATGAAGCATGAAGGCGGGAGACCATGGCTGCTTTTTTTTCGTGGATTTATCGGTTTTTTGGCGCTTTTGATGTTTTTTTACGATATTGCCCATATCCCTTTGGGAGAGGCTATGACATATTCCAAAACCTCTCCAATCTGGACGGCTATTTTTGCATTTATTTTTTTGCATGAAGTGCTCAGTGGCCGTCAATGGATGGCAGTTTTTTTAGGCTTTTTTGGCATTGTTTTCATTACCGACCCTTTCCATACACCTTTTGACAAATATGATCTTTTGGGAATCTTGAGTGGTATTGGCGCGGCTTTGGCGTATACGAGCGTACGCGAACTCAAACGCTACTATGACACACGGGCTATTGTTCTTTCTTTTATGGGGGTCGGAACGATCGGTCCTGTAGTATTGATGCTGCTGGCTCCGTATATTGAGAGTCAAGAACTCGATTTTATGTTTGCTTCATTCGTGATGCCAAAAGGAGTGCTTTGGATCCAGATCGTTGCAATGGGCCTTTTGGCAACTTTTGCACAAATTTTCATGACCAAAGCGTATGGGGTAACAAAAGCCGGTATCGTTGGAGCGGTGAGTTACAGCAACATCGCTTTTTCAATCCTGTTTGGCCTGTTGTTTTTAGGGGATCCTATACCGAGTCCGATCAAGATTTTGGGTATAATCTTTATAGTTATCAGTGGAATACTTGTTGCAAGGAAATAGGATGGCGGCATTGGAGCTTTTAGATAGATACACCTATGATGATTATAAAAAATGGGAAGGACGATGGGAACTGATTGATGGTATCCCTTACGCGATGAGTCCGGCGCCATATCCCAAACATCAACGGTTACTTCTTAAAACAGCAAAAGAGTTGATGGATACGATGACGTGTAAGGAATGTGAAGTTTTTATTGCTCCTATCGATTGGAGAGTAAGCAAAGATACTGTCGTGCAGCCCGATGTTGCCGTGTTTTGCGAAGAGACTCAAGAACAGTATTTCACGAAAACGCCACCGGTTGTAGTAGAAATACTCAGTGAAGCGACAGCATATAAAGATTTGACGACAAAATTTGAACTGTATGAAAAAACTGGTGTGCACTATTATGTGGTAATCAATCCAAAACGAGAAGTTGCAGAAGCGTTTTACAACAAAGGCAAAAAATTTGACCTTTTGGGATATTTTGAAAAGGATGGAAGAGTGGATATGCAGTGGAATGGATGCAGAGCCTCAATAGATTTTGCAAAGGTGTTTTCATGATTTTAATAGCGGGACCGTGCGTTATAGAGAGTCAAGAGCAACTCGAAATTATCGCATCCGATCTGAAGCGATACCATAAGTCTGACGAAATCGATTTTTATTTTAAAGCCAGTTTTGACAAGGCTAACAGAACAAGTCTTGATAGTTACAGAGGTCCTGGTCTTGAAAAAGGCCTTGAAATGCTGGCCAAAATCAAAGAGGATTTTGGATACAAGATCCTCACAGATGTCCATGAGAGCTATCAGGTTGAAGCAGTTGCTGAGGTGGCTGACGTTATCCAGATTCCAGCTTTCTTGTGCCGTCAAACGGATCTATTGGTGGCTGCAGCGACAACAGAAAGAATCGTCAATATCAAAAAGGGGCAGTTCATGCACCCTGAAGATATGAAATACAGCGTCTTGAAAGTCCTTAAAACAAGAGGGGTAGAAACTGCTGATTATGAAACGAGCCAAAAAGCAGGCGTATGGTTGACTGAGAGAGGAACGAGTTTTGGATATAGAAATTTGGTGGTAGATATGCGAAGTTTGGTCATCATGAGAGAGTTCGCTCCAGTGATTTTCGATGCGACCCACGCTGTGCAGATGCCAGGAGGGGCAGGTGGCAAAAGTAGCGGTAACAAAGAGTTTGTCGCTCCACTTTCCCGAGCAGTAGCTGCAGTGGGCGTAGATGGATTTTTCTTTGAGACCCATTACGATCCAAGCTGTGCTTTAAGTGATGGACCGAATATGGTAACGCCAAGTGAGCTTGAAGCAATAGTAGATGATATTTTCAAAATAGAAAGAGCATTGCATGTTTGATAAGAGTACAATTGTAGAAAAATTGAAAAGCTATTTTTCGACAAAGCAAGAAATCAAATTTGCATACCTTTTTGGATCTGTTGCTAGCGATAAAGCATTTTCATTGAGTGATATAGATATTGCCGTGATGTGTTCAAAAAAGTGTAATGTCATGGAACTCATGGCGCAATTGAGTTATCTTTTGAAGTTCGATGAGGTCGAAGTTGTGGATTTGTCACAAACACATAATCTTAGATTGATCAAAGAGATTATTCAAAAAGGGATAGTAGTGAAAGATAGTCCAACAAGAGAAGAGTGGGAACTGCAAAAATATCACCAGGCTCTCGATTTTATCAATCATACGAAAGTGATTTATGGGTATTGATCTGCAAAATATTAGTGAACGAATCTATAAAATCAGAGAAAATCTGAAATTTTTAGAAGAGTATAAAGAGAGATGTCATGAAGCAATGCAAAGTAAAATTATAGGTGATGCTTTGTTGTATAATCTCTATTTACTAAGTGATAGAGTATTGCGATTGGCTGAAGTAGTATGCAGATATAAAAATGCTGGATATCCAGATAGTTACAGCGGTTTTATATATCGTCTTGGTGATATTGGCGTTCTTGAAAAGGAGTTCGCCTATAAATTTGCCGCTATTGCAAAATTTAGAAATTTTCTTGCTCATCAATATGAAGAGGTCGATAAAAAAAGAGTTTGTGAAGCGATGAAAGAAAATCTTGATGATGTGAAAATATTTCTTGAGCAAATAGAACACAAAATAGGAGTGTAGATGCGAATCATAGAAGGAAAACTAAGACTTGATGGCAGTGAAAAAGTTGCGATTATCGCCAGTAGATTCAATCATATTATTACCGACAGACTTGTTGAAGGGGCAAAAGATGCCTTTTTGCGCCATGGTGGCAATGAAGAGAACTTGGATCTTGTTTTGGTTCCAGGCGCTTTCGAGCTTCCATTTGCATTGGATAAGGCACTTTCAGCACAAAAATATAACGGAGTTTGCTGTTTGGGAGCGATTATCAGAGGTTCAACGCCACACTTTGACTACGTAGCGGCGGAAGCAACGAAAGGAATCGCAAACACGACGCTTAAATACCAAAAACCGGTGACGTTTGGTGTCTTGACCACCGATACGATCGAGCAGGCCATTGAGCGAGCCGGAAGTAAGGCCGGAAACAAAGGGTTTGAAGCAATGACAGGTCTTATCGAGCTTATTGATCTATATAAAGGGCTGTAATGGCAACAAGACATCAGGCACGAGAAGCGGTTATAGGACTATTATATGCCTATGATCTTGGCAATCCCGAGATCAAAAAATTTGCCGAAGATATTTTAGAAGAAAAGAAAATTAGAAACAAACAAAGAGAGTTTGCTTTGGCTCTGTTTAAAGGGACTGTAGAGCATCTTGATACGATTGACGAGATGATAAAAAAGCATCTTGAGTCCTGGGATATGGAAAGAGTGGGGCATATAGAGCGAGCAATTTTACGCTTAGGAGTGTATGAACTTTTCTATACCGACCTTGATCCTGCGATCGTTATCAACGAAGCAGTGGAACTTGCCAAAAAGCTGGGGACAGACCAGAGTCCAAAATTTATCAACGGAGTTTTGGATGCAATCGCAAAAGAGGTGAAAAATGGAAGCCAGAAAGCTTGAAAACTATACCTATCAAGACTATTTGGAGATTGACAAAACTACAAAAGAGCGAGTTGAGCTTATCTTTGGCCGCATCTATATGATGGCAGGAGCCAGTGCAAAGCACCAGGATGTTGTATTGAATATAGCTATAACTCTTAAAAATGAGAGCCAATGTAAGCCAAGAGTTGCACCATACGATTTGAAGCTCCAATGCAGCTTTGATCCGAATGTAGAATCAGTGAATGTAGTGCAGCCCGATGTGATGCTCTTTTGTGAAGATGAGAAGCTTCCATGCGCGATTTTTGAGGTATTGAGTCCATCAACCGCATCCAAAGATAAAACTGACAAACTTGCTTTGTATGAATGTGCCGGGATAAAAGAGTATTTTATTGTTGAGCCCGAGTATAAAGTGGTGGAGCGGTTTGTTTTGGAAGGGAAAAAGTATCAATTTGACGGAAACTATACAGAAGATATGCAAATGCCGGTTGCGTGTATTGGCAAAGAGATAGAAGTGAGCGCTTTTTTTGAAGGAGTGGAATGAGACTGGGCAAACGTGAGGCGTTGGATCTCATCAAAAATGCTGATTTGATTGAGCTAGGGCAGATGGCTTTGGCCAAAAAGAGAGAACTTCATCCAAAAAAAATCACAACATTTATCGTGGATCGAAATATCAATTATACCAATATCTGTTGGGTGGATTGCGATTTTTGCGCCTTTTACAGAAAGCCAAAAGATGAGGATGCATATATTTTAAGCTATGATGAGATTGACCAAAAGATAGAAGAGCTTTTGGAGATTGGCGGAACGCAGATTCTCTTTCAAGGAGGCGTCCATCCAAAACTCAAAATCGATTATTATGAAGATCTGGTTGAGCATATTCACAAAAAATACCCACAAATTACCATTCATGGATTTAGTGCAGTGGAGATTAGCTACATTGCCAAAGTAAGCAGGCTCAGTTTCAAAGAGGTTTTGCAGCGTCTCAAGGCAAAGGGACTCAGTTCCATTCCTGGAGCAGGGGCTGAAATATTGAGCGATCGTGTCAGAGAGATTATCAGTCCCAAAAAACTCTCCAGCCAAGAGTGGCTCGATATCCACCAAGCGGCTCATGAAGTGGGGATGAAGACAACTGCTACGATGATGTATGGAACAGTTGAGAGTGATGAAGAGATAGTTGAACACTGGGAGAAGATTCGAAACCTACAAGATGAGACTGGCGGTTTTCGTGCCTTTATCATGTGGAGTTTCCAGCCATACAATACAGCGCTGCAAAAAAATGGCATTGTAACGCATAAAACAAGTTCAAACCGTTATCTTCGTCTTTTGGCAGTCAGTAGACTCTTTTTGGATAATTTTAAAAATATTCAATCATCCTGGGTAACGCAAGGAAGTTACATCGGTCAGCTGGCACTGCTCTATGGAGCCAATGACCTGGGTTCGACCATGATGGAAGAGAATGTGGTTAAAGCTGCAGGTGCGCAAAATCGGATGAACCAGGAAGAGATGATACGGCTAATCAAAGATGTAGGGGAGATTCCAGCAAAAAGAAATACGGCCTACGAGATTTTGGAGGTCTATGAATGAGAGCTGTTTTTTTTATGATTTTATTACTACAAGGGGTATTGATGAGTGCAGAACTTCGTTATATGGAAGTAAATGATGTACAACTTCCTGTGATATTCGAAAAAGATACAAGTCTGCCGATAGCATCGATGCAGATTGTTTTTTTGAAAAGTGGAAGCATCGAAGATGGCGATTTGCCAGGCTTAGCTAAAATGAGTGCGAGGATGCTCTCACAAGGGACAAAAACACTTGGCAATGTTGGCTTCGCACAAAAGTTGGAAAATAGAGCCCTTCGATTTGGTGTCCATGCCGGCACAGAAACGCTTGTGATGGAACTGAGTGGCCTCAAAGAGCAGCTGGGGTATGGCTTGAGCTTGGTTCAAAAGCTTTTGAGTGAGCCAAATCTTACAGAAGAGACACTTGCGAAAGTCAAGACAAATACACTTGGCTATCTTGCACGAAAAAAGAGTGATTACGACTACATTGCCAGTGTCAATCTCAAAAAACTTCTTTTTGAGGGCACCCCTTTGCAAAATCCCAGTGACGGTACCGAAGAGAGTGTACAAAAGATACAATTAGCCGATATTGAGCAATTCATACAAAAACATCTTGTATTGAAGCGAGTGGTTATCGTTGCCGGTGGGGATATCGAGTTTGAAAAACTGCAAAAAGATCTGCAACCACTTTTGAAAGTGCTTCCAACGGGAGATATTGAGCCTTTGCCATTTTATGATGCAAGCGATAGACAAAAAGAGAAAATCCAGCATGAAAAAGAGATCCAACAAGCATATATCTATTTTGGAGCTCCATATCATGAAAAAATAGACAGCAAAGATCTCTACATAAGCAAAGTGGCGATGTTTATTTTGGGAAGCGGCGGATTTGGCAGTCGTATGATGGAAGAGATCCGTGTGAAAAGAGGTCTTGCATATTCGGCATACTCTTTGGCCAGGATCAACAAAAGCAACAGCTACTTTACAGGATATCTGCAAACCAAACTTGAAAGTGCCGATGAGGCAAAAGAACTTGTCAAAGAGGTTGTGAAAAATTTTGTCAAAAATGGTGCGACCCAAAAAGAGCTCGAGAGTGCAAAAAAGTTCATATTAGGAAGTGAGCCATTGCGCAATGAGACACTCTCACAAAGACTTTCAAGAGCTTTTGGCGAATTTTATGCAGGTAAACCTCTTGGAAGTTCTCAAGAAGATCTTGAAAAAATCAAAAATCTTGATCTTAAAACCCTTAATACCTTTATCCACAACCATCCAGAGATAGAAAAACTCAGCTTTTCCATCGTAACCAAATGACCATACATGAAGAGCGACTCCGTAAAGTTGGCATCTATGATGCCATCTCTTTCGCTTTGTATGCCCCTTTTTCCTATCGTGACTATAGATTAGAAAATCTTTTTGATGTGACGATACACTCTTGGCATAAACATCCAAAGTTTGTAAAAATGATAGCGTATGCACATAATCGTAATCAAGACATTGAACTCATCTTTTTTCACACAACTTCCTATCATAAGCAGATGTTTCAGAGTGGAAACAGACTCTATATCGAAGGTAAAGCGCAAAAGAATTACGGAAAACTTCAAATCATCCAACCCAAAAAAGTGGCAAATTACAAAATAGGCAGGATTTTTCCTCAGTATCGGATTGCAATACGTGGTGATATCTTTGAAAAACTGAAAGAGAAGTATCTTACGAAAGAAAATCTTTTGGCTGAAGGACTTCCTGAAGAGATCGTGAAACATCTTTTAAAGATTCATTATCCAGACCCTCTATTTTATGAAGCATGGAAGCAAGAAGGGGCGATTACTGGAAAATATCTCGATGCTTTGAAATATGCCGAAAGTTTTTCGTATATGAAGAATCTCAGGCAAAAACGGGTTTATCAAAAAAGCATAGCGCAATATGCCCAAGATCCTGAACCTTTTTTATCTACTTTGCCATTTGATCCTACAAGTGATCAAAAAAGAGCCATTTATGATATCTATGAAGATTTGAAAAAAGGGGTGGCCGCTCGAAGAGTCATAGTGGGCGATGTAGGTAGTGGAAAGAGTCTTGTAATGTTTGCAACGGCTTTTATGAACTATCCAAACAAAACCATTCTTATGGCCCCTACAACCATTTTGGCCGATCAGCTCTACCATGAAGCCAAAAAGTTTTTACCAAACGAGATGAACATAGCATTAGTCACTTCAACGAATAAAGATTTTGATCACAATGCCCATTTTTTCATCGGCACTCACGCTCTTCTCTATACCGATTTGCCAAAAGCGAGTGTCGTCATGGTGGATGAACAGCATCGATTTGGCACAAATCAGAGAAATCTTTTAAAAAAGATGGTGGAATGCAATAAGGGATCACCACACTTTTTCCAGTTTTCTGCCACGCCTATTCCTCGAACAAAAGCGATGATGCAAAGTGCTTTGGTGGATTATTCTTTGATCAAAGAGATGCCTTTTCAAAAGAAAATCATAACAAAAGTGATTTCCAGAGACTCTTTTAAAGAGCTTTTGAAACATATAAAATCTGAAGTGGAAAAAAGGCATCAAGTACTTGTTGTCTATCCACTGGTGGAAGAGAGTGAAAAGTATGGGTATAAATCATTACAAGAGGCAAAAGATTTTTGGATGCGCTATTTCGATGGAGTTTATGTAACCCATGGAAAAGATAAAGAGAAAGAGGAGGTGCTGAAAGAATTTAGAGAAAACGGGAACATTCTTTTAGCGACAACAGTGATAGAGGTGGGGATATCCCTGCCAAGACTGAGTACCATAGTGATCGTTGGAGCTGAAAATCTTGGACTTGCGACGCTTCATCAGCTTCGTGGCCGTGTATCACGAACTGGACTCAAAGGCTACTGCTTTTTATACACAAACGATGCTAAGAATGAGAGGCTTCAAAAATTTGCTTCGATCACGAATGGTTTTGAGATTGCAGAACTTGATCTGATGTATCGAAAAAGCGGAGATATCATTCATGGACGCGAGCAGAGTGGAAAAACCTTCAAATGGCTCCATATGGCTTTGGATAAAGCGATAGTAGAAGAGGCGAAAAAGAGGCTGGAGGAGTTATCCTCCACCTCTTAGTATAGACCTAGTTTTCCGTCTGTTCGTTTATAAAGGACTCTTGTCTTTCCGGATTTGTCCTCAAAAACGATGAAATGTTTGTTGGAGTTTTTCAAAATCTCAGCTGCTTCTTCGATGGTAACAGGTTTATCGATATCAAACGGAGTCGGAACGATTTCATCAGTGTAGTTGAGCGCTTCTTGAATCTCTTCTTCAATCATAGGCGCTGCCATGATCTCTTCCAAGGAGATATTTTTGTGGTTTTTGATTTTGTCTGCATATCGTCGAAGTACCTTTTTTGCACGCGCAAGAGCAAGATCGATAGCAGCGTAGACATCTTTGTCTTTTTGCGTGATGACTACATTCCCTTTTTTTGCCACATGAATGTCAAATTCAAAGGTAAAGCCTTTTTTCCCGTTTCGCTCATCAGCCGAAACGGTTGCATTGATGCCTGTAATATCGAGATTGAGCTTCATCAATGAATCTGCTGCGTCTTGAATGTATGTTTTGATAGGATCGGTGAGATCAAAATTTTTGCCATAGATGTGCAAATAGTCCATTGTTACTTCCTTTTGGAATTTTTCGAAATTATATAATAGTTAACTTAAATTAGAGCTTTTGCAACGTCCGTTTGACATATCGAATAGGTACTCCATTGTTGAGCTTGGGATCTTTTAATTGTACAATGGTGTCAACGAGGACGGAAGCATTGCTTTCATCAAACGCCACACTATTGTCAAGGATGTTACAGTTGGCAGTGGGTAATCCTTTGCCTATATAGTGGAGTGTAATATTGATATCGAATGTATCGTTGTAATTGAGATTGATCTGATTCAAACATCCAGTTGATGAGTTGATTTCATGTCCTTGAATAGCCAAAATCGCGTATTCTGTGCCGCTTCTTGCCAGTAGTTGGGCCTGTTCATACAGATATCGATTAGCAACTTTTGCTGTTGTCGTTCCAAGTAAAGAGATGGCCAAACCCATCAGTACAGCGATAAGGAGCATAAATATAATAGCAGTCAACAAAGATATGGCTTTTCTCAAAAGACAACCTTTTTCCCACAGATATTTGCTTCGATTTCAGAAGTGTTGAGATCTGAATGTGCGCACAGACGAAGCTCTATCGCTTGTCCGTCTCGCCGAAAATTAAAGATGGTCGCTTTGTCTATCAAAACTGAACTCTCTCCATTTTTATAGGTTTCTCCTTTCCAAGGACGGAAATTGTAGTAAAGTTTTACTGTATAAGTGCCATTGCCATTGGCTTCAGGAACTACTGCATAAGCGCTCCATGCAAGATAGTAGTGTTCATACAGTCTATTGGGTTTTGGTTGATTGTTGGAAGAATCGATAGAAAAGATGTTGGATCCTGTCGCTCGAACAGAAAATATGTGTGTAGCTGCTTGTCCTTGTGGAACTTTCCAGCCATATGCTTGAACGATATCTACATTGAATGGTAGTGCAGCAAAGACGATAGCAGATTTGGAATCATTTGTAAGATTGACATCACCGTTAGAGAGCGATCCGATGATACTGGCAGCTAGTGTTAGATCGTCACCTTTTGTATAAAGCGTATTTGCATCACTGTCTTGCAAGTCGATAAAGCCGCTCCATCCAGGCTTGTTCATAGATCCATTCCATGACCCACGTCTTGCTTCATACGCTTTTCCTATCCAGGCAAGGATTTTATATCCTTCTTCATTTCCAGATAGAGAAGTTATGATGTTAATGTGGTTGGGATCTTTTATGGCAACTCCACTAAATGGAATGCGATATTCAAGCCTTTTGGCTATCTGTTCCAATGCTACATCCGTTTTATAGGTTGCCACTGAAATCTCTTTTGAAAGAATATAGTTTTCATACGCTTTGAAAACGATGTCCGAGCCTATCGAAGCGACGATACCAACGATTACAAGTACGAGTATGAGTTCAACAAGAGTGAAAGCTCTTCTCAAGGCAGGTCCTTGTAAGCCAACTTCGGTTCACCTATGTTTGGACTTATGGCACGAAGAATTACATATTCAGAATTGCCGTTTTCGTCAGTGACTTCGGGTAGGGAAACGTTGATTTCTATCAATTTTAGATTGGATGTATCAGAGAATGGGGTATTGGAATCATCAAAAATTTTCCATGAAACTGTGTTTGAAAAATAATCTGTGTGATCATTGATATAAAAAACCTTGTAGTGAATTTTCATTGTCAAGACTGAACCCATGGCATTGGAAACTTTTGTAATCTGTTCGGTTGCATTGTTAAAATCATCCAGATCGTTTATTTCGTTGCCTTCTTTACCAAGTGTAGAACTAGCACTCCTTTGCTCTTGGACAGTTGTTATCGGATAAAAAATTCTCGTGACTTTTTCATTGAAGTTCCCTCTTCTATAACGAGAGGTGTTGGTCTCTCTTGCGAGTTCCGGATCTGCCAAATTGCTCACATCCAAAATGAGTGACCGAGAGAGATTTTCATCTCGGCTGTGTTCGTCCCATGGATAACTCAGAGCCGTTCCGATACTTCGATAGGCTTGCGTTACGGCTTCGAGTTTCAATGCCTCTTGTGCCTGATTTGCCGTTTGTTGGAATAGGCCAGGAATACCGAGCAACACGATGGAAATGACGACAAGGGCAAAGATGAGTTCTAAAAGAGAGAACCCTTGTCTCACCACTCGATCCTTTGAAGAGGTTTTTGATTTAGTCTGTTTTCGGAAGTATTGTTTTCGAAACTGCCACCAAATCCTTTCCACTTTGTACCGCTCATAAACGTAATCTCAAATGGTACGGTTGTTGCATTTTGATCAAATTTGTTATAGATAAGCCACGATGAGGCATTGATTTCGATGAGAGCGTGGTATGGATAGATGGTTCCACTATAACTTATTTGTATAGGAATCGTTCCTGCTGTAATGGTAGAAAGAGCAGAAGATGGTGGCAAATTGACGAATGATGAATTGACCGGTGATTTTAAAGACAAGTTGAATATTTGCCCCAATGCTGTACTATTGTGCTTCGTATTGACAAACCAGTGCGGCGTAAGGAGACTTTCACTGCCTTCAATATTTCCAGGATCGCTTGCATTGGAGTCATAGACTTCAAAATAGATTTGAGTTGATGCAGTATTTCCTTTTACTGTTTTATCTGGAGAAATAACTCGACCATAATAAAAGTATATACTTTTATTTATATATGTACCGTTAAAAACTTTTGTCGCACCTGGATTGTTCATCCAGGATGTAGAGGTATTGGCATCAACAACTTTTAAAATAACCGGATTAAGTGGTATGTTTTTATTTCTATCTAGGTTAAAATACACTTTTGCCTCGCCAATACCGTGTTCAAATTGAAAAGGACTGATCCACTCTTGCAAACTGTTTTTAGATCTGTTCAAATCATATGTTTTGTTTAGTGTCCAAATCGGATGAGATGCATTATCTTCTGTGTATAAAGATAAAGGGACATTTTTATTGCTATTTAGTGTAAAATCCAAGAAAAGGTCAAAGGTACTATTTAATTTTAATCCATTGATTCTTGGCGCATTAGCTTCATCTACATCAGGGAAACAGGTCTTTGTAAAATTTTTTGTAATCTCTCCATCTTTATTTTTGGCTGTAATTTTAAAATTGATATAGGCTGCCATTTTTGGTGAAGAATAAATACTGTTAGCATTTCTAACTTGATTGGACATATAAACCCAGTTTTGATTTGTTGTTGTTTTGTATTCAGCATTTGTATCAAACTGATATGGGATAAACAATAAGATGTTTGTTTTGTTAATATCGTTAATATCATATATTTCAGTGGCTGGTTTGATAAATCGTAATGTGTCGTTTGTGTCATCAGCGTCAACTATAGCCCACTCGTGTCCCGGTTTTTCACTAACATTAACTTTTAAAATACCGGTTTCGGAAAATTTTAATGATGCATTAACTTCTCCATTCATGAAACTAGGGGATTGAATTAATGAAAATGTGCCGGAAGCGGGACAAGAAGTTACATCTGTTTTTCCTGTATCACGTTGCATCTGTTTTATCTCGTCAGATGAAGGAGTAAAAAATGATGACGTTATATTCAAATTGCCAATTGATTCATTATAGTTATCAATTGATTTCACAGTATTTATCGTTCCACTGTTTCGTGTAAAATTACTTTTGTCTACGGTTTTAATAGTTAAATTAAACTCTTCACCAGCTCTTTTGTATTCGTTTTTACCGAATACTCTAAATCCATAAGGACGGATAGCAAAATTATCAGTAGAACAGATTAAAGGGCTGTTTTCAAGAGTGCATTCGTAGCAACCATATTTATGATTATAATCATGTTCGCCTTTATCTTTATGGTTAGATTTACAAGATTCATGATTACAGAAATGTTCTTTTTCGCCATGGTGATTTGATTCACAAGGTTTGCAATGCTTATTACATCTTTGATATGCTTCTTCGCCGAAGGCCGCTTTATAGTTATTATCAGAAGCTAAACAAGCCGGTAAACCAGGCACTGCATTTTGAGTTGTCGAACTATGTTTTAAACATTCAAAATGATGCTTTTTATAGAGTTTGTTATAGTCAATGTATTTCATTCCAAATCGTTTTGCTTTTGCTATTTGTTTTATAGTAAAACTTTCTGACGTTCCATACTTGCTGCCTTGTCCAATCACTGCAACCAATGGATTGCCGTTGTCGTCATACAACTTTTTGGGATTTGAACAGTTGTCGTCTACAAGATAAAGTAAAACAGGAATATCAACACCCTCGTTAGTTGATGGGGTCTTGTTGTCATCTCCAAGGTAGATGACATCCACAGTTATTGATTGATTGATTATTTTGGTTTTCAGACCTTTCCCTTGCTCATAAGCAGATTCGATAAAATTATCGACTACATCTATGGAATTTGAGGTCCTATTTGTTTCTAAGTTAGTAGTTGTTTGAGGACATGCTTCTATCTTTCCAGAATAGTTTTGATTATTTTTTGTAAAACTGCCATAAAGATTATTTCCTAAAAATATAGCATTGTTTACAAGGGATTTAAAGTAAATGGTGTGTGTTTCATTGGCATCGTAATCTGGCATAGGATTGTATACTATAGCATGATTAAAAATTCCTAATTCTCCAAAGTCAAAAGAATTTTCTTGAGTACAATTACCTTCTTGACCGTCAATGCCGCATTCACTGAAAACTGAACCACTAAAACCGCTTATTCTTAAAACAACTTTTACATCTATTAATTTATCTGAGCCTCGGTTACTGATCGGTATAGTTTCTTTACAGTTCATTCCCCCTTTAAATAAACCAAAATTGGTACAAAACGCAATAGGTGGTAGTCCCTCTGGTTCTGGATTATAGCTTGGTGTTTCATAGCATAGGTCTTCTAAAACATTTCCATTAGCAATCATTGAAGAGAGTATCATAAGAAACAGAATAACTTTTTTCATTTTGTATCCTTTTGTATAATGATTTTGAAAATATCATCTATTTTCAAGTATAAAATTAAATAAATTTATTTAAGCTTAAGTAATAAGAAAAAAATCTTCAAAAAGGGTTTTATTTTTTAGTTTTTTCAAAAGCTTTTTGTATGCTTTGTATAAAGCCATTTCTAACCCCATTTTCCTCCAACGCTTTATACCCTGCTGCGGTCGTACCGGCTGGACTCATGACCTTGTCTTTGATCAAAGCTGGATGCTCTTCGCTGATAGCGGCATAGCTTTGAAAAAGTCCAGATACGAGTCCATAAGCGATATCTCGTTTTAGTCCACACAGAACTCCTCCATCTGCCATGGCTTCTGCCACGAGGGCTAAAAATGCCGGGCCGCTTCCGGCAATTGCCGTAGCGATGTCAAGCTCTTTTTCACTTTCAACCCAGACCACCTTTCCTATTTTTTCAATGAGTTCGATTGCTCTTTCGTCTTTATCTCCTGTCATTGCCGTGATGGAGGCTTGTTTGATAGCTGCTATGTTTGGCATGGCCCGAACATATTTTTGCGCCGGGATTTTATGTAGCGTACTAATAGGAGTGCCTGCGAGTATGGAGATGAGAAGTTCTGCTTTTCCACTTACTTGGTTTGCCACATCTTCCAAAGCGTACGGTTTGATGGCTAGGATGACTGTTTTGCCAGTGATATCATAGTCTTGAAGAGATTGTACTGGTATATGAAACTCTTTTTGTATCTTTTGTAGTTTCTCTTTATCTCTTCCTACCAATTCAACCTCGATGCCATGACGCAAGAGGCCTTGCAAAATGGCTTTTGCCATAGCCCCATAACCGATGATCGAAACCATACAGACTCCTTTAAATATATTGTAACATACTCTTACTTTTTTGTTATAATTGGGGCAAAAAAGAGGGTTTATGAAGAAACAGGCTGTTTGCATTGCTACATTGGCACTTCTTTTAGCTGGGTGTTCATCAAAAAATATAAGCGAATATAATAAGCCAGATATCTACTGGTATCAAAAGATGGTTCGATATGTCAGTACTTCCGATTTGGATAAGGCAGATGAATACTTTACGTCACTGCAAAGCGAGCACTTTTCCTCGCCACTTCTCAAAGAAGCGATGCTTATCATGGCGCAGGCTCATATGGATAACGAAGAGTATTTGATGGCAAAATACTATCTTGATGAGTTTATCAAACGTTACGGGAATGATAAAAATGTTGCATTTGCCAAGTTTTTAAAAATCAAAGCCTCCTTTTTGGCCTTTAGAAACATAAACCGTGACCAAAAACTCCTCCAAGACACCATAGCTGAAGCCGAAAGCTACAAAAAAGAGTTTATCGAAAACGAGTATATGCCTATGGTGGATACTATGCTTACAAAACTCTACATGGCCGAATATGTATTAAACGAAGAGATAGTAGCACTTTACGAAAGAAGAGGGAAAATGAAAGCAGCGAAAATATATCGAGAACGGGTTAAACACTCATGGTTGAAAAAAAATGAGATTGATGTGCCGACAAACTGGTATGATTATCTCATAAACTGGTGAGGGGAGGGTGGCAATGAATTTAAGTGATTACAGCTCTTTTCCGACAACTCTTCCTGTCATAGTTGAAGATGATATCTTTTTATATCCATTCATGATTTCACCGATATTTATCAATGATGAAGCAAACATTGCTGCAGCCGAAAAAGCGCTGCAAGAAAACAGTCTTATTCTTGTAGCACCATCGAAAGAGGGACACGAAGGAGAAAGAAATTTCGATGCGATCTACCCGGTAGGGGTTATCGGATCCATTATGAGAAAAGTGAGCTTGCCTGATGGCAGAGTGAAACTTCTTTTTCAAGGACTTGCTAGAGGGAAGATTTTAGAGCCTGTTTCCAAAGCTCCTATGCAAGCTGT
This sequence comes from Nitratiruptor sp. SB155-2, assembly GCF_000010325.1. Lineage (GTDB taxonomy): Bacteria > Campylobacterota > Campylobacteria > Campylobacterales > Nitratiruptoraceae > Nitratiruptor. The sequence continues at coordinate 1,364,659 of NC_009662.1, read as the reverse complement.
TGTGGACATCATCGAATCAAAACCCTACAACGAAATCAAGGTAGATGCGCTTCTTGAGGTTCTTCGAGAAAAGATTAAGACACTGGCTCATGTCAATAGCTCATTCCCGCAAGACCTTGTAAAAACGATTGAAGAGAATCATGAGCCAAACCGTATTGCCGATCTTGTGAGTTCTGTTTTGAAACTGAAAAAAGAGCGTGCATACGAGATGTTTGTGGAAGAGGATGTGGAGAAGCGTTTGATGCTTCTCATCGATGCTATCACGGAAGAGATCGAACAGAGCAAGCTGCAGCGTGAGATAAAAAGTAAAGTCAGCTCACGTCTCGAACAGGCTAATAGAGAATATTTTCTCAAAGAGCAGCTCAAACAGATCCAAAAAGAGCTTGGTGTAGATACGCAAAAAGAGGAAGAGGTTGAGGAGTATCGTCAAAAACTTGAAAAAATAAAGGATTTTTTAACTCAAGAAGCCTACAAAGAGATCAAAAAGCAGATCGACAGATATGCCAGGATGCATCCAGACAGTGCCGAAGCCGTTGTGATCCAGACCTATTTGGACTGGGTATTGGAAGTTCCTTTTGGAAAGTATTCTAAGAAAAAGCTCGATATCAAAGATGTAGAGCGAGAGCTTGATAAAGACCATTATGGACTTGAAAAGCCTAAAGAGCGGATTGTGGAGTATTTTGCCGTTAAAGAGCTTATGGAACTAAGAGGGATAAAAAAAGAGAAGGGCAGTGGTGCGATTCTTTGTTTTGCAGGACCTCCGGGGATCGGAAAGACTAGTCTTGCGAACTCTATAGCAACGGCTTTAAAACGTCCATTGGTTCGAATCGCCCTTGGCGGTTTGGAAGATGTGAGCGAACTTCGAGGACACAGACGAACATATATCGGCGCAATGCCCGGACGGATTGTCCAAGGACTGATCGATGCAAAAGAGATGGACCCGGTGATGGTTCTCGATGAAATTGACAAAGTTGGGCGTAGTATGAGAGGAGACCCCACCTCTGTACTCTTAGAGATTTTGGATCCTGAGCAAAATACGCATTTTAGAGACTACTATCTCAATTTCAGTATAGATTTGAGCAATGTTATATTCATCGCTACAGCAAACGATATCGGCTATATTCCGGCACCTTTAAGAGATAGAATGGAGTTCATTTTTCTAAGCTCCTATACGCCAAACGAGAAACTAGAAATCGCAAAAAGATATCTCATACCTCAAGAGATCAAAAAACATGGTTTGAAACGAAGTGAACTTTCCATTTCCAAGCCGGCTCTTGAAGCTATTATAGAAAAGTACACAAGAGAGGCCGGAGTGAGGAATCTGCGAAGGCGGATAGCCGATATCGTACGAAAAGCGGCAAAAGAGTTGTTGGAAAACCCGGATCTCCATAAAGTTTCGGTCTCATTGAAAAATCTCAATAAATATCTGGAAAAACCGGTTTTTGAAATCGAAGCGATCGAAAAAGAACCACAAATCGGCGTTGTCAATGGTCTTGCATGGACTGCTGTCGGAGGCGATGTCTTAAAGATAGAATCTATAAAAATAAAAGGCAAAGGCGGCCTGCAGCTTACTGGAAGCCTTGGTGATGTGATGAAAGAGTCGGCTCGTATCGCCTACAGCGTTGTTAAAGTGCTCATCGATCAGGGAAAAATCGAGATTGATCAAGAAGTGATACCAAAAACGGCAAAAGAGAGAGAAGAGAAGATAAAAGTCGATCCAAGCGAAGTGTACAGACGCTATGATATCCATCTTCATATTCCAGAAGGAGCGACACCAAAAGATGGACCGAGTGCCGGGATTACCATGGCTACTTCAATCGCTTCACTTCTGAGTGGAAGAAGAGTACGAAACGATGTGGCTATGACAGGCGAACTCACATTGACCGGTAGGGTTCTGCCTATAGGAGGACTCAAGGAAAAGTTGATTGCTGCCTATAAAGCGAAAATCAAAAAAGTTTTGATTCCCAGAAAAAATTATGATAGAGACTTAGATGAGATTCCGGCTGAAGTTCTGAATAGTATGGATATAGTTCCTGTTTCAAGTATTGAAGAAGTTCTAAAAGAGGCGATAATCTAAACGCCTCTTTTTAAAGCTGAGTGAATGTTTTTATCTTTTCGATAAGCTGTTGTTCACGAATGGGTTTGTTTACAAAGTCATTTGCACCAAGACTTAGTGCTTCGCTTTTTTTCGTTTCATCAGTCGTTAATACAATAACCGGAATATCCTTCAGTTCCTCATCTGAGCGCATGATTTTCAAAGTCTCTAGACCATCCATCATTGGCATGATGATATCGAGTAAAACGATATTGATATCTTTTTGGTCTCTTAAAATATCGATTGCTTCGATACCGTTTTTTGCTTCATAAACCTCTTCGACGAAATCTTGCTTCATCATCATTGTTTTCAGTAGTTTCAAATTGATAAAATCGTCATCAACTACCAAAATCTTTATCTTTTTCATACCGTAACACCTTTAGTGAGATCGAGTTTTTCTAAAATAAGAGCAACTTTTGCTTTATTGACTATGTCATCGTAAATAATATCAAAAATATCTTCTGGATCTTGTACATTCTCATGATCTTCGGCAAAAAGAACAAGTTTAAGGCCCGTTTGATTTTTCAATGATTTTAGTTTTTCATAATCAAAGTTTTCAAAATCATAATCTATCATTGCGGCTGCATAATCTCCACTTTGCATTTTTTCATAGCAGCTTTCAAAGTCAGAGGTTGCCACAGGTTCGAAGTCAAGATCTTCAACAAATTTGCTAAGAAGTTTTGCTTCAAGATTTGTCTTTTTGCATATGAGAATCGGTTTCTTTTTGACTTCGACTACATCGGTTTTTTCTTCTTTGTGTTCTGTTTGAGGCTGTAGATCCTGCTTGGACTGCTTTGAAGTTACTATTTTGTCTTTAAGGAATTTTTTCAAAATGGCCACTAACTCATTTTTGATAAGAGGTTTTGTGATGTACTCGTCCATACCTTCATTGATGTAGCGTTCACGATCCCCTTTCAGTGCATGAGCGGTGAGTGCAATGATAGGGATATGTGGCTGATTGCTCTCCTCTTCATATTCCAATATCTCATGTGTTGCCTCTACGCCATCCATGATAGGCATCTGGATATCCATGAATATGATGTCATAGTCTCCATTTTTTCTTTTTTCAAAAGCCTCTAGCCCATTGTTTGCCAAATCTACCGTTAAACCAAGATCCTCCAACGTTTTTTTAATCAGTTTTTGATTAATGGTGTTGTCTTCGGCTACTAACGCTTTAGCCGCAAGTTTTTCATCACCGGTAAACTCCAATGTTTCTTGTTCGCTAGACTCTATTTTGGACTTATAGTTTTCTATATACTCTTTGAGTGTCTGCACAGTTTTTGTATAGTTGACTGGTTCAAAGAGCAGTTTCATAAGTTGATTGGCAAAGCCTTCCACTTTTTTCTTATATGTTACTTTCGTAACCAATGCCACAGGGATGTCCCGTACGAAGAAATTCTTTAAGCTATTTTCATTGATATAGTCATAGTCTATCATAGTAAAATCATAGTTGGATTTATGGTTGATCAGTTCTTTGAGATTTTCAAAAACAACGAATTTTGCTCCAAGATATTGCAAGTACTCTTTAATGAAAAGATCTTGATCTTTTGGCATGTTGCTTTTTATATAATATGCCACTCGTATACCATTGAATCTGTTTTCCAATGATTCTGTCAGTGCCGGAACTTCTTCAAGGACTAGTGTAAAGAAAAATTTTGTCCCTTTTCCAACTTCACTTTCAAGGTTGAGCCGCCCTCCCATGAGTTTGATGAATTCACTGGAGATGGTTAGGCCAAGTCCTGTTCCTCCAAATTTCCTTGTAACGCTTGAATCGGCTTGCGAAAATGCTTCAAAAATCTGCTTCTGTTTATCTTCAGGAATACCGATTCCTGTGTCGCGTACCTCGAAATATATTTCGGCTCTTTCGTTGTACTCTTTGACTTTTCGTATCTCTACGGTTACATTACCCCCTCTGTCAGTAAACTTGATGGCATTGCTTATAAGGTTGATAAGAACCTCTTTGATTTTTGTAGGATCGCCTTTGAGAGGTTTGTTGAGATGAGGATCTACGAAAAGCGCAAAGTTGATATCTTTTTCCGCAGCTCTTGGAGCGTATACTTCGATCGCGTTTTCGAACTCTTCGATTGGATTGAAGACAATATTTTCGATTTCGATCTTTTTGCTTTCAATTTTCGATAGATCCAAGATTGCGTTGATGATCTCAAGAAGGTTTTCAGAACTCTTTTCAATGATATTGACGAATTCTCTTTGTTCAGGAGTTAATTCGGTGTTTTTCAAAAGATCGGTAAAACCTATGATACCATTGAGTGGTGTTCTAATCTCATGTGACATATTGGCAAGGAACATACTTTTTGCATGGCTTGCCTCTTCGGCGGCCGTTTTTGCATCTTGCGCTTTTTTAAGCGCCGTTTCCAAAAGTTCGTAAGCGGCATTGATACCTTGCGTCGTATCGAGATTGATTTTGGACTCTATTTCCTCTGTTTTTTCGTCTTTGATGGATTCTGCTTCGGCAACTTTTCGTAAAATAGACTCGAGTCGTTTGATGTTGCCGGTAATGTCTCTAGCAAACAAAAATCCGATGATAGCCAAGATTAATGAAAGTGCCCAGACGCCGGCAGCGATCAATAGGGTCAAAAGATTTTGTTTGGATACATTTTCTATAGCGATGAGCATATGTTTTTTTAGAATAGTTTCTAGCTGTTGGATCGTGTCGATTTTTTCTGATTGAAGGTTGAACCATAATGTCGGATCTACAGGATATAAACCATCATTGACTGCTCTATCGATTTCAACACGACTTTGCATAACATCTTCTAAAACTTCTTGTACATCTTCTGACTGTAAAATCCTTTCAAGCTGTTTTTGTACCTTTTGGTTTGAAACGTTGAAACTCAAAAAGCCATCCGCTTTTCCCAGTAGTTTCATCCACTCTTTGAGATACTCGTCATTCATAGGAATGTACTTCGTTAATACATAAGAAAGGAAACCCCGTTCCAATCCAGAGTACTCTTTAGAATTTACAAAAAGTAAGTAGTTGGCGATGTACGAAGTTATTTCAGGGTTGAGTGAATAGTTGCTGACTTTAGAGATTAAATAGTAGATAGGTTGGTTGAGGGACTTGGTATAAAAGTCGAAAAAGGCTTTTTTATAGTCTATTGAAAGAGAATCTATCTGCTTTCTGATATTAGGTAACATTTTCGCAGCAGCTAATATCGGTTTTAATTCTTTTGAAAGCTTAGGATAGGTTGTGGCTAAAGTGTGTAGCTCTGCAAATTTTTTATCAACAACTTTTCGTTGTGCTTTGAGTGAGGATTTGAGCTTTTTCCCATTGCTTCCTAAAAAAATGGAGGTCATGCCCCGCTCTTTTGCAATCTCTTTCATTAATGATTCGAGCGATTTGTTGATTGTGATGCGAGTTTTCAATTGATTTGTTTGATTGTACTGCTGATATGAAGTATACACCACGTAAGAGGATACAATCAAAAGGAGCAAGATCGGTATCAAACTGATCAGTCTGAGTCTATTTTTCAATCCCATACCATTATCCTTTATTTGTTGTTTTTATTTTTTTTCAGTTCTTGAAGTTTCTTGGCTACTTCTTTGCAATCAGGTACGCTGTTTTCTTTGATGATCTTTTCAGCTTTTGCCAAATTATGGTATTTTTCTGCATACACTTGTGCCATGAGGCACTGTGCACGGACATTTCCTGAATCTGCTGCCGCTTTCAAAAAAGTTTCCGCCATGTTGATATCTGGTTTGATTCCTCCCAGACCATTTAAATATATTTTGCCAAGGAAATAGCCTGCGTTGATAGCATCATCGTCATAATAGGCCTCTTTCAATAACTCCAGAGCCTCTTTGTAGTTTTGCTGTTTAAATGCTTGTATACCTTCGGAAAAACTCGAAGCCCAAGTAAATGAGAGTGCTACAATTACACAAAAAACGAATCTTTTCACTATGCATCCTTCAAAAAGCTATTGATTTGTTCAAGTATACGATCGATATCTTTAGGATCGATATGTTTTGTTTGTATCATCTGTTCAATCTGAGATTCTATTGATGGAAGATAGAGCTGTTTGGCTATTTTTTGCAAGGTTTTTAATTTTTTCAAAGCTTCATTGTCGGGAAGATTATAGAGTGCTTGTAAATCATTTCGAAACTCTGTCAAAAACTCTTTATAGGTAGCAACATCAAGTCCTAGACTATTTGCTTTTATTTCAAGGATTTTTTTAAAGATATTCATACCAAGATTTTGACCGATCGTAATAATTCTATCAAAAAAATCTATTAAAAGCTGTTCCATTGATTCTATATCATCTTCTTGCATAAGTTTGCCAAGAATTTTTTCAATTTTTTGTAACCTGAGATTGGCTGCGGTGCCTTTTAATTTATGAATATTCTTTCTGAACTCATCGATTTTGCTATTTTTTAAAAGGGTATATAACATGGTTTCTTGCTTAATGACCTCTTGAATATATTCTTCGATAAACTGTTGCACTTCCTCTTTTTCAAGGCCAAGATCTGCTGCGGCAATAGCTATTTCTAAACCGACATCATCATCTTCGATCTTTTGATTTTGAGAGATGCTTGGTTCCTCGATTTTTTCTTTTGGAACTTCTTTTTTATTTTTTTCAAGTGAAGGAAGTTGTGAAGCTGTATTTTCTTGGAGAATTTCGGCTTCATTGAACTTTTTATATATCGCAGGGTTGAACTGTTGCGCGAATCTATCCAAAAAGGAATAGAATTTATTAACTTGTTCGGTTATTTTTTCGATGTCTTCGTCATCTTTTGAATATTGCAGATACTGAGCAGCTTCACCTATCCGCAAATTATTTGCAGCACCTCTGATTTTATGAAGTAGTTGTGAAAGTTTTTCAAAATTGTAGTTTTGAATGGATTTATAGATTTCTAGACGCAGCTCATACGCCTGCTCAATGAATTCATCGATCAATTCACGCAAAAGAGACTCATCAATCTCTAATTCATTGGCGACATCGTGGATATTATATGGAATAGAACTCTTCTCTACCAGCTGGGTAGAAAATGTTTCAGCTTCACTTTGTTCTTCTTTGGTTTGTATTTGCGATGTCTCTTCATCGAAAAGGGTATAGGGTTCATCCATGGAATGATGTAGAATTGGCGGTTCATCGTTAACGTTTTCTTCGTTTTCTACAACAATCGGTTTTGGAGCCGTTTCATGAATAAGATCTTCATTTGAGAGAATTTGGAAACTTTCATCTTTGTCTTCATCTTCATTTATAAGTTCAATTTTCTCTTCTTGTAAGGGTGCAGATGGTGATTTGGTATCGGAAATGTTTGTTGTTTCACTTGGAGGCATCTTTTGCTTATCCAAATCTTGCGGCTGAAGTGGTTCGATCTCTTTGGATGAATCGATAATTGCTGCATTTTCGAGAGTTGTTTGTGCAGGAGATACAGCAACAGTAGATTGTGACTTTTGAAAACTCCCAAACTCCTCACTGAATTGTTCAGGGATCAGATCGATACAAAAAAAAGCAATTTCACCGGATCTATTTAAAAGGGTATGGATATCGATCTGTACTTCTATCCCGCCTCTTTTGGTTTCAATGATTGCGAAATGGGTTTTTGTCGGATTGTACAGCACATAATCTATCCAGGAAAAGTTTTGAAATTTATAAACATATCCGGGTCTATTGACGAATAGTTCGGCGATGTCATCGACCTTGTTAAAAAGATCTTGAGTTGTTTCAAAACCAGTTACTTCCAAAATTTTTTCATCAATTGCTACCAGCTGTCTTTTATTGTCGTACAAAAGCACGTACAATCCTTTATATATATTATCAAACGGAGTATAAGTCGCTATCGGATTACTGAAAAATAAATATTAAACAAACTTTATCATAACAAATTTAAATCATGCTTAGAGAAATGTTCGAGAATCTTTTGCGCTGTTTTTTCTCCCACGAGCTGTTTCAATTCTTCAAAATCGCTTTTTTTAATCCTTTCAAAGGTGCCGTAAAAATGAAGCAATTTTTTCAGTGTAGCTTCACCGATACCATCGATTTGTAGTAACTCTACTAATTTAGACTCTTTTTGTCGTTTTTGTCTATGAAACTGTAAAGCAAATCTATGTGCTTCGTCCCTTATTTTTTGAAAAAAGAGTAACTTTTCATCGACTGGTGAAAGTTTATGAACGCCCATGGCGCTATAGAGAATATCTTTCGCCTTACCTTTGGCGCGATGCGCCTTCGCATCGTGTTTCTCTTTTGCTATGGCGATAACATCTATACCCACACCATGGCTCTGCAGGATATCTACCGCTAGTTGTCTTAATGTTTCTCCCCCATCAATTATCCACAAGTCAGGTGGCGGATTTTTTGCAAAACTTTCACATCTTCTTGTAAGGAGCTCTTTCATCTGGGCATATTCATCTTTATGATGGAGCGTATAGTGTCTATAATCGGATTTGACAAACTTGCCATTTTCATATACGACCATCGCACCAACAGGATTGGAGCCACTGATATGGGAATTGTCAAATGCTTCAATTCTGTACGGGGAGTGTTGTAGATGAAAATAGGATTTGATTATATCTTCGATACGATTTTGATTCTTTCTCTTTTTCAAAAGCTCTTTAGCGTTGAGCAGTGCCAAATTGGCGATTTTTCGTTTCTCTCCCCGTAAAGGATGTTGAACGGTGATCTTTTTACCAAATTTTTTACTCAAATAGTTTTGGACAGAGTCTCTATCGCTAAAATCGTGTGCTACGATGATTCGTGAGGCTGTCAGAGGCGTTTGGTTTTGATAAAACTCTAAAAGGGCTCTTTTGTACGCTTCGGATCTATCAAAGCCCTTCTCTTTATCGATGTGGTAGAGTGTCGAACTGCTTGAAATGACTTTCCCTTCCCGCATAAAAAGTCGCACCAACACCGCTTGCTTCTCATCCTCTTCGACAGCAAAAATATCGAGATTTTCCATTTTTGCAAAATCGATCCCGCTTTGGATCTGTACAGATTCTATTTTTTTTATTCTGTCTCTAAGACTGGCAGCTTCTTCAAATCGCAGTTGTTCAGCATACTCCTGCATCTTGTTTTGCAGTTTTTCAATAAGTTTCTGTTTATCTTTGAGATGAAAAATCGCTTCATCTAAGATTTGTGCATACTCCTTTGGAGTGACTTTGCCTTCACATGGTGCCAAACATCTCTTCATCTGATAAAAAAGACACGCTTTTTTCCCTTTGATGCAACTCTCTTTTTGAACGAGAGGAAAGAGTTCGTACAAAGAGTCCATAATCTCTTTTGCCGCAGATGGAAAAGGACCAAAATATCTGATATTGCTTCCCCGGATAACTTTTCGTGTCAGCTTGATTCGAGGAAAAGTTTCATTGAAATCTACGTAGAGATAGGGATAAGTTTTATCATCCCGCAGCAAGATATTGTATTTTGGTTTAAGCTGTTTGATAAGAGAGTTTTCCAATATAAGCGCATCGTTTTCGCTCTCGACAACAATATATTCCAAATTTTTTGTTTCATGAATCATTTTAAAGATTCTTGGAGAGAGATTTGGTGCCGGAGTGAGTGCAGGTGAAAATCGAAAATAGCTTTTCACCCTTTTTTTGAGGCTTTTTGCTTTGCCGACATACAGCAGGCGCCCATTTTGATCAAAATATTGGTACACGCCAGGAGCATCGGGTAATGCTTGTAACTTTTCAATGAGTCTTTGCATTTTCTTGTATCTTTTTTTGTATCTGCATGAGTATCTGTTGAAGTTCCGGGTTATCTGTTTTTATATTAAATATCCCTTTGGCACGCTCTTGATACTGCTGTATCGGTTTTATAGAGATTTTCTTTTGCGGAAAGAACTTCGCATAGGACTTGATACTCTTATAATGGATATTTTTGCATAAACCTTGATGCGTTTGGATCATATTTAATAGTGCATTTATATCTTTTTTAATATAATTGAACTCCATTACAATACCCTGATGATTGAAAACAAAGTAAAGGGTTTCTCCCTTTTTATAGATATATATCAGGGTGTCTTGAAACCGTTTTGGCAGCAGTTTTCTCAGTTTTTCAAAGCACTGCTGTTCTTGAAGTTTGTTGGAATTGGAAAAAATATGAGAAATAAGAGAATTTGGCTGTTTCATTTTATAATTATAACACTTCTGGCGACTCTTTTTCAGGGGTGCGGATATAAAGCGCCTCCTCAATACGAAAAGAAAGAGGTCCACTCTTGAAACGATACGATTATCTTATTATTGGTGCTGGGATTGCCGGGCTGTATGCCGCTTTGAATGTACCTAAAGAGTCTTCTACTCTGATTCTTTCCAAGGATCCGATTTGGGAGTGCAATACCTTTTATGCACAAGGCGGCGTTGCGACTGCTGTAGATGAAGAGGACATCCCCTTACATATACAAGACACATTACAATCTGGTGCTGGCCTTTGCGACGAAGAGGCCGTTGAGATAATGAGTCGTAACTCCATGCTCGTAATCGAAGATTTGATAGCCAGAGGTTTTGCCTTTGACACAGACGAAGAAGGGAATCTCCTTTTTACAAAGGAAGCCGCCCACTCAAGACCAAGGATTTTGCACGCAGGAGGAGATGCGACGGGAAGGGAATTGCATCGATTCTTGCTCTCACAGGTTCGGGCGAAAGTACTGGAAGGTATTTTTGTTCTCGATCTTCTGATAGAAGATAATACCGTTTATGGCGTAACAGTACAAAATGGAGAAAACCGGCACAATATCTATGCGAAAAACATCATAATAGCGAGTGGCGGCATAGGATCACTCTATGAATATCATACGAATGCAAAAAAGATCAGTGCCGACATACAAGGGCTTGCGTCAATCAAGGGACTGCCCTTGAAAGATATGGAGTTTACCCAGTTCCATCCGACCGTATTTGTATACAACGTACGGGCAAGAAAACTGCTTTTGACTGAAGCGTTGCGAGGAGAAGGTGCTACCGTTGTGGATGAAACGGGTAGACGTTTTTTATTTGAATATGATGAAAGAGGGGAACTCGCCCCAAGAGATATTGTAAGCAGAGCCATCTATCGCCATCAAAAAGAGGGGCATTCAGTATTTTTGGATTTTTCCAATTTTACGGAAAAGTTTTTTCAAAAAAGATTCCCGAACATCTACCGCGTTTTTCGTAACATCGGCTATAAAGTGCCATATGACAGAGTTCCGATATCGCCTGCCTTTCATTTTATGATGGGTGGTATCGAAACAGATACCTGGGGAAAAGTGAAAGGCTTTACGAATTTATATGCGGTAGGGGAAGTGGCTTGCACAGGAGTCCACGGTGCAAACAGACTGGCATCCAACTCTTTGTTGGAAGGATTGGTCTTTTCTAAAAGAGCCGTTGAAGATACACTCTTCAATGAACAAAAAATTACCCACAAAGAGTTTCCGGTTTTCTCAGAGGTTTTGATAAAACCCGGCGATAAAGAGACAAAACAGCAGTTGCGGCGTTTGATGTGGCATAATGTCGGAATCATAAGGAAACGAAAAGAGTTACAAGAAGCAAAAGAGCAGATTGTAACTATGAAGCAAAAAGATATAGGCCATCTGCTTCGTTTGCGAATCAGTTGTGCCGAAGCGATAGTGGATGCGGCATTGGCAAGGAGAAAAAGTGTTGGAGCCCATTATATTGAAGAAGGAGCATAGATGCATGGTATCGATTTGACCCACTCTTGGATAGGGTGGATAAATCTGGCGATTTTTGTTATAGGGTATTACTTCATAGCAGCCGAAGAGAAATTTCATATGAACAAGGCCAAGCCCGCTTTGTTGATTGGGACACTGATGTTCATGCTGCTTGGAGTCTATTTTGCATTCAATCATCTCGATCCGACACCTCTTCATGACGAGATGGAAAAACTCATCCTTGAGATTGCAGAGATTTTCTTTTTCCTATTTGTAGCGATGACATATATTGAAACATTAATAGAGCGAAAAGTGTTCGATGTATTGAAGTATAAGCTCACATCCAAAGGGTACAGCTACAAGAAACTTTTTTGGATTACGGGAACCTTGGCTTTTTGGATATCACCAGTCGCTGACAACCTGACAACGGCTTTGATCCTCTCTACGGTTCTCTATACGATTGATAAAACGAAAACGCAGTTTTTGGTTCCCGGGGCCATCAATATCGTCGTAGCTGCAAATGCCGGTGGTGCATGGAGTCCATTTGGTGATATTACGACACTTATGGCGTGGACCGCTGGTAAGGGAGAGTTCGTTGATTTTCTTTATCTTTTCGTTCCCGCCTTTGCTGGATGGGTGCTTACTGCTTGGCTTTTGTCCCTTTTTGTACCGAAAGGGGAACCTCATTTTGATGCTTCTTTGCCAAAAGCTGAACTCAAGCCCGGGGCAAAAGTGGTTATATGGTTGGGGGCATTTACGATTTTCATAGCTGTTGTAGGACACCAGTTTTTTCATTTTCCGGCGATGTGGGGCATGATGTTCGGTTTGGCTTTGTTAAAAATGTATTCCTATCTGCATAAACGAAAAAATCAGCACGATCAATTTGATGTATATGTGAATATGAAAAATGTAGAAAATGATACGCTTCTTTTCTTTTTTGGTATTTTGAGTGCCGTAGGAGCCCTCCATTTTATGGGATTTTTGGAATACATTGTCAAACTCTATGACCACATAGGACCAACAGCAGGAAATATCGGTGTAGGATTTATTTCTGCGGTTATTGACAACGTTCCTGTCATGAGTGCGATTTTGAAAGCGAATCCTCCTATGGGTATAGATCAATGGCTTTTAGTCACATTGACAGCCGGTATTGGCGGTAGTTTGATCAGTTTTGGTAGTGCAGCAGGTGTAGGTGTTATGGGAAGAATGAGGGGTGTATACACATTTGGTGCCCATATGAAATATGCCTGGACAGTGTTGGCGGGATATATTCTTTCTGTCGCACTGTGGTATGTACAGTTCGAAATTATGGGATTATATTAAGGATAGAAAATGCAAGAAGTACCTATAGTTATTTTAGATTTTGGGAGTCAATATACGCAACTCATAGCTAGACGCTTAAGAGAGGTTGGGGTATATTGTGAGATATATCCCTTTTTTGAACCGATAGAAAATATTAGGGCTAAAAAGCCTCAAGGTATCATTCTCAGCGGTGGACCGGCGAGCGTCTATGAACCGGATGCTCCAAGAGTGGATAAGGCAATTTATGAACTTGGCATTCCCGTGCTTGGTATATGCTATGGAATGCAGCTTATTACAGTCGATTTCGGTGGTCAAGTGGTACGGGCTTTGGAACATGAGTATGGAAAAGCGAAACTCTATTTCGATCCAATTCATGGTAAAGTCTGTCCGCTCTTTGAAGGTACAAAGGATGGGCAGATTGTTTGGATGAGTCATGGAGACAAAGTAACAGAATTACCAGCGGGTTTTATAAGAATTGCTCATACCGATAATTCTCCTTACGCAGCTATAGCGAATGAAGAGAAACAGATCTATGCTTTGCAGTTTCATCCGGAAGTTTCACACTCCCAAGAGGGACAGAAAATTCTAGAAAATTTTGCAAGAAAAATATGTGGTATTACAAGCAAATGGGATATGGGCCATTTTGCAAAAGAGCAGATCGAAAAGATCCGGCAAAGAGTGGGTGAAGATAAAGTACTTTGTGCTTTGAGCGGTGGAGTAGATAGTTCTGTCGTTACAGCACTTTTATACGAAGCGATAGGGGATAAACTTATTCCCGTTTTTGTAGACAACGGACTTTTGCGAGAGGGTGAGAGAGAGAAAGTGGAGTATGTATTCAAAAATATGCTCAAAGTTCCACTTATAGTCGTTGATGCCAAAGAGCGGTTTTTAAATGCTTTACAAGGCATCACCGATCCAGAGCAGAAGCGAAAGATCATCGGTCACACATTTATCGAAGTTTTTGAAGAAGAAGCGAAAAAACATACTGACGTAAAATATCTTGCTCAAGGAACCTTGTATCCCGATGTGATCGAATCCGTTTCTGTGAAAGGTCCAAGCGAAACAATCAAGTCACATCATAATGTCGGTGGGCTTCCCGACTGGATGAAATTTGAACTTATTGAGCCTTTGAGAGAGCTTTTTAAAGATGAGGTACGAAAACTCGGCCTGGAACTCGGTCTTCCGAGAGAGATGGTCTATCGCCATCCATTCCCAGGACCAGGTTTGGCGATCAGGATACTTGGAGAAGTGAACGAAGAGGCTTTGGATCTTGTTCGCAAAGCCGATACGATTTTGCTTGAAGAGATCAAAGCCCATGGCCTTTATGAAAAATTGTGGCAGAGTTTTGCCGTGCTGCTCAATGTCAAAAGTGTTGGTGTGATGGGAGATAAAAGAACCTACGAAAATACCGTTGCACTCCGTATCGTAGAAAGTAGTGATGGCATGACGGCAACATTTGCCCATATCCCTCACGATTTATTGGAGCTCATTTCCAATAGAATCATTAACGAAGTGGACGGGATCAATAGAGTTGTATATGATATCACTTCCAAGCCACCAGGAACCATTGAGTGGGAATAATGCCCATCTATATTCTCTCAAATACAAAGATTGAGGGAGCGAAGACGCTTCCTCTCATAGGACAAAAATTTTTTCCCATCTCCATCGATTTTTCTTTATATGATTATCTCATCTTTACATCCAAAAATGGTGTCCGCGCAGTCGAACAGATTTCTCATGAATGGCATTTAAAACCCGTTATCTCGATCGGTTCGGCTACCACAAAAGCTGTAAAGGAAAAAGGCGGTCGTGTAGTCTGGGAAGGAAGTGAAGGATATGGGGATACGCTGGCAAAGGAGATTGTCGCACATTTTCCAAACGACAAAAAGTATCTTTACATAAGGCCTAAAAAAGTTGTATCTAATCTTGTGCCCATTTTGCGGCAAAATGGGTTTGAGATTGATGAGGTTATAGCATATGAGACTGTATGTCGAAAGTGCGAAACTGTACAAAAACCTGAACCCGGTTCTGTGATAATATTTTCCTCTCCATCGACTGTACGCTGTTTTTTTCGCTGTTTTGCATGGGATGATAGCTATAAAGCAGTAGTTATTGGCAAGCAGACGGCTCAGGCTTTGCCAAAAGAGATATCGTATGTGATGGCAGAAAAGAAGAGTTTGGCTTCTTGTGTAGAGACAGCAAAAACTCTTCTTTCACAGTAGAGCCATTTTATTGTATTTTATAGCCGTTTGATGTATAATTCTTTTAAAGCCTGAGCGGTGCGCTACCCGCAGTATGGGGGTCCGACAATAATCCGTTGAGGGAGGTCTGTAGATTTTGGTGTGTGTCGGTGACTCCGTTTGAGCCAGGGACGCCTGGCGAGGAGCCGCCGCCTAATCCAAAACTCGCTCCCTCTTCTTATGGTCTTAGGGACCATGGCATTGCGCGAACGCCCGCTCGGGCTTTTTTATTTGTTTTTGAAAAGGATATCTCTTTTTCAAAGATAAATAGAGAAGGAAACTGGTATGAATGTAATGGTTGTTGGGAGCGGGGGAAGAGAATACGCGATAGGGTATGCCCTCAAAAAAGATCCAAATATTGAAAATATCTATTTTGCTCCAGGAAATGGTGCTACACTGCAACTAGGGAAAAATGTCGAGATTTCTGATTTTCGCGAACTTGCAGCTTTTGCAAAAGAGCAGGGAATCGATCTTACGATTGTCGGTCCGGAAGCTCCGCTGGTGGAAGGAATCGTAGATGTTTTTAAAGAAGAGGGGCTTACTATTTTTGGACCTTCTCAAAAAGCGGCTCTGCTTGAGGGTTCAAAAATCTATATGAAAAACTTCCTTAAACGATACAATATTCCCACGGCTCGTTACATTGAGACTGATATTTTGGATGAAGCAGCAGAATTTATCGATGAACTTGAACCGCCTATTGTGGTAAAGGCTGATGGTTTATGTGCCGGAAAGGGTGTTATCATCGCCCAGTCACGCGAGGAAGCAAAAGAGGCTGCGGCGAATATGCTCAGTGGAGAAGCCTTTGGACCGGCCGGTCAGCGAGTGGTGATTGAAGAGTATCTTGATGGTTATGAACTCAGTGTCTTTGCTATCAGTGATGGAGAAAACTATGTTATTTTGCCGGCTGCACAAGATCATAAAAGACTCCTGGATGGTGACAAAGGGCCCAATACAGGTGGAATGGGAGCATACGCGCCAACTCCTCTTATCGATGAAGAGCTTTCCAAAAAGATAGAGGAGCGAATCATCGCTCCTACGATTGCAGGGATGGCTAATGATGGTACACCATTTGAGGGCGTTCTTTTTGCCGGTTTGATGATAGTCAACGGGGATCCTTATGTTCTTGAATTCAACGTTCGTTTCGGGGATCCAGAGTGCGAAGTTTTGATGCCTCTTTTGAAAACCCCGGCGACGGAACTGTTTTATAAAGCGGCTACGAAGCGTCTGGATGAATTGAAGGTGGAATTTTACGATAAATATGCAGTTGGCGTGGTTTTAGCCAGTGAAAACTACCCTTATGGCAAATCGAAACCGAGTGAAATTATCGTTGATGAGATTGTCCACAGTGAACTTAAAGAGCACTCTTTGATCTGTTATGCAGGTGTGAGTCTCATAGAAGGAAAACTCTTCGCGACGGGGGGTCGTGTGCTCGTATGTGTCGGTATCGGTAATTCGATCAAAGAGGCAAGAGATTATGCCTATATGCTAACCGGGCAAGTCCATTTTGCTGGCAAGAAGTTCCGTAAAGATATTGCATATCAGGCATTGCAAATAGATGAATCTGCGTAAGATTATTGTACTATCCATCGCAGCTTCGCTGGCGATGGCTTCACAGACTCCTGTCAAAATATATACACTCGAAGCTTCTGCCTCTCAAAACAGTTTCAAGCTCCAGTCCAGATCTGCAGTTGAATATAAGAACTACTATTTGGAAGCGGATAAAATCGTTTATGACAAAAAAAACGGTTTTGTGAAACTATATGGCCATATTTTTATGTTGGATGGTGAAAAATATAGTGCATTAAGCGATTTTGCTCTACTTGATCTCAAGACGGATCACATCTATGCGAAACCCTTTTTCTTTTCCGAAAATGGAACAAATATCTGGATTAAGGGAAGTGAATACTCCGCGGATAGGAAAAAAATAGTTGCAAAAAATGCTTTTACCTCCAGTTGTGATTCAAGGTGCAGCGATTGGAAAATCTATTTTGAAAAAGGAATATATGATAAGGAAAAAGATTGGGTTGATCTCTATCATGCCAAGCTTTATATCGGAAATTTTCCTATGCTCTACACTCCCTATCTCAGTTTTTCAACGAATAAAAAAAGGCGTTCGGGACTTCTTCGCCCTGTCTTTGGTATCTCGAAAGAGCAGGGTTTTACCTATATTCAGCCTATCTATTTTGCACCACAGAAATGGTGGGATATAGAGTTCGATCCTCAAATACGAACAAAAAGGGGATATGGTCTATACACAACCTATCGTGTGGCAAACGATATAGATGCATATGGAGAGATTACTGCAGGTATCTTTCAAGAGAAGAAATCCTATCAAATCCAAAACAATCTCAAAAATGACAAACATTATGGCCTTGAACTATTTTATAAAGATGAGTCTTTTTTCGTTCAGCCAGATGACTCTCATAAAGATGGACTCTTTGTCGATTGGAAAGCGTACAACGATGTAGACTATTTTAACCTCAAAGAGCAACAAAATCAGTACGTTTCTGTTTCAACCCTAGTGATTTCCAGATTGAACTACTATTACAATCTGGATAATCACTATTTCGGTATATATGCGAAATATTTCAAAGACAATACCAAAGTTTCCAATGCAGATACGCTGCAACTTTTGCCGGCACTGCATTATCACCATTATACAACTTCTTTGATTCCACATATCTATTACAACGCCAATTTCAGGATAAACAATTTTTACAGGCAAGAAGGTCTCAATGCCACGGAGATGCAATTGAATCTTCCAATTACCTGGTATACGAGATTTTGGAACGATTATTTTGGAATTTCGGTAAGTGAACAGCTTTTTGGAAACTATACATTCTATACGAATGAATCAGAAATGCAAGATTATGACAAAAGCTATACTTTTCGAAATGAACATAAAATCTCTTTATTTAGTGATCTCATCAAACCATACAGTTCTGGAACTCATACCCTTCATTTCAATGCATCTTTATATTTGCCGAGTTTTGAGAAAAACGGCGGGACAAAAGCCGATTTCATCAATATAGGCCAGACACATAAGCGGCTTGAACTCAGTATGAAAGAGTATTTTTATGATGTAGATGGTTCTGAAATACTCTATCACTACATTTCTCAGCCTATTAATTACGATGAACCACAAAAACTGCAAAATCTTGAAAACGAGATTGGGCTCCATATCCGTAAAAATTGGTATCTATATACAGATATTTTTTATTCCCATCAATATTCTGATCTCGATTCTATCTCATCGACTGTTTCATATCATGATGAGAAATATCGTCTTTTCCTCTCACACCTTTACAAAAAAGGGAGAGAAAATAGAGCGGAATCGAACTATGTCCAATTTTCGGGAAGCAAACATTTATCAAAAAAACATCAACTCTTTGCTACAATAAACTATGATATCAAACAAAGCGTAACCAACAGTTGGAGTGTCGGCTGGCTGATGCAGAAAAACTGTTGGAATATGAAGCTTTCCTATAAAAGGGAAACATTGCCTCTTTTGAGTAACAAAGGTGTCGACTATTATCATATTAATTCGTTTTATGTACAGTTTATGTTGTATCCGTTGGGAGGATTTTCCCAAAGGTTTACGCAGTCGGATCTGAAAGGAAACATCTAATGAAAACGGAAACGAAAGTAGGAATTTTTGTTGCAATAGGGCTGCTTTTTCTCTTTTTACTCAGTATGCAAGTCAATAAATTCTCCCATATAGGTAAAAAGGGATATACCATTTATGCTATTGTTGATAACGCTTCGGGCCTTGAGAACAATTCAAAAGTAAAAGAAAAGGGTGTGGATGTAGGCTATGTACAGTCCAAAACTTTGGAAGGAAATAGAGTAAAACTGAAACTCTATATCTATCAAAATGCCAAAATACCAAAAGATTCTTCTGTCGCACTAAGACAAGAGAGTATGCTGGGAGGCAAATATCTTGAAATCGAGCCAGGAGATTCCAAAGAGTTTTTAAAACCTGGCGAAACCATCCAAAAAGAGCTTCCATACGCCTCTTTGGACCAAACAACCACGACGATCAATGAGGCTGCCGGTGAATTCAAAGCCTTTATAAAAGAGTTACGCCGCTCCATTGCGGGAAGTAGCGGTGAGGATTTGAAAAAGAGTATCGAAAATCTCCAAGAACTCACTGCAAATCTTAAAGAGTTGGTCCAAAGCAACAAAGAAAATATCAACAAAAGTATCGAAAATATTCGTATTATGGGTGAAAAATTGGCATTGGCCGGTGAGAAATTGGGACGAATGAGTGATAAGTTTGCATATACTGCTGACAACATCAATACGAAGCTTCCCCAGATTATGCATAGAATCGATGATATTACGAAATATCTCCGATCATCGAGCAAAGAGCTTGACAAAAAGCTCCCGACACTTATGGATAAGTTTGCCGCATTGGAAGATGATTTGCATGAAGTGGTACAAAACAATAAAAAACCTCTCAGCCGAGCTATCCGTTCAGCAGACAAATTTTTTACAAGTGGAGGCAGTTCTTTTCAAAAGTTAGATAAGTACCTCTCAAGTATTGGAAAAAGTCAAATTGGTGTCAATTTCAGGTCGTATTACATGAGTGAAGATAATTATATGAAAAGTACGTTTGGTATTCAGTATTTGCCAGTCCCAAATAAAGCATATATTTTAGAAATTACATCAATGGATGATTACAGTAAAACGGATGCAAATGGAAGGTTGGTCCCGCCGTCGGATCATGAAGATTCGAAATATTTGGTAAGTGCAGAATATGCAAAACGATACGGAAATTTTCGATATCGACTCGGTTTGATCGAAAGTACGGGAGGATTGGGAGCTGACTACTATCTATTGAATGATCAGGGAAAAGTGAGTGTGGATCTGTATGATTTCAATGCGGTCAATGATGTCCGTGGAGACAAAGCACATCTGAGTATCACCTACAGACAACGATTTTTGAAACATCTGGATGCTTATATAGGAGCAGATAACATCTTGAACGATGAAGCGAGGAATTTCTTTTTCGGACTTGGTTTACAGTTTATTGATCAAGATATGAAGTATCTTTTGGGGACGGCTTCCGGAGCTGGGACATATATCAAATGAGCGAAGATCCGATACAGTTGATTCATGAAGCCTTGGAGACTTTGGGACTACCCACCATGGTTTCGTATAAAGAGATCAAAGATCGTTATAGAATGCTCTCAAAAAGGTTTCATCCAGATAGGGGTGGCAATGATGAGGAGATGGCCAAGATCAATCGTGCATATACTATTTTGAAAAACTATATAGAAAACTACCGTTTCTCGTTTACGGAAGAGGAGATTTTAAAACAGTTTCCTCATAAAGAGTATATAAAAAAATTTCGATTTTGAAAGGGTATGAATGAAGTGTCGATTTGAATTTGAGATGAACAACCTCAAAGAAATTTATGAATTTGGTGAAGTTGCGAAACAGACAAATGGCTCGGTGTTACTGAAAAGCGGAAAAACGGTCATGCTCGCTACCGTCGTGATGGAAAAAGAGATGGTAGATGAGGATTTTCTTCCATTGACGGTTCAGTATATAGAAAAGAGCTACGCAGCAGGGAAAATCCCCGGTGGATTTGTCAAAAGAGAGCAAAAACCTGGTGATTTTGAAACATTGACAGCAAGAATCGTTGACAGAGCATTGCGACCACTCTTTCCAAAAGGCTATCTTTATCCAACGGTCATAACGGTTATGGTTCTCAGTGCAGATCCAGAGAGTGATCTGCAGGTTTTGGCTTTGAATGCCGCCAGTGCGGCACTTTTTGTCAGCGATATTCCTGTGCGAAAAGCTGTTAGTGGACTACGTGTGGCAAAGGTTGATGGAGAAGTTCTTTTCAATCCTCCTTTGTCGAAACTCAAAGAAAGTACATTGGATCTTTATCTGGCAGGAACGAAAGAAGAACTTTTGATGATCGAAATGGCTGCTATAGGAAGCTACAAAACGGAAGTGGTGCCAACGACAGTTGATCCATTGATGGATCCGACACTCGCTGAAGAGGTGATCACCATAAAAGAGCCAAACGCAATGAAAGAGGAGGAACTTGCTTCTATCATTGCCCAGGGGAAAGATGTTATTCAGATAGCGTGCAACGAGTACGAGAAATATTTCATTGAGAGTGCAAAAGAACAGTTGGAATTGGAACTGCTCCCGCAAACGATTGATGAAGATATCTGGACCTATGTAGAAGAGATCTATGCAGCCGATATCAAAGAAGCAGTTCAAGCGATGGCAAAAAGCGAGCGAAACGAACTTTTGAAAGAGATTGCCAAAAAAATCAGTGAAGATGACGTTGCCAAAGAGCAGGGATGGGAGTATGAAACCATCTATAAAGTGGTTGAAAAATACAAAAGAAAAATCGTTCGCGAAATGATTTTGAACGAGGGCAAAAGAGCCGATGGAAGAGGGTTGAAAGATGTTCGGCCTATCGATATCAAAACGAATATTTTGCCTTCAGCTCACGGATCGTGTCTTTTTACAAGAGGTGAAACCCAGGCATTGGTCGTTTGTACAATCGGGGAGAAGACGGATGCCCAGATGTATGAGATGCTTACAAGCAAGGGGCCAGAGTATGAACACTTTATGGTGCATTACAATTTTCCTCCATTCAGCGTAGGAGAAGCCAAACCTATCAGTGCCCCAGGAAGAAGAGAGCTTGGTCACGGAAACTTGGCACGACGTGCATTAGAGCCGGTTGTGGACGTTCCTGAAGACAAAACCTATAGACTCGTGTCAGAAATCTTGGAATCCAACGGTTCTTCTTCTATGGCTACCGTATGTGGAGGCGCTTTGGCCCTCAAAGCTGCAAACATAG
Organism: Nitratiruptor sp. SB155-2; assembly: GCF_000010325.1. Taxonomy (GTDB): domain Bacteria; phylum Campylobacterota; class Campylobacteria; order Campylobacterales; family Nitratiruptoraceae; genus Nitratiruptor. Next base: position 1,342,593 of record NC_009662.1, on the reverse strand, counting down.
ATCTTGCGGACTTGGTTGCGGGTGTTGCCATGGGGCTTATAGTAGAGGATGACAAATATGCAATTCTCACAGATATTATGGGATTGGAAGACCATGATGGGGATATGGATTTCAAGGTGGCCGGTACCCATGATGGGGTAACGGCAATGCAAATGGATATCAAACTTGGTGGTGTACAACAAGAGATTTTGGAACAAGCGTTGCAGCAAGCAAGAGAAGCGAGACTGCATATTCTAAAGATTATGGAAGAGGCCGCTGAGAAGATTGAGATAAATGAAGAGAATCTTCCCTCCTCTCACACCATAACCGTTCATCCAAGCAAAATAGTCGATATAATCGGCCAGGCAGGAAAAACAATAAAAGAAATTATAGAAAAATTTGAAGTGAGCATCGATATTGACAGAGACAAAGGAAAAGTGAAAGTTACAGGGAAAAACAGACCAAAAGTGATAGCTGCGTGTGACTATATCCAAGAAATTACGAACAAACCAAAGCCAGAACCTGTGAAATTTCAAGAAGGCGATATTCTAAAAGGAAAAATAAAACGGACAACCAATTTTGGAGCTTTCGTTGAGCTACCTGGTGGTGTGGACGGCCTTTTACATATTTCAAAACTCTCATCTGGAAGAGTAGAGAGAGTGGAGGATGTTGTCAATATAGGTGATGAAGTGGAAGTAGAGGTGCTTAGTCAAAAAGGACATAAAATTGAACTAGGTTTACGACAGGTTCTCAAAAAAGCGTAATTTAAAATTATATTTTGTACAATTGCACTGCAAAGTGACAAGTAGGGACACGCAAGCCGAACGGACTTTGCAAAAATAATTAGGAGGATTTTATGAAAAAGTTGATGCTTTTGTTGGTTGCATTCGCAGGGTTTGCTTTCGCTGGAGATGGTGAGAGCATGATTCAAGCGTACAGCGTACTTGCTGCTGGTGTTGGTCTTGGTATTGCTGCAGCAGGTGGTGGTATCGGTATGGGACATACTGCAGCTGCTACAATCGCTGGTACTGCACGAAACCCAGGACTTGGTGGTAAACTCATGACTACAATGTTCATCGCATTGGCGATGATTGAAGCGCAAGTTATCTATACACTTGTTATCGCTCTTATTGCACTTTACGCAAATCCATTCTTGGGATAATTGCATGGCCGAAGGACTTGCCTTCGGCAAACTTTTTTGATATACTTTCACCACTTCAAACGCGGCAGTGGCGGAACTGGTAGACGCGCAAGGTTGAGGGCCTTGTGGGAGTTAATCCCGTGGAGGTTCGAGTCCTCTCTGCCGCACCACATTAAGGTTTATCTAAGTTTTCTTAAGGCTATCTTCTAATTTAAAATCCCCTTCAAATCGTGCTTTTTGGTATATTGTGGTATATTTAAGTTTACTCAAAGTAAAATTTTTTTGCGGTACGTTTTGCGGTACGTTTTCGCTGGTGCGCTCAATGTATTTGCAAGTATTCAAGCGAGGTAACAGGTGCCAAAAAGTATAAGACCTCTTAATGATCTGCAGCTTAGGAACGCCAAGCCAAAAGAGAAAAATTACAAGCTCAGAGATGGTGAAGGACTCTATATCTTAATCAAACCAAACGGACGTAAGATTTTTAGGCTCGATTACGTCTATGCTGGCAAGAGAAACACCTACACTATAGGAGATTATCCACAAATATCGCTTGCACAGGCAAGAAAAATCAAGTATGAGGTAAAAGAGCTTATAAAGAACGGCATAGATCCAAATAGGTATAAACAAGAGCAAAAGCGTATAAAAGAGCTTGAAGCGAATAAAAAATTTACAAGTTTCGTTATAGAACGGTTTATCCAGCATAAAGCCAAAGAGGTAAGCAAAGCGAGGCTACAAAAGAATTACATCAATACCTTTGCAAACTATATCACTCCATTTATAGGTGAAGTAAAAATCGATGAGGTAACAAAACAGGACATCATCAAAATAGTTAAAAACACCTACTCCACAAAACTACAAAAAGACAATAGAAGCACAGGCAAAACCTATAAAGCAAGAGAAGTCTACAGACTGCTCAAAAGTCTCTTTGACTTTGCTATCCACAATGACTACACACAAACCAATCCAGCAGTGGGCATAGATATAGATAGCCTCATTCCAAAGCATAAACCCACCAGGCATAAAGCCGTTACGAATGAGCGAATAAAAGAGATCTATCAAAAAATCTGCTCTTTACAAAATCCTTACTTTAGATTACCGCTACAATATATCGCTCTTACTGCAGTACGTTTTGGCAATGTAGCCAATCTTAAATGGGATTATAAAGACTTTGATAAAAGAGTCATTATCTATCCAGCTGAAGCCATGAAAACAAAAAATCAGCCTTTTCGTATTCCTTTAACGGATGCGATAGTTAAAGTAATACAGCAGGCTAAAGCGATAGCCAGTCCTTACAGTGAGATTGTTTTTGGCAGTCCAATAAATGCACATAAACCAATTTCAGACAATACCCTTAGAAAAGTACTTAAAATAGACCTCAACGAGCCAGAACAAGACCTACACGGCTTTAGAAGCAGCTTTGAGACAATCGCTCTTGAGCACCAAAAAGAGCATGGCTGTAGCTTTGAAGCGATAGAGGCACAGCTCCATCACAATATAGGCTCAAAAGTAACGCAAAGCTATCTAAGAAGCGATTTTTTAGAAGATAGAAAAGAGCTTTTGAACTGGTGGGCAAATTACCTTAATAGCCAATGATAAACTTTGATATAATGTTATAAACAACACGATTAAAAGGACAGATAATGATTACTGCTAACGAATTAAAAGTTAAAGGGATAAAAGCTATTGAGAGTGAACTGCAAGCCAAAGATGAAGCAGTTATTACTTTTAGAGGAAAGCCCAAATATATCGTTGTAGATTTTGAACGATATGAGCAGATGAGAGCTGCAGAGCTGGATGCAGCGTATTTACAAGCTCAAGAGGAAATCAAACAAGGCAAAGCCAAGATTATTACTACCAAAGAAGAGCTTGAAAACCATCTAAAGAGCCTTTAAATGTACACGCTCATTTTTACAGACTCTTATCTCAAAAAAGAGAAGCGATTTATCAAAAAGCATCCAGAATTAAAAGAGAGATACAAAAAGGTTTTGACTATTCTTGCAGCCGATCCACATTATCCGAGCTTGAGACTCCACAAACTGCAAGGCAAACTTAAAGAGTACTACTCCGTTTCAATCTCTATGAGCTACAGAATCGTTATAGATTTAGTTATCACCGATAAGGAGATAATCTTGCTCGATATTGGTAGTCATGATGAGGTGTATTAATAAAAATAAATTTACTGCATAAGCGAGGTAATAATGGAAAAGTTTACTGATGAAGTTTTAGAAGAGCTATTTGCAGCGATTCAATATAGATATGCAATGCAGTCAGTAGCGAAAGATGATGAACTGGCAGACGAGTACTTAAAGGACTTGAAATCTTTTTTTATTGGAAAACCTTTGCATAATAAAAATAACCAGAACGCATTATGGGGATATATTCTTGAAAGCATTAGTTATTTTTATGACTATGCAAACAAATTAGAACTCATCAAAATGAAGAAAAAAGCTTCTTATCTAAATAAATCTCAAAATCAAATTAACGAATGGATAAGCAATAAAGCAAGAGATTTTAAAGAGTTTTTGGAGTCTATTGGTTAACTGAAGATTTCAGAACTTTTAATGACTTAAACATGAATTCACAAGATATTCATGAATTTTTAAATCATATGATCCAACATCCTTCAGAATTTAATCCAAAATACAAATCACCTATTACAAAAGAAAGGCTAAAAGGTTGGCTACTTAAAATTGAACCTAAGCCTAAAAGATTGGATGTAGAAAATTTTATTCAAAATGGAATTGATATAGTCAATAAGACTATCGATACTGCAGAAGTAAAATTTATCTTGATGTCTTGCTATGATTCACATTTTAGATTCGATTATGACAAAATTTTGGTAAAAAAATCTGACAAAAAATAGTAACAAAATTTCTACATAAATTTATTATTTCAATCTTTGCTTTATACTCCTCTTTTATTTCATAATACCTCCATAACTCACAATAACCGCAAGGAGGTTTTATGACACTACCAACCCTACAACAAGACAGGCTCATAGACATCAAAGAGGTTTCATCTCTTATAGGAATGAAAAAACCCACTATCTACAAATATATCCGTGATGGCAAATTCCCAAAACCTATAAAGATAGGGATTAGAGCCTCACGCTGGAGCTTTAATGAAGTGATGCAATGGATAGAAGAGCGAAAAGGATAAACAATGGCTGCAAAACGGCTACTGATTAGGGCAAGGTTAGGGCAAGGTATAACGGCAATAAAACGGCTATGTTACAGCCATGAATAGCAAGGTTTTAGCAAGGGTTGAGAACAAAACAAGGGTGAGATTACGGCGAGGGTTTTACAGTGAAACAAAAGCATATTAAGAGCATTTACATGAGTATAGTTTACAAAGTTGACACTATAAAAAAAGGGATTTTAAGAAGCAGTGGAGTTTGGATCATCTTCATTGCAGATAACATCTTTAACGTTATCAAGAGTTTTGGCTTTTATGTAATTTTGCAGCCAACTTTTGAGCCAATAAGGATAACCCTTAACAGACCAGTTATTAACACTTTGGGGACTAATATTAAGAAGATCCGCCAGTTCTTTATTTGTAAGACCAGCTTTTTTAAGCAATTGCTTGAATTCTTTATTATCCATACTATCCCTTTTATAACCTTTAGGTTATCAAATTATAGCATACATAACCAAAAGATTATATTTTAGATTGACAAAATAATCCAAAGGTTATAAAATTGTTGTTTAAGTAACCATACGGTTACTAAAAATCGAAAGTAAAGGAGCAACCATGACAAAATCACAAGCATTAGCAAAGCTTTTAGAGCTACAAGAGGAAAATCACATCTTAAAGGATGAGGTGCGAGAACTGCAAGAGGAGTGCAAAGAGAAACAGGCGGTAATCAACGGCTTAATGGACAAGATGGATTATCTCGAACGATTGGAAAAAGAGAATGAGGAACTAAAGTCAAAGCTTGATTTAGCCTCAAATAGTGTAAAGGTAATGGAGGCTTATAGTGAGATTCAAAGATTGAGATTTGATTATCACTTCAAAGTAGAGGACTTTTTAGACCAGTTTGGAGCTATCAAAAGGGCCATCAAAGAGCTTGGAAAACTCCGAGATGAAACAGAGGATCTCTTTGTAAAACTTAATTTCGCAATACACGATGCAAGCCTTAATGAATCCAATAAAAAGGAAGGTAACAATGAAAACCGCTAACCTCAACAGCCTCATTGAGGCAAGAGGCGATATCGAGTTAACAAGCGAGACTATCAAGATGATAGTAGCCAAAATGGAGAAGGAGAATATCAAAGTTAGCTATCGATTTGTATTGGAGAGATTAGCCGATATGCTCGATAGAGCCTCATTAACACTATGGAACATAGAATCAAATGAGATGGAGGAAAACAATGAATCTCAAAGAGCTTAGAGATCAGATAAAGCAAAGCTTGGATCGGGAAAAAGTAGCTGCAATGCTTGAGGCTCTTGGGTATGAGGTAGATAGAAACTACAAATTCAAAATTAGGGATGAACGCACACCGTCAGCATCAATTGCAAGAGACGGCTATATCAAGGACTTTGGCAGCGGATGGGGAGGCGATATCGTTGCTCTTATACACGAACATAGAGGCGAACCATTGCCAGAAGCCACCAAATGGGTTGCCAGTTGTCTCGGTATAAGGATTGACGATGAGTAGCCACCTCCCGCCGCCGATAGACTTAACCCGCCATAGCAGGGCGGGTGTCCGTAATATAACGCCACAACAAAATTATAGCAGCATAGAAAATGAGACGCCTCAAGAGGAATTGCAGCGATATTGGAATAGCCTCATACACATAAGGGAGCTGGATAACAAGAAGCTCAAAGAAGTGATTGATCAAATAATGCCCTATGAGTTAGCGGTTGCATGCAAAGAAGAGGATAAAAAAGCTTTTCTTAATGTAGTGCGATATGATCCTTATCATGACAGCATAGCGGTTAAATGGATGGATGATGAGGGTAAACAGATACGCACCATCAAGCATAGGAAAAAGAGAGGCTTTGAGGGTAAATGGATAGCCTATAAAGGCACAAGAGCAAACGCTAATGCTCAAATAAGGATTAAAGACCCGTTGGAGCCAGTATTCATCCTCGAGGGGTTTCATGATTATTTAACGGCTTTATTGGTAGGGATTAATTTTATCGTCGTACCGTTCAAAGGATACAGACAGCTCACGCCCAAAGAGATGGATCATCTAAGGCAAAAGATGCACCCTAAGCATAAGTACGACTTTGTATTTATCCCAGATATTGACGGTATTGATGAAAGGACGCACGAGAAAAAGATAGCGAAAGAGGCAATCATAAGTCTAATGAAGCAGCTTGAACCTTTGGCTTATTTGATTGATATTTGGGATATCCATGAGAAATACGAATATACAAGAGGACACGAAAAAGTAGACTTTAGCGATATTTTTTCACTTGCACCGATCGAAATATTTAAAGATTTAGAAGGCAACTTGCAACCATACACACATATTGTAGGCGAACACTATTTTTTTTAAGGAGGGTTGATGGCTATTATCAAACAAGGTGTAATGGATATACTTGGAGAAGAGTTGGTAAAAGAAGCTTTAGACGAGCCAGCTCCACAAGATGGAGATGGCGTAATTCCAGTAAGCGAGGTAACTAATGAAATTGTAGCACAAGAAGAAGAAAACATAAAAACAGACGATTATATAAATAAAACTATTGATAAAGAGTTGTTACCATATCCTATAAAGGAGTATTTTGAAGATATAAGCGATAGGCTTAATCTGCCTTTTGAAGAAGTAGCTACTACAAGTTTTGCATTCTTATCTAACCTCATAACCGATAAATTGTGCTTAGTGCCCACCAATGACATATCCTATAAAATAATTCCCAATCTATGGGGTTGCATCATTGCAGAAAAGGGAACAAGAAAAACGCCTCTATTTCAAGCTTTTTCACATCCTATCTATCAGAAGCATTTTACATATGTAGATAGATTCAAAGAGGAAAAAGAGCGATATGAGATGAAAATGAAAGCTCTTGAGAACAAAAGAAGACAGCTTGTTAAAGCAGAAGCAGAGGGGGACATTGAAAAAACAGATGAACTAAAAGAAGCTATACATAAGCTTGAAAAAGAAACAGAAAGTAAACCAAAAAGCCGTTACCTCATCTTAACGGATACTACTAAAGAGAAGCTTACCGATATACTCGAATCCAACTCACAAGGGATTTTGATTTTTCAAGATGAGATCACAAGGCTAATTTATAACTTTGTAAAAGACCCAGAGATGAGAAGTCTTATTCTTGAAAGCTGGAGCGGTGCAAGTAAACACACGATAGGGAGAATAAATCGAGGCGATGTAAATATAGAAAAACTCACTATCGGTCTATTTGGAGGAATACAGCCAGAGCTTTATAAGCAACTTATACTTGCTCAAGAGGATAACATAGCAAGCGGTTTTAATGATAGATTTCAACTTATTTATGTAGTAAAAGATTTTCAATATCAAATTACCGATAAGGAACAAAATGAACTTATCTATAGTGAATTTAAAAAGCTGGTAGATACGCTTATAGATATGAAGTTACAAAACTATACCAAAGCAAAAGAATACCCATATATCAAAGATCTGTATTATCTCAAGTTAAACGATGATGCAAAAAAGATGTTTAAAGAGTTTATGGAGGGGCTTAATAATGATCTATCACAAGAATATCCGATCCTTAGAGGCTTTTTAAGCAAAAGTGATAAGCTTTTAGGCTCTTTAGCGATTCTCTTGCACACGATAGAAGCCATTAATGAACAAAAGGAACACAACTATATTGATGCAGACATTATGTACAGAGCTATCGAGATAACCAAATTCTATATTTATCAAGCTATAGAAGCATCACATATAGCCATCCATTTAGAAGAGCAAAAAGAAATAAATTTTGAAAAGAAACGGGATAGAGTATTAAGTTATACGCTAAAGCAAAAATTGCCCATCAAGCTAAGAGATATTTATCGTCCATTAAAAGGAATTAGCAAAAAAGAGGCTTTACAAATACTTGAGCCTTACTATGTGATTGAGAAAGAGGGACAGAGTTATATAGTTAAAGAGCAAAAGAGTAATGCTTTAGAATCAAAATATTAGGTTGACACTGACAAAAAGTGTAAAAGTAGCCATTTTATAGGACTTTTGGTGTCAACCTTTTTATTACTGACACTCAAAATACCGTAATATGGGCATTTTATCAATTGTTGTCAGTGTCAACCATGTTTTTTATAAAATTAAGGAGAAAAAATCAGGGTCGTTTTGAGTCGTATCGGTGAGTTAATGTTTCACTTATCGGATGAGCGAAGCGACAATGAAAAAAAATATCAGCGATCGAGAGATTTATCGGTGCTGGAGACCTCAATGCTTATTACAGCTGCAAAGAACTAACCTTAGTAGGACTTAACTCGTTTCGATCCATTTGTCGATGAGTGAGAAAGTGCGTTATTTCCAGGTGGGTTTATCCAATATACCTCTTTCATATATCACCTTTTTATTTTTTACTTCAGCTAAAAAAATGTCGGGGCTTGCACCACCCCAGCCAGTTTAAGAAGCGTAGGACCCGCGCACAAGGATTATATGAACCCCATAGAAACTTTAGCCATACGCCCAGAAAAAGTGTGAGTAATAATGAAGTCTTACAGGAGAGCTAAAACGCCTCAGGGTGTCCATGAAATGGACATCCTGCGCACTACGCTATAATGCAGACATGAGCATCATAAACACTTTGAGAGCAGCAATAGAGGGAATTATCGAGGGGGCAGTAACAGGAGCGATCCTTGCATTGCTTACCGTTGCAGCTGCAATAATAGGCTTGATTTTCTACATCATTTGAATTGCACTACAAAATCAACAATAAGCACATAAAAATTGCTTCTCTAAGGTTTGAAAAATCAACAATATTGAAAATCAGAGTTTTCAATACTCTTTAAAGCGGTTTTTTTATCTTTTTTGATGGATTTTCTCACTTTAAGGATTTTGAAGCTTAAATGTGAATAGTTTTTCACTTCTTTATCGGTTTTGATAGCGATATGTGAATAATTCGTTTAAGTTTTGAGTATCTATCTACACTATGAGAAGCAAAGCTTAAGATATAAAACTATATCATCAAAATAAGGATTAATCATATCTATAACGATATAATTATCTACGATATGTGTATATCACAACATTATAGCATAAGGATCGATATGAAAGCAAAAGAGATGGCAGCCGCTATCAATGTACCAGAGAACACCTTTAGCAGATGGAAGCACTCACGCCCAGAACTCTATCAGCGCATCGTCAAGAGCTTTGAGTGTGAGGAGAAGCTCAAGGAGTTAAACGTTACGCTCGATAAAGCCAAAGAGATTATTGCAGAGTATCAAAGCCAAACGAAATAGAGCAAAGCTCATACAAGATCATTCCTAAAGGCGGTTTGTAGCTCTTGGGTCCTGGTCAAAGGTTTGAGTTTGGGGGTTGTGTGAGCCCCGACATTTTTTTAGCTACAGACTTTTGAAGGTAGTTATATTTAGTCAATTTTTTGGCTTAATAATAACTTGAAGCCCTCATACTATCGGCTTTTACTGAAATTGACTAACTATAACCAAATTAACACTAACGCTATAACCAAAGGCAACGCAATGGAAGTTATCGTTTTGCTTATCATCTCTACTTAATCGTGAGCATACTCCACGCAAGAGCCGAGTATGTACTTATCCCCATGGTGTGGATCATCTTGTTTGACTCCTCTAAAGAGGTAACCGCACTCACAATTATTGCAGGAGTAACTCTATCTTTATTGGTGGTGGGCTGCTGCAAAATGGCGGACGGGATCAAAGAATCCATTAAAAGATGGATGGCAAAAAATCTATTTTAATTCTATTTGCGTTGATGATTTTTTGCGGTACATGATGCGGTACAAAAATATAAATTATTTCCTTAAAGTACCGTATTATAGGTATTATAGAAATTTAATCGGTGCGTCTCTGTCGCACCACGATTTTCTATTTATTATATACATCAATTCTCAATACACCACATCATGACTGCCAATATCGAGTAAGATCATCTCTTTATAGGTTAGCATAGGATCTTTGACGATTTTAAACTAATGGGGACCAAAACGAAATTGTACGCTTTGGATTTCCTTGGGTTTATGCAGTCTCAAGCTTGGATGGTAGGGGGGTTCTTATTATAGATGAAGTGTTTTATCCAATCTTTTCATTAATTCATCAGTATTGCTGATATATATTTTTTTGCTTTTTTTCTCCATGGCTCTTGATATGCTGCATCCGACTCTGCTGCTCTTATCTGCTCATATCTCTCAAAATTTCCTATTAATCGTATTGTATATATTAAATGATTCTTTCACTTTTTTAAAAAATTGCTTTATACGTTCATGTCGATTTTCATATGAGATAGCATGAGATCATTGCAAAGATACAAAACCCGTTTCGGGCTGGATGGAAATATTTATCTCTTTTCCTTCATAGCTAGCTGTGATTTTGAGAATATTTCGTAGGAGATGGTTGTATTTGATATCATTATTATTGGATTGATAGGGCCTTCCTAGTTCATCAAAGCATATTGTAGTGTGAGGAGAAAGGGTGATTTGAAAATCCCTGTTTGAATTGTCTTTTAATCCTCCGGTAATTTCCTTATTTGTTATAGGGTCTTTTGCATAAACGTTTCCGCTAAAAATTGAGAGATTATTCTCATTGACTTGAATGCACCAAGCTTTCTGTTGCCAGTTAGGGTCTGAAGGATCGTATTTATCATCAACCATAGCAAGATGTTGAGTATAACGAATAAAATCCACTACTTGCATTGTCTCTTCTTGTAGCGTATTTGTTTTAAGTCTTGGAATCGCCACAGCAGCCAATATGCCAATCGTGACAATGACAATAATGAGTTCGTATAGTGTAAACGCGTCTCTTTTAACCATATTTTAAATATAGCCTAAATATACTTAAGATACAAAATCACACGGGGGCAGATGCGTATCATATTTGTTATCTTTTTATCATGTATACATATATTTGCAGGATGGTGTATTATCCATTCTACACAAAAAGAGATTCATGGAGATGAAGATAGGCGTTTTTTCAAAAAATACAGGCTGGGCGTAATATATCAGCACAATAACTGGTACAAGTTTGTATCAGGACCATATAAAAACTTGAAAGAAGCAAAAAAGTTTTTACATCAAACAAAGAAGAATTATCCAACGGCGTATTTGCGTTCCTGTAAGAAGCTAAAAGGAGCTGATGCAAAAAAGATTATTTTTTTGCATCGATGATTTTCTCTATCGCTTTTGAACACACTGCAAGGCCGAAGCTTCCGGTAACGCCCACAAAACTTCCCTTCTCTTTACATTTTGGTTCTTCTGGACTAAATATCACGGTATAGTTTCCTTTAAAGCCGGCCTTTTTCAGTTCATATCGAATCTTTCTTGCAAAGGGATCGCCATGTGTTTTCCAAATAGTCGTCGCTTCTATTTTTGTTGGATCACATCTTTTTGCACTTCCCATGGATGAGATGAGTTTTGGCCATACCTTTAGAGCCAGTGCCACTTTTGCATGTCTGTCATCGATCGCATCAATCACAAGATCATAGGGTTCAAAATCGAAATTTTCGATCCACTTTTGATCAATTTTCGCATCAATCGCTTCGATACCCGGATAGAGTTTTTGAAGCACTTCAACTTTTACTTCTCCAACATGTTCAGAACCTATTTGCCTGTTTTGATTGGTAGGATCGTATCTATCAAAATCGACGATTGTTATATTGTGCACGCCACTTCGATAGAGACAATCCAAAGCAAAACTCCCCACGCCTCCAACACCTAAAATGAGCACTTTTGCTTTTTGCAGTTTTTCAAAATCTTTGCCAAAAAGCATCCGACAACGTTCAAATCTCATAGCCAACTCTTTAATTTTGGTATCTCTTCATAGGCTGTGAGATCCGCTTTGATCGGAGTAATGGAGACAAAACCCTCCTTGACCGCTTCAAAATCGCAATCTCTCTCTTTACCCGGTATCCAATCCAAAGGATGAAGGCCCAGCCACCAGTACTCGATTCCTCTGGGATTTCTGTGCAGGTGCGCCTGATTGAAATAGACTCGGTATCCCGCCCTTGTAATTTTATATCCTTTGAACTCTTTTGTGGGTGGAACGTTGACATTGAGGCATCTTCTGTGACCTGCTGGCCAGCCTTGCTGAAATATTTTTTCCACCAAATCGCGAGCGACATATTTTGCCTGCTCATATCCTACTTCCATTTCTGTCTCTTCACAGTTGGAGTTGCACACTTGAGAGATGGCGATAGATGGAATATCATAGATTGCTCCCTCCATCGCGCCAGCCACAGTCCCGGAGTAGGTGATATCCTCTCCCATATTGGCACCTCTGTTGATACCGCTGACGATAATATCCGGTTTTTCGCCATCAGGATAGAGAGAGCTGAGGGCGAGATATACGCAATCAGTCGGCGTACCATCCTCAAGTTTGTAGAAATTGTCTTCGATTTCCACGAATCGAAGGGGTTTTGTAAGGGTAAGGCTATGACCGCATGCACTCTTTTCATTGGCTGGAACGACAATGGTTAATTGTGCGATATCTCGCAGGGCTTCTATGAGTGCACGAAGTCCAAGTGATTCAAATCCATCATCGTTGGTAATTAAAATCCTCTTCATTACCTCTCAACTTTTTGGGCAATTATAGCACACTCACTGTTGCCATAAATGGTGCAGGAGTGGAAGATAGAAAAAGATGAGTATCAAAAAGAGAAGGGATGTTACAAAAACGGCTGCGGTCACTTGCGTTGATTTACATTCATAAAGAGCTGCCAGATTGACGTTGGCAACTGCCAAAGGCATCATGAGTTCCATAAAAAGAACCCCTTTTGTAAAAGGTTCGATTGGTAAAGCAGACAAGATGAAAAAGGCAATCAAGGGAATGAAAACGAATTTGATTAATGTAATAGAGCTTATGAGTTTCAAGTCGATGGTTTTGAGATGCACTGAATAAAGATAGATGCCAAAAATGAGCAGTTGGACCACCATACTCGTATACGCGCCCATCTGCAAAGATTTGTCGATGGATGGGGAGGGGTGATACTGCAAAAGATTGAGTATGACTGCAAGTGCAGTAAACCAAAGTACAGGGAGTTTGATGATATTGAGAATGGAGTCTTTGACATTGAAATTTCCTCTGGAATAGAAGTAGACTCCAAAGGTATAGACAATGATCACATTGGCAAGATTAATGAGTGTTGTATAGGGTACGGAAGCCTCGCCAAAAATGGCAATACCCAGAGGAACACCAAGATTTCCGGTATTTCCTATCACACTTGCTACTGTAAAGATCGATCGATCTTGCAAAGAGGAGAAGAGTCTTTTTGCTAAAAGGATATTAATTAGGATAATTACAGAAGAGATGGTAAAAAAGATAACTGGTGCCATGGCCAAATCAAAATTGATCGGTTTTTGCAAGATACCCCAAAGGGCAAGAAAGGGTTGAAAGATATAAACGGAAAAAATCACAAGCGTTTTGTCGTGGATTTTCTCTTTAAAAACGTATTTTGCAAAATATCCTAAAACGATAAAGATATAAATAGCTCCGATAGAAACCAGTGTTCCAATCATTTTGCATGTGTGATATGAAGTGTTTGAATACTATCCTCTATAGAAGCAAGATCGCCTCTTTGGCCTGATCGCAGATAGTGGATGAAAGCTTCCAGTTCTTTATAGAGTGGTTCATCCTTTTTGATATGGATGTCTCTTGTTCTATAGGAGTTGTCTGTTTGAAAATCGCTGTAGGCATGGAGTGTTTGGCCTATGAGATCTGCTTCATAGTAGACCTCTTTGCAGGCCACTTCCACTTTTCTTCGTTTGAAAGGTGTTAACCAGTTTGTTGTAATGTTCGCAACGATCTCGTTTTCGAGTAACAGACTCAGTACCGCATTGTCTTCGTGGTGATTGTGAATCTTTCTCGATTTGTAGATGGAAGTTTGCAAAATATCTTTACCTGTTATGAAACGGATGAGGTCGATATCGTGTACGGCAAGGTCGGTAAGGACACCAACGTCACTGATACGGGGAGGAAAAGGACCTATTCGAGTGATCTCTATGGTGTAGATAACCCGATTATGAAGTTCGCTTTTGAGGTGCGTAATTGCTGGATTGAATCGCTCTACATGGCCAACGCAGCTTTTGACACCTTTTTGCTTTACAGCATCTAAAATTTCATATGCATCTTCAATAGATGAAGCAGCAGGTTTTTCGATGAAGATATCTTTTCCATACTCTATTGCTTTTAGAGCCACCTCTTTATGTAAAAATGTGGGGACTGCGATGATAAGTGCATCAATGGGTTCGTTTTTGAGCATTGTCTCCAAATCATCGTAAAAAGGCTCATCAAAATTTTCTGTTTTTTTGATATCACAAAGAGCGGTTATGGTGACATTATCCATTCGTTTAAGCACTCTATAGTGATTTTTGCCCATAGAACCAAGCCCGACAATTCCTATATTCATCGAACTTCCTTTATTATTTCGATTAGCGAATCAATGATAAAGTCCTGCTGCTCTTTTTGCAAAAATGGGCTCATAGGTAAGCTCATGATCTGTTGGCTCACCTTTTCTGCCAATGGAAAATCTCCGAGTTTGTAGCCGAGATTAGAAAAAGTTTTTTGTAGATGCAGCGGTTTTGGATAGTGGATGGCTGTAGGGATTTCTTTTTCATTGAGTTTTTGACAAACCTTATCTCTGTTTTGTACCTGGATGGAATACTGGGCATAGACACTTATTCTATCTGCTTTGACAAAAGGTGTGATAACAAATTCTTGCAAAGTTTCGGTATATCTATTTGCAATAGCGATCCGATCCTCAACTTCTTGAGGGAAATGTTTCAGTTTGATGCGAAGGATCGCTGCTTGGATTGCATCGAGTCTGGCATTAAGACCAATAACCTCATGTTCGTATCGTTTTGTCTGGCCGTGATTCTTTAAGATAGCTATTTTCTTGGCAATTGTTTCATCATTGGTAAAAACGGCTCCCCCGTCACCATAGCATCCCAAAGGCTTGGAAGGGAAGAAGCTGGTACATCCAATATGTGAGAGATTGCAGCTCTTTTTTCCTTTATATTCGGCGCCAAAACTTTGTGCACCATCTTCGATAACCGTAAGATTGAATTTGCAGGCAATTTCGTTGATCTCATCCATGTCTGCTGGTTGCCCATAAAGACTGACAGGGATGATCGCTTTTGTTTTTGGAGTGATTTTTTCTTCGATCTTTGTGGGATCGATATTGTATGTCTTTTCATCGATATCCACAAAAACAGGAATTGCACCCAAAAATGCGATAACTTCCGCGGTTGCAATGAAGGTGAAGGGTGTCGTTATCACTTCATCGCCCGGTTTCACATCGATCGCCATGAGTGCCAGGAGCAAAGCATCCGTTCCACTGCTACATCCTATGGCATGGGCTGAACCGGTATATTGGGCCAACTCTTTTTCTAGTGCACTCACTTCCGGCCCACCAATAAACTGGGCTGATGCCATGACATTCGCTACAGCCTGATCGATTTCGTTTTGATATTTTCTATATTGGGTTTTAAGGTCGATAAAATCGATTTTCATGTATTAAACCTTTTGGATAATCCCCGCTACGTTTTTGGCGCTGCCATGACCTAAAAGTGAGCGGATTTGTGTGGATTTTTCATAAAAATTTTTCGTATTATACTCATTGTAGGCTTTGAGAAGGTTTTGAGGAGTCACTTCATTTTGTAAAAATTCTGGGTGTATCGGATCTATATGTATAGATTCAGCGAGTATATTGGCAATACCTGCATATTGAAGATTGACAAAACGTTTTGCTATTGCATAGTCTATGGTATTGGCGATATAGGAAAGTATAAAAGGTGTTCCTGTGAGCGTACTTTCCAGTGTTGCCGTACCACTGCATATAAAGGCAAACTCTGCTTGCATCAAAGCTTGATGGGTGTTATGGACGATGGCGAAACTGCTGACATCGCCATAGATAGTTCGAAGGTTTTCTTGAGAAAAATGTCTGGGTACGACAAGAAGAGCTTTTTTATCGTTTAATTTTTTGCGCACTTCCTGAAAAACGGGCATCAATCGTTTGATTTCACTGCGTCTGCTACCAGGTAAAAATGCAATGGTATCGCTTTGAATAGGCTCTTTTTTAAACTCTTTTATTTGATCAAGGAGGGGATGCCCTACATAGTGGATAGGCGCACTGGGTGAATAAAATGTTGATTCAAAGGGCCAAATGGCGCAAAGATGGTCGATATTTTCTTCTAAAATTTTTGCTCTTTTGGGTCTCCATGCCCAAACTTGTGGAAGAATGTAGTAGATGATGGGTTTATCTGGGTATGCCTTTTTGATCTTTTTGGCTAAGGGAATATTGAAACCGGATGAATCCATAAGTAAAACTTTGTCTGCCTCTTCTGCCATCTTGACAAGTTCGTTTTGCAACTTCATAAAAAGAGAAATCTTTTTAACAGCATCCACAAACCCCATGACAGCCAGGGATTGCAGGTCCATGATGGGGGAGCCAAGCTGTTTGTCGAAAACTCCTTGGATTTCGACACCTTCAAGATGAGTTAGAAGCGAAGCCAAATGGACATTCGCAGAACGTTCCAAAACGCTGACAAGTAGTTTCATCTGCTTCCTTGAAAATTGGTATAATTATAGCAAAAAAGGGTATTTTTCATGGAACAAAAAGAGCCGATGACGCAGTATGGATACGAAAAGATTCAAAAAGAGTTTGAAGCACTGAAAGAGGAGCGTCCAAAAGTCGTCGAAGAGATAGAGAGGGCGAAAGAGCATGGAGACTTGCGAGAGAATGCCGAATATCATGCAGCAAAAGAGCGACTCGCTTTTATCGATGCACGGTTGACGGAGCTTTCCGATCTTTTGGCAAGAGCTCAGGTGATCGATCCAAGTAAACTGCCCCATGACAAAGTTGGATTTGGATCTACTGTGAAGCTTCTTGACATCGAGGAAGAGGAAGAGATCGAATATACGATCGTTGGCTCTACCGAGAGTAATCCCGAACATGGGCTCATCTCTTACAATACTCCATTGGCAAGACAGCTTATCGGCAAAGAAGAGGGAGATGAAATCACGGTAAAACTTCCAAAAGGGGAGATCGATTTTGAAGTGTTGGAAGTCTATTACAAACCGATAAAGTTTGAAGAATGATTCGATGTGCGATTGTTGGAGCAACCGGCTATACGGGACTGGAGCTCATCAAAATTTTGTTGAATCATCCCCATTTTGAATTGACGTATCTTGCAAGCAGTGAAGGGGGAGAGCGAATAGAAGAGCTCTACCCGGCACTGCAAGGGGTATATGAAAAAGAGCTTGAAAAGACGGATATCAAAAAAATAGCCGATAACTGCAGCCTTGCTTTTTTGGCACTTCCGCATAAAACGGCGATGGAGGTTGCAAAACCGTTATTGGAAGCGGGCGTGAAAGTAGTGGACCTTTCAGCCGATTACAGATTGCAGTTGGAGAATTATGAGGCATACTATACAAAACATACCGATACAGAGCATCTGCGAAGTGCTGTATATGGTCTTCCCGAGATTTTTCGAGACAAAATTGAGCATGCGCAGCTCATAGCAAATCCCGGATGTTATCCAACAGCCACCCTTTTATCTCTTATTCCTTTTTTGCCTTTTATCGATGCAAACGCACCAATTTTTATCGATGCAAAGAGTGGTGTGAGTGGCGCCGGGAAAAAATGCTCTACCAAAACCCATTATGTTTCTATCAATGAAAATATTTTTGCCTACAACCCTATCAAACACCGACACTCTGTGGAGATAAAAGAGAAACTGGAAATTTTTGGCAAAGAGGTCTATCACATCAATTTCGTTCCCCATCTATTGCCAATTACAAGAGGAATGCTTGTGAGCAGCTACGTAACTTTGAAAGAGTCGATCGATCCGATCGAAGTTTTACAAGATTTTTATGCGGATGAATCATTTGTTCGAATCAAGGAGATGCCAGTGGATGTCAAAAGTGTCGCAGGAACCCATTTTTGTGATATCTACGCCCAGTGTCATGAAAATGCCCTTTTTGTGAGCAGCGCAATAGATAATCTTTTGCGGGGTGCCTCTTCACAAGCAGTAGCCAACGCGAATATCATGATGGGACTTCCTGAATCTACAGGACTGCCGACAATTGCCTATGTTCCTTAAAGATGGAGCAGTGTTCATAGCGGATGTCCACTACCATCGTGGGATTCGTGAAGAGTTTATCGCTTTTTTAAAAGATATCGATACCCCTCAACTCTTTTTGATGGGGGATATCTTCGATCTTTTGGTAGGTGGAGTGGAAGCGACATTGGAGGAAAACCGAGATGTCATCTCTTTGTTGAATACTGTTTCCCAAGAAATTGAATGCATCTATCTGGAAGGAAATCACGATTTTCACTTGCAATCTATTTTTCCTTCTATAAAAGTCATCCCCTTAGAGCATCAACCTATCTATATACAAAGCCCAAATGGTTGCATCGCCCTGTCTCATGGGGATAATTTCATTGGTGGAACGTATGCATTGTATGCAAAATTAGTTCGCAATCCGGTGGTGATCAAAATCTTAAACGCTATCAATGTTGCTCATTGGCTATCCAGCAAGATTCAAACGAATAACAGAAGAAAAAAGTTGTGCAAAAAAATAGAAAATTTTAATACCATCGCCTGTAAAAGAGCGCTTCTTTATAAAAATTGTGAAACTATCATTGAAGGGCATTACCATCAAAATATAGAGATAACATGCTACGGCAAACGATATATCAACCTACCATCATTTGCCTGTTCCCAAGAGTTTCTCTGTTACAAAAACGATGAATTTGTCACTTTGAGAATGTGATACCGACCGTAAAGTCCACTCTGTAACTTGCTTGAAAATTGTTTATTTCTCGAAAAAGGACTGCAGGTGCCACTTCATAGAACAACCATGGTCTTAAGATGGTATCGTGATATGTACATCCAAGGTAGATATAGTCCAAATGATAGGATCTCTTTTGATTTGCTGTTGAGTAGACCTGAAAACTCGGGATGACAAATCTTTTTTTATTCAATGTGGTGTAGAGTTTGAAACTGTCAAGGATTTGATGCTCTTTGTTAGGTTCTTGTATATATCGGTAGCTGTTTTCAAAAGCAAAATATTGCGCACTGTTGATATGATAAATGTAGTTGGCATAGAGGGTATTGTCCAGTTTTCTATCGAGGTAGTAGTACAGACTATCACCATATTCCAAACGATTCTTTTGATCAAATTGAACCATATCGTGAAATACAACTCCAGCGAAAGGATCGGGTGTAATGGTATGAAAACGTATCCCCGCACGATATTTGAGTTTTGATTTGGGCTTGAAAAAAAGTCCCAATAAATAGGAGTTGTTGTCTATGGAGTCACGGATATTGTTTCCCGATTGCTCATCTACGGAGGTTGTTCGTTTGAAATCTTGTAAGAAAAGATAGAGCTTTTTTTCTGTTCTGGGAAGTGGGATTTTGGATGTGATATTGAATTTATATCCACTTCCTGCTTTTTTCGACTCTGTAAAAACTCTCAGCGAAGTTTCCAGGCTGTACTTTTGAGATACAGATTCGTTGCTTTCGCTTAAAAACTTATCCAATCTTTCTATTGTGTTTCCAAAAAAATCCTCTATTTTTTGATGCCACGTGTCCAAAACGCCTGCAAATAAAACAGATACAGTAAAGAAAAGGCTAAGAAAGTATCTCATTTGCTACCTCAAACCTGTTGGCCGTCATGATATGAACCTTTGGATGTATATTCATGATTGTTTCAAAAAGATCTCGGCTCAATGCCATACCCACTTCATACTCTTTTCTCTCTCCATCTTTGTGGGCTTTGTAGAGTTCATCAATCCAAAATCTTGGGACATTGATTCCTGGAACATGGGAGGCGAGGAATTGGGCGGTTTTGAGTTTCGTAATAGGAAAAAAACCAAGGATAAGTTGCGATTTGGCTTTATCGTTTTGAAATTGGGAGCGTATCTCTTCGAAAAGTTCTACAAGCAGCATAATGTTGTTTCTGTCATAAACAGGTTGCGTTATGATAGCGACAGCACCATGCTCAATTTTTTTAAAAAATTTTCTTTGCAGTGTTTTCGGATTTTTGGCGTAAGAGTTGGATACCGCAAACGGGTAGATCTTTTTTGGTTTTATGGAAAACTCTTTACCGGCATAATCGATTCCGGCATTGAAACATTTGATGATATCCAGCAGCAGCGTACTGTCTCCTTCAAAACAGCCCTTCGTATTTGGTTGGTCACTGATTTTTGCCGGATCTCCCGTGAGTGCCAGAATGGCTCGTATATCAAAGTCGTTTGCTCCCAAGAGATCGGATTGCAAAGCGATCTTGTTTCGATCGCGCATACTCATAGTGGCTATAACTGGTTTTTTGAATTTTGTTTGGAGCCGTATTGCTGCTAAGATGGCATTGTATTTGAGTTTTGCAAGCGGATTGTCCGTTGTAGTGAAAGCATCTACTTTTTCGTGCAATCGATGTTGCTCAATCTTTTGGATGATATTTTCAACCGTTGGCAGATGACCAGGCGTTGTCTCAAGAGAGACGTAACGGCCACTTCGCAGCTTTTCAACGAGCGCTTCGAACATCCATACCCTTTTTGTTCTATTTTAATCTAATCTTGGTTAAACTAATGTAAAAAGGAGTGGGATGAAGCTTTGTGTTTTTGATTTCGATTCGACGTTGATGGATGGAGAGACGATCGATTTTCTGGCTGGGGCCTTGGGTTTGAAGGAAAAAGTGGCAGAAATTACAGAGATGGCTATGCGGGGAGAACTCGATTTCTTTGAAAGTCTTATTACACGGGTACGATTGCTCGAAGGTCTGGAAGAGAAAAAAGTGAATGAGATTTGTCATAATCTCCCCTATATGCTTGGGGCCAAAGAGACGATTGCCGAGCTGAAAAAAAGGGGGTACCGAGTCGTTGTTTTCAGTGGCGGTTTTCGCAATGCCACAAGCTATGCAAAAGAGGTATTGGGATTGGATGGAGATTTTAGCAATATCTTACATGCCAAAAATGGCTTTTTGACCGGACTGGTTGGTGGAGAGATGATGTTTGATTTCAGTAAAGGGGATATGCTGCAGCGCTTGCAAACAATTTTAAACATTACCCCTGACAATACGGTCGTGGTTGGTGACGGGGCCAATGACAGAAGCATGTTTTCTCATGCAAAAACGAAAATCGCCTTTTGTGCCAAAGAGGTGCTGAAAAAAGAAGCCAATGTGATTATTGACCAAAAAGATCTTCGCTTGGTCCTGGAACATGTGGAGTAGTTATGAAAAAATATTTTATTTTATGTATGATTGTAGCTGCACTTGTTGCAGCAAAAGGAGAAAAGATGCAACTGTTATCACCAGCTTTTGAGAATGGAGGGATGATTCCTGCAAAGTATACCTGTGACGGGGCCGATATTTCTATTCCTCTCATTTTTAAAAACGTTCCGCAAGAGGCAAAAAGTTTAGCTATCATCATGGATGATCCAGACGCTCCGATGGGTGTTTTCGTTCACTGGGTAATTTATGATATTCCTTCTTCTTTAGAGGGTTTACCAGAAGGAATCCCAAATGTACCCGAACTTGAATACGGGATCAAACAGGGGATCAACGACTTTGGCAAAATAGGTTATGGAGGACCGTGTCCACCAAATGGAGTCCATAGATACTTTATAAAACTCTATGCACTCGATCGGGTTCTTAATCTACAACCAGGAGTTTCAAAACGGGATCTTTTGGAGATAATCAAACCCTTTGTGATCGATGAAGCAATCTTGATGGGACTTTATGAGTGCTAAAGCCTTTATAGGTACAAGTGGATTTTACTATGATCACTGGAAAGGGGTGTTCTATCCCGATAATCTACCAAAGAAAGAGTATCTTCTTTACTATATGGAACATTTCAACACGGTTGAGATGAACGCCACTTTTTATCATCTTCCAAAAGCAAAGACAATAGAGCACTGGCTGGAGGTGGCAAAAGAAGGATTTTACTACACCATCAAAGCCTATAGAGGGATCACACATTATAAAAAGCTCAAAGATGCAAAAGATGAGCTCTTTCGTTTTCTGCATCTTGTCAAACCCCTCAAGCCACATCTTGGTGTCATCCTTTTTCAACTGCCACCTTCACTGCATAAAGATATCGAGCTTTTAGCCTCCTTTTTACACATTTTGCCGCATGGATACCGATACGCTTTTGAATTTCGGCATAACAGTTGGTATGAAGATGAGTTGTTTGAACTGTTACGAAGATACGGAGTCGCTTTTTGCGTGCATGACTTTGGAAAAAAGAGTACACCTGTGGTACAAACCGCCAGTTTTGTCTATATTCGCTTACATGGGAGCAACGGAAGGTATGTGGGTTCATACGATGATGCGACGCTTTTGTCGTGGGCGAAGAGAATAGAAGGTTTTTTGCAATCTCACAGTGATGTGTATGTCTATTTCAATAACGATTTTGGAGGAGCTGCCGTGCAAGATGCAAAAAGGCTGTTATCCTTTTTGCATACAGAGTAGAAAAACATCGAAGTTTTTATGTTTTTCAATGGTATGCACCACGTTTAGACACAGTTTTCGAAACCCCAATTCTTCAAACTTTTTTGCCAGCCGCTCTGGATCGAAGCCAAAGTGATGAACACCTGTGTTGTCGCTATGAAATGTTCCATCCTCTGTGACTAAATCTGCGATGCATATAATTCCACCAGGTTTTAGTTTTGCGTAGAGTTTACCGATGATTTCATGGATATCCTCGATGTGATGAAATGTCATTGAACTGACAATAAGATCGAATGTGGGTTCAATTGCATCGATATCTTTACAATGCGCTTGAATAGTGCTGGAAGTGGATTTTGCATTGAACATCTCCACCATTTTGGGTGCGGTGTCGATACCTGTGATAGAGTTGGCAATATCAGTGAGTTCATAACTGACCAGCCCAGTTCCACAGCCAAAATCGAGAATATCCAATCCCTTTTTTTGCACGCACTCTTTGATAGCTTTCGCGACCTTCCGTGCAGTTTGCACTCTTTTGCTGTTTTTATCCCAATCTTTTGCCCGCTTGTCGAAACTACTCACCTTTGAGCCCCAGACAGTTGACTGCGATACCGCGGATTTTTCTTGCTTGATAATCGAGGGCAAACCATCTATCGAAGACCTCATTGGCCGGAATGCATCCAGCTTTCGAAAAGTCGAGCTGACCATTTTCATCTTTTGGAATATAGCGCTCCAAAAAATCATACATCTCCAGTCTCATCTTTTCGTATGCCTTGAATTCTGTCATCGCTTTCTCTTTGTCCATGAATCCCTCCTTGTTTTTTGGGTATTCTATTACATTTGTAACAAAATGGAAAGAAAAATTTATTCAAAATATAATTATAAGCTTTTGTAAGCTACATTTTATTACAATAAATCAAATCCTAATATTGGAGCGATCATGATATTGGAAGCCGTAAAGTATATGATCCTTGGGATGGGGGTCGTGTATCTATTTTTAATGTTGATGGTATGGGTGTTGGATTGGCAGCACAAGCTCTTGTTGAAATACTTTCCTGAAAGTTTTGAAGAACCAAAAGCCGAAAAAGGTGTAACTTCAAAACGAGAAAAATTGAAAAAAGTAGCTGCCATAACCGCTGCTTTGCATCATATGAAAAACTCATAAAAAGAGGGGAACATGGCAAAAAAGAAATACATTGATGTGATGGATACCACCTTCAGAGATGGATTTCAATCCGTTTTTGGTGGACGAGTTTTGATGAAAGATTTTTTGCCGGCACTTGATGCGGCAAAAGAGGTTGGAATTACCCATTTCGAGTTTGGTGGAGGAGCACGTTTTCAAAGTCTCTTTTTCTATCTACGAGAGAATGCATTCGATATGATGGATGCATTCAGAGAAAAAGTTGGACCAGAAGCAAATCTTCAGATATTGGCTCGAGGCATCAATACGGTGATGCTTGATACGGGTAGTAGAGAACTGATCGATCTGTTTGCAAAGATGTTTGCGAAGCATGGAACGACTACTGTACGAAATTTCGATGCACTCAATGATGTGGACAACCTGGAATACTCCGCAAAATGCATCAAAAAGTATGGAATGAAGCATGAAGCGGTCATTACCATCATGGATCTTCCTCCAGGATGCACCGGTGCACACACTCCAGAATTTTATGAGAAAAAACTACGAGAAATTTTGGATAGAGGTATCGAGTTTGACAGTCTCGCTTTCAAAGACGCAAGCGGTACCAGCAGCCCTGAAAAAGTGTATCAGACTATCAAAATGGCCCGGAAGCTTTTGGGAAAAGACGTACATATCCGTCTTCATACCCATGAAACCGCTGGAGTAAGCGTGGCATGTTATCTAGCGGCTCTTGAAGCGGGAGTCGACGGTATCGACCTGGCAGCATCTCCTGTAAGTGGTGGAACAAGTCAGCCAGATATCATCACGATGCTCCATGCGGTTAAGGGCAAGCCGTATGATCTTGGCGGGCTTGATATGGAAAAAGTACTAGATTATGAAGAGACGCTCAAAGAGTGCCTGGCAGACTATTTCATTCCGCCTGAAGCAACGCAAGTGAGTCCACTCATTCCATTTTCTCCTATGCCTGGCGGTGCACTGACAGCCAATACCCAGATGATGCGAGACAACAAAATCTTGCATAAATACCCAGAAGTGATCAAAGCGATGCGAGAAGTGGTTGAAAAGGGTGGTTTTGGTACCAGTGTGACGCCCGTGAGCCAGTTTTACTGGCAGCAAGCATTCAATAACGTGATGTTCGGTCCTTGGAAAAAAATAGCTCCGGGATATGGCCGCATGGTACTGGGTTACTTTGGAAAAACTCCAGTTGCACCAGATCCGGAAGTTGTAAAACTGGCAAGCGAACAGCTGGGACTCGAACCAACAAAAGAGAATCCACTCGATATTGCGGATAGAGACGAGACAAAATCGATAGCATACTGGAAGAAAAAACTGGAAGATGAAAATATCGAAACGACAGAAGAGAATATCTTTATAGCGGCCGCTTGTGGCGATAAAGGCATTGCATTCTTAAAAGGCGAAAGTCCATTAATGGTGAGAAAAATAAGCGAAATGGAGGAAGAAAAAGTGGGTAAAACGAGCGGAATCTATACAGTGATCGTTGATGGTGAAAAGTTTGTCGTTGAAGTTGCTGAAGGAAACGTTGAGGTTAAACCGGAAGCGGAAGCGAAAAAAGAGATTGAGATCGTTGAAGAACAGGCAAGCAAAGGGGAAGCTGCAGGCGGCATGGTCGAGATAAAGTCAGCCGTTCCCGGTACTGTCTGGAAGATTCTTGTAAACCCAGGTGATAAAGTCAAAGCAGGTGACAAGATTATGATACTGGAATCCATGAAGATGGAGATCGATATCCCGGCTCCTCAAGATGGTGTGATAGCACATATTGCTGTGAAAGTGAACGATAGTGTTGAAGAGGGCCAAGTTCTGGCGACGATGGAGTAGGGCGATGAAAAAAAGATTAGTTACCTTTTTTCTGGCACTCTCGTTTTTCCTCATTCCGTTGGGTGCTTTGGCGACTGTGAACCATGTTGCATCCAGTGAGGCACATAAAGAGGTGCAAACAGAAAGCAAGAGTTTTGGCTCTTTGCTCCTCAACTTTTACAAACAGACCGGTATATACGCCTTTTTGAATCCAAAAGATGGCGTAAAGAATGCCAAAGGCGATGAAATTAGTAAATTTCAGCAAAGCTTCGGCCGCCTCATTATGATCGCTATATGTTTTGTACTTTTTTATTTGGCGATCGCCAAGGGATTCGAGCCGCTTTTATTGATACCTATCGGTTTTGGAGGGCTTTTGGCAAACATTCCACTTGCCAATATCATTGGCGATGGTGGGTTTATCGGTGAACTTTTTAAAGCAGGTATCGCCAATGAGCTCTTTCCTATTCTCATCTTCATGGGTGTCGGTGCGATGACCGATTTTGGTCCTTTGCTGGCAAACCCCAAAACGGCACTTTTAGGTGCTGCTGCACAGTTTGGTATTTTTGGAACGCTTGTCGGTGCAGTTGCATTAAGCCAATTCGGAATATTCGATTTTAGTATGCAAGATTCTGCAGCAATCTCTATAATTGGTGGCGCCGATGGTCCGACTACCATCTTTATAGCGAGTAAACTGGCTCCTGATCTGTTGGGGGCTATGGCAGTTGCTGCCTATAGCTATATGGCACTCGTTCCAGTCATCCAGCCGCCAATCATGAAAGCCTTGACAAGTGAAGAAGAGCGAAAAATCAAGATGACTACGAGACGAAAAGTGAGTAAACTTGAAAAAATGCTCTTTCCTTTGACTGTGTTGATTTTAACGCTTCTGATCTTACCGGAGTCTTCACCACTTATCGGAGCGCTGACTTTCGGTAACTTCGTGCGAGAATCTGGTGTGGTCGAACGACTTTCAAAAACATTACAAAACGAACTTATCAACATCGTCACGATCTTTTTGGGACTTTCTGTAGGAAGTAAACTTGCCGCTGAATATTTCTTGGTACCAGAAACTCTAGGCATATTGCTTCTTGGACTTGTGGCATTCTCTATCGGTACGGCTGCAGGAGTTATCATGGGTAAAATTATGAATAAAATGTCCAAAGAGCCAATTAATCCACTTATCGGTGCGGCGGGTGTGAGTGCTGTACCTATGGCCGCACGTGTAGCCAACAGAGTTGGAATGGAGAGCGATCCTACAAATGTTTTGTTGATGCATGCGATGGGACCAAATGTCGCGGGTGTTATCGGATCGGCTGTGGCAGCCGGGGTACTGCTATCAATCTTCTAAGAGGCCTATGCCTCTTCCCACCCTTTTTTATGTTTTGCTTTGCTGAAACACTTGGTTCTTTTGAGTTTTCGTAAGAGATTCGCCTCTTTTAGAACATCCTCTTTAAGTTCTTGTGCGCTTTTGTCACTTCTTCCTATATTGGCATTTTTTTCGACAAACTTTTCCAAAGCTTTCAGATATTCGCTTGACAGATAGGTTTTTTCTATCGTCTCAAGAGGTTTGAAGATCGTATCTATATAAGAAGCAATTTCCTGTTTTGTTGGTTCTTTTCTATTGAAAAAATCGACGATTCTATTGACGAAACGCTCTAGTTCACGTATATATCTGCTCCTTGCCAATTTCTCTTTTTTCACATACTCCCTTTGGATATAATCTATTTAGATTTTAGCAAAAGGAGCATTATGGAGCAAACAAATATCCCTATAGATCCAAAATACTTGGAACTCATGCTCAATCCGACAAATTATGGTGAGATGAAAGAGTATGACGCAAAAGGGTTCGGGAAAAATGCTCAGACAGGTGAGATGGTAGTGATTTATCTCAAAATAGATCCTATTAGCACGATTATCAAAGAGATCAAATGGCAAACCAATGGATGTGGTACCACGCTTGTGAGTGGAGCTCTGTTTAGTGAAGAGTATAAAGGCAAAACGCTTCAAAGCGGTGTCGAATTTACACAAGATGTGTTTGAAAAGATCAAAGACAATCCCCCAGAAGATGCTGCCTGTGGAGAAGTGGTTGCCAGAGCGTTTATGGCTGCAGTGCAAGACTATGAAGCCAGAAAAAGAGGAGAAAACAAAGAGTACATCGAATATGTGACCCTTAGTTGTCCGGTACCCCAAGGAGGAGAAATTGAACAATCTGTTTCGAAAAAAGCATGAGTTGTGGTTGAAACTTTTATTTGGAGGTTTCAGCCTTCCAAAAGGTGATTGGTTTGATACGATGCTCGATTTTGCAAATATTCAGTTTCGCCATCTCAAATGGCTTGCTGGGGCCATTGTAGAAGATGGTGAAGATTTTGATTGGGACAGGGATCATATTCAGCTTGGATTTGACAATTCCACTCTCTTGTTTAAAGATCTCATCAATTCCATCAAGGCCATACAAAAGGAGTATCCGGAAAATATCCTTTTTGACAGGATACGAAGTGATGAGTCCTATATGGTGTATATGTTGGAAAAGTTTTCCGAGCAAGAGCCTGTGGATATCCACAGTTTCGATCGCCATCTTAGCTACAAGAACCTTGATCAAGAGAGTCTGTCGAATCTCGTGCAATTTCTTTTTGAGGAGATCTATAAAGAGTATGAGTTGATTGTAACCTATACCTACTCCCAGATTCATACCAGACAAAGTGAACTCTCCCTTATTTTTGAAGATCTTATCTATGAATCTCTCTATCATCTAAAATCTTTTTGTGTTATTGCTGCAAGACTTGGTATCTTGGCGGTTCCGCGAGTTGTAATGAAAGAGGTGTATAGGTTTGATGATATGAAGCAGTTTTTGAAAGATGGTATAGAGGAGGAATTGGCTGCAAAAGAGCAGTGCAAGACATTGAGTGCTGCTATAAGGGATGAAGAGCTAAGCCGGTTCTTTGATTGTATCAATAATCAAGAAAATTATCACATCGAGCTTATGAAGAGAGCTCTTGAACAGATTGGAGGATAAACTGTTGTACAACCTCTTTGGTTTGCTGGTGCTCTAAAATATCCGCATGCGTCGAGTTTGGTATGATACGTTCCTCTTTGAGGTTTGACATGAATGGTTTTAAAGCCTCATAGCTTTTTGGTGGTGTGAGGGTGTCTTTTTGAGCCAACAGAACATAGATAGGAGCCTGTACTTTTTGAACATATCGGTACGTAGGGAAAGGATGCTTCAATATCAGTGAAACAGGAAAAATCGGATAACGCATCTTGGCTAAGTAGGCAATAGAGTGGAATGGGGTAATGAGGATGAGGCTTGTAGGTTTTGTAAGTGACGCTACATAGGTTGCAACGCTTGTTCCAAGACTTCTTCCGACAATGATGTTGTGTTTTGTATGAAACTTTTGAAAAATCCTCAAGGCCGATTGATAGAGACTTTGCTGGGTAGGTCTTCCTTTGGAATTTCCGTATCCTGGATAGTTGTAGGTAACAATATTGAAAGGAAGATCTTGAAAAAGAGTAAGAGCTTGCAGTGCATTATCCGCATTGCCACCGAAATAAAACACCGTCACGTCACTTTTTCGATCCAAAATCCCCACTTCCTGACCATCGACCATAACAATTTTGGCTTCTTTTGGAATATCTACCTTTTTAGGAGCAAGATAGGGGCGGAAGATGATTTTTTCTTGGAAAAGATAGAGATACAGAGCAAAGGCACTATAGACGAAAAGAACGAGAAGAAGGAGTTTCATGAGAGTCTGTGTTTGTAGTCGCAATAGTCAAACTTTTTAACGATTTCAAACTTTCCATCCTCTTTTAGCAGGGCTAATGAGGGTAGTCTGATACCATTGAAAGTCGTGTTTTTGACGAAAGTGTAGTGAATCATATCTTCGAATACAAGTTTTTGGCCTCTTTGCAACGGTTCATCGAAACTGTAATCGCCTATGATATCGCCTGCAAGACAGCTGTTGCCACCGAGTCGATAGGTGTAGGGTTTTTCTCCGGGTTTTGCGGCTCCTCTTACATCGGGTCGATAAGGCATAGCCAAAACATCTGGCATGTGTGTTTCAGCCGAGGTATCCAAAATGGCTATATCCATACCGTTATGAACGATATCCACAACGGTTGCCACCAAGACGCCCGTTTGCCAGCCGACAGCTTCTCCCGGTTCCAGATAGACTTCAACATCATAACGCTTTTTGAAATCGCGGATAAGTTTGATCAAGAGTTCTCTGTTGTAGCCCTCTTTTGTGATATGGTGGCCTCCACCGAAATTGATCCATTTGCATTTGGGTACAAACTCTCCAAAACGCTCTTCGAATGCTTTAAGCACACCCTCCAGACTCTCGGCACTCTCTTCACACAATGCATGAAAATGAAGCCCCTTTATTGCATCATCCCAGCTAAACTCGCTCCTCACCACCCCCAATCGGCTAAAAGCTCCACAGGGGTTATACAGATCCACTGGAGCTGCAGAATATTCTGGATTGACGCGAACTCCTATGGAGATATCTGGATCTGTTTTTTTGACTATATCCTTGAAAGCATTGAATTGATGCATAGAGTTAAAAACGATATGATCGCTCATTTTTGCAATGAGCTCAATCTCATCTTCTTTGAATGCAGGAGAATAGGTGTGTACCTCTTTGCCTAACTCTTCAAAGGCGAGCTTCGCTTCCCAAAGTCCACTTGCAGTGGCACCGTGCAGATATTGTTTTAAAATATCAAAGGTACTCCACATGGCGAAGCCTTTGAGGGCCAAGATGATTTTAGCACCACTTTTTTGCTGTACCTCATCTAAAATCTCGAGATTTCTTCTCAGAAGCCCTTCTTCACACACATAACAGGGTGTCGGAATTTGGTCAAGAACCTTTTGGATTTGACTAGCGAATTGCACCGAAAACCTCTTGTAACGTTCTAGTCGTTCTTGCTATTGGAGAGGTACGTATCGATTTTTCTTTTTGTGCTAGCATAGTAAAAAGCCCCTCCAATGCTCTGTTGGTGACATAGCTTGTAAGATCTTTTTCTTTTATTGGCTCATTGGATTTGCCCATAAAACTCATGGCTGCATCGATATAGCTGTTCTGTCCATATTGATTATAGTACGTAACAATAGTTTGATAATATTTCGTCACTTGCTCTTTTTCCATATGTTTTTTGATAATTGGAGCGATTCTTTGAGCCAACTCTTTTCCTGCATGCGTTTTAAAATAGTTTGTGATAGCATTCTCTTTTTGTGAAAAGATCAACTTTTTAGCTTTTTTTGTATCTATACTTTTGAGTGTATCGTAAAGTATAGAGGCGGTCTCGGGTATCGCTTCTTCTGCGGCACGGTTCATAGAGAGATCGAACTTTTCTACATATTTGCCCATGCCAACTCTTTTCAGTGTATCGGCTATATATTGCATATTTGATGGAATGGGAATTTTGACGAGAGGATTTTTATAAAAGCCATCCACTTTTCCAAGCTGCTTTATAGCTTCCTGCATACCAACTCTCAAAGCATTCTTCATCGCCCTTTGTGCTTTTGTATCGTCAATACTTTTGTTGATCTTGGTATTTTGTTCTCTTTTTTGAGCTGTAAAAGAGTGTAATGTTTCCATCCATCCGGCATGTGCCAGGAGTGCACAGCAAAGTGCACTGAAAATATGTTTTCTCATTCTATTTCTCTTGTCTCATCTGGATCCATCTCCATTACATGCCAAGGCAGTCCTTGTCTGTTGAGCTCTTCCATAAATGGATCCGGGTCAAACTGTTCCATGTTCCATACTCCCGGTCGATACCACTTTTTCTCTAACATCATTTTTGCCCCGATCATCGCCGGGACCCCGGTGGTATAGCTCACGCACTGGCTGTAAACCTCTTTGTAGGCTTCTTGGTGGTCACAGATGTTGTAGATATACACTTTTCTTCGTTTGCCGTCTTTGATCCCTTCACAAACAACACCGATGTTTGTTTTTCCTTTAGTGCGAGGACCAAGAGATGCCGGATCTGGAAGCAAAGCTTTTACCACATGCAGGGGTACAACTTTGCATCCATCCACTTCAATCGGGTCGATTCTTGTAAGCCCGATATTGTCTAAAACTTTCAGATGTGTAAGGTAGCTTTGGCTAAATGTCATCCAAAATCGGATACGCTTCAGTCCTTTTATATGCTTAACCAGAGACTCCTCTTCTTCATGATAGAGCAGGTAGCTATCCTTTGGGCCAATTTCCGGATAGTCCCAAACCATTTTGTATTCCATAGGTTCAGTCTCTATCCACTTGCCATTTTCCCAATATCTTCCTTTGGAATTTACTTCACGGATATTGATTTCGGGATTGAAATTTGTAGCGAAAGGATAGCCGTGATCACCAGCGTTACAATCAAGTATATCGATATAGTGGATCTCGTCAAAATAGTGTTTCTGGGCGTAGGCGCAAAAGACGTTGGTCACCCCTGGATCGAATCCGCTTCCAAGAAGCCCCATGATACCTCGCTCCTTGAATGGCTCATGTAGAGCCCATTGCGGCCCATACTCAAATTTTGCCGTATCCGGATGCTCGTAGTTTGCCGTATCGAGATAGTCCACTTTTGTCTCCATGCATGCTTCCATGATGGAGAGATCCTGGTAGGGCAAAGCCACATTGATGACTAGATCCGGTTTTACCAGGTGAATGAGATCGATAAGCTCATTGACATTGTCTGCATCTACTTTTGCGACATCGATATCTTGGTTCCATTTATCTTTGATCTCTTGCTGGATCTCTTCACATTTTGCTAGTGTTCTGCTTGCCAGTGTGATATGCTCAAAGGTGTTAGGATTGAGAGCGCATTTATGTGCAACGACTCGTCCTACGCCACCAGCGCCTATTATGAGAACTTTACCCATGGATATTCCTTTTTTGCAAAAATTATAGCAAAGCTATACGTAGATATCTATATGGCCGTTTTTGCTTTTTTTCTTGTAGTTCTTCCTGTTTTTTTTATACGTTTCATACTTTCTTTTTGCATTTTTTTGGCTCTTTTTCCAGATACGAATGACTGGGTGAGGACGCAGAGGTGTAACGGGGAAAGCTTCTTCTACGCTGAAGTCTTCAGGCATACTCTACCTTTGCCTTTTTTCTATTGTACCATATCCTTTTTGACTGAGCATCTCGATTCCTTTGAGGGGTTTTCGGGTTAAATCGGGAAAGTATCCTTTTTGGCCTTTGCCGCCATTGCTGTGGCACCCAATGCAGTTTCCGTAGAAAAGATATTTTCCCTCTTGGACCCATTCGGGATGGCTTGGTTTAAAGCCTTGCAGTGTTGCTAGAAATGCTGCTATTTTATTCGCATCTTCAGAAGATACAGTACCTCCAGGCATAGGACCTGAAGGGTAGTGAAAGATGTTTGATCCCTCGTTAATCACTTTTTCTATATATTTCTCAAAGCAGCTTGCACAGTTTGGATCGATCCGTACATGGGTATCTTTTTGATGATTTTCGATAGTGACTTTTTCACTGCTTTTATAAGTTCGTAAACTATATGCTACGAGGAAAAAAAGAACCGGAAGCAATAAGAGAACCATCTTTTTCATGTCAAGATCATATCAAAAGTGACTTATGTCGCACATAAATCTTTTTTCTTAAGTTACAATGCAAGAAAAAAAGGAGGAGATATGGAGACGATCAATGTTGTTTGTCCAAACTGTCTGAGTGTGAATAGACTCCCTAAAAAAGAGCACTACAATAAAGCTAAATGTGGGAAGTGTGGTTTTGATCTGTTAGATACCCATCCAGTTGAACTGGATCCATCAAATTTTGAGATTATGATCACAAAAAACGATATTCCTGTTATTGTGGATTTCTGGGCACCGTGGTGCGGTCCTTGTCGGATGATGGCTCCAAATTTTGAAGCGGCGGCTGCAAATTTTCCTTTGAAAGCGAGATTCGCAAAACTCAATACAGAAGAGTATCCGCAACTTGCCGCTCCGTTTGGCATCAGGGGAATTCCTACGATGATTGCTTTTTTACATGGGAAAGAGTTAGATAGAGTTTCCGGTGCTCTCTCAGCACCGCAGATCGTACAGTGGGTACAAAGATTTATTTAAAACCGGCAAGAGCCGGTTTTAATTATTGTTTAGAAAGATAATCAGCGATTGCTTCGATATCTGCATCACTAAGAGCAGCAACTTGAGCTTTCATAAGTCCGCCCATACCGTGAACGTTTCGTGTTCCAGCTTTATAGCCTTTGAGCGCTTCAACAACTTTCGCTTTTGGCCAGCCTTTGATCACTTCAGATTTACCAAGCGCTTTTCGCTCACCATGAGCACCGTGGCATCCTGCACATTTTTTATAAAGTGCCGCTCCGTCCGCTGCCATAAGTGTCACTGCCGTTGCTGCCGCAAGTCCTAGTACTGCCAATTTTTTCATGTTTTCCTCCTTTGGTTAAGATTGGGGTTTATTAACAACTTGGTACGTTACCGCTGTCGCTTGCATACTCATATGCAAAGTCGTATACATGCTCAAGTTGAGATTTTTTGAGATACCCTTTTTTATACTTAGGGCAGAGTTTTTGTATCTCATCTTCAAATTTTCCTGCATCGTGGATCTCTTCCCACTCATCTTGTGTATGTTTTGCAGCAAATTTAGCTCCATTGAATCCACACACTTTTTTAAGTTTTTTCTGGTAGATTCTTTGTCCTTTTTCTGGACTAGCAAATGCTGCAGTGCTTACAAAGCTAGCTCCGAGCATTGCTGCGAAGATAATGCTTGCGATTTTTTTCATTCTCGCCTCCTTAATGAATGTATTGGTATTGTAAAACACAATTGTGAGTCAATTGTGAACTATCTGATTTTACCAATAACGGTATATCGAGTCCAATAGATTTCCAATGCCTTTTCCAACTCTTTTTTCTTGATTTTATGTCTGTAAACCCCGTTTACTCTTTTTTTATAATCATACGGAAGTAACGATTTTTTGGGGTCTGGATGAAGAAGAAAGTCTCGCATGGCCTTTAGCGTTCTCGATTTGCTCGAATGATATAAAATATAATTAAAATAAATAGCTTTTAAATCAAGATGTTTCTTTTTGTGACAGGGCATACAGCGTTTATCGAAGAGAGTTTGTGAAAAAAGTGCGATTTGTATCAAAAAAATGAAAACTATTTTTGCCATCGTACGGTTATCCTTGTAAATTGATCCGGTTTTGATTGGATATCGAGTGCAAGATGAAACTCTTTAGCGATCATATCGACGATATTGAGGCCGAGACCAAATCCTCCTTCACTGCTTTGGAGTCTGCTGTAGCGTTCGAAAATGTGATGGAGTTTGTCTGGAGGTATACCGATTCCAGTATCCTCGATCGTAAAACTGTTAGGAGTTGTGGTGATGAAGATTGTACCGCCGATTTTATTGTATTTGATGGCATTGGAAAGAAGATTGTCTATGAGTCGAGCCATTTTTTTCCTATCAGCGTGTATGTAACTTTGTTGAGCAGGCTGAAAGATAATTTTGATTTTTTTCGAGTCTGCAAGTGTTTTAAAGTAGTCGATGCGTTGTTGTAATAGTTCATTCATATCGATTTTTTCTATTGTTGATGGAATTTTATCTCGCAGCAAGAGATAGGAGAGATCTTCATAGATGGTTGATATCGTCCGCGCTGCTATATCGATACGTTCGATTTTCCGTTTACTTTTTTGATCAATTGAGCTATCTTTGAGCGTCTCTACATTGGTTAAAATTGTGCTTACAGGAGTGTTGAGTTCATGTGTCGTATCTTTGATGAAATTGTTTAAAAGCATGATAGAGTCTTTCATCGGTTTTAAAAAGAGTTTTACGAGATAATACCCAAGTCCGGCCATAAAAAGAAGAAAGAGTAAACCAAACAACGTTATATTTCTATACACAGAAAAGAGCCACTCTTCATCATCTTTCATCTCGATAATCACATATTTTGCCCCCAGATAGTAGAGTTCCGGCTCTTTTATGAAATAGATATATTTTCCTTTTTTGTAGAGCATATGTTTAAAATCGATCGATTCATTTTTCAGCAAAGAAAAGATTTTTTCGTAATCCGCATCGTAGATTGCGGAATTGAAGTTGGAGTATCTTGGATAGTAGTTGTCCTCCAGCAGACTTTTATGCATCTGTCTGATACGGGTGATGACATATTTGGCATAGGTATGCAGTTTAGGAAGATGGGAGTTGAGCATCAGCTCTTTTTCAAAACGGTAATAGCTAAAGGATGCCAACGTCAAAATGATAATGGTTAAAAATATATAAAGCAGTAGAAAGTTCCAAAGACTCTTTTTTTCACTTGATAAATTTGTAACCATGGCGTTTGATACTCTCTATCCTCTCTTTTCCAATATATTTTCGAAGATTTTTTATATAGGTTCGTAGCGCCATATCACTTGGTGTCTCTTCATAATCCCAAAGATGTTCATAGATCGTTTCATGACTGAGTACTTCATTGGGATGTTGCAAAAAAAGCTTTAGTAAACGAAGCTCTTTTTGATTGAGATTGATTGGTTCATTGTTGAGGATGAGCTGGTTCGATTTGATATCAAAGAAAATGTTGCTGGCTATTTGTATACGATCCTTTTTCGTTTCGAAGCTTCTTTTCAAGAGCGTTTCCATTCTGATTTTGAGTTCTTTCAATGCAAAAGGTTTCCTGATATAGTCATCTGCACCGCTTTCGAATCCTTTTTCGAGGTTTTCCACACTGTCAAGTGAAGTGATGAAGATTGCTGGAGTCTCTTCTTTTTCTCTGATTTTTTTTAGAAGCTCAAAGCCGTCAATCCCAGGAACCATGACGTCGAAAAGCAAAATATCATAATGTTTTTCGTAAACACTATCCATTGCATCACTCGATGTATGAACCACATCCACGTTATATCCCTCATCTTCAAGATACTCTTTGACGGTTTCGGCAAGGTTGATATCATCTTCGAGCAGTAAAACAGACGCTTTTTGCAAATCCTCTCCTTTAACAATATAATAATACAAAAAAGCGGGTGAAAATGAAATGCAGAGTGTGTCGAAAAGGTGAGCTGTTCTATCTGTTTGGATGGGGACTGATGGTAACAGCTTTCAACGCTTTTACTGTTGGATGCGTACAGCTGACGAGCGGCGGGGCATACGGTATGATGATAGCGGGTATTGCTATAATGATTTTTGGCGCATATTTGAAATCGAGGTAGATCATGGCTATAACCAACAGTGAAATCGCAAAAATTTTTAACGAATATGCAGATCTTTTGGAGATAAAGGGAGAAAATCCTTTTAAGGTTAGGGCATACAGAAATGCGGCAAGAACGGTAGAAAATATCGGGAAAAGCTTGGAAGAACTCGTCAACGAAGGGTATGATCTGACAAAACTCCCGGGAATCGGAACCGATTTGTCGCTCTATATCAAAGAGATCGTCAAAACGGGGAAGTTTTCCAAACTGGAGCAGATCAAAGAGGAGATCCCTCCGACTCTTGTGGAGATGCTCTCCATCGAAGGGCTTGGTCCCAAAAGGATCAAAACATTGTATGAAAAACTCCATATCCAGTCTATGGAGGATTTGCGCAGAGCAGCCGAGAGTGGTGAAATAGAAAAACTTCCTGGATTTGGCCCGACATTGGTGCAAAAGATTTTGAAAGGAGTGAAACTGGCCAAAAAAGCGGGCCAACGCTTTAAATGGAGTGAAGCGAAAGAGTACGTGGATGATCTGTTGGAGTATCTGCATCAAATAGAGCTTACCCATTTGGAGGTGGCCGGCAGTTTTCGAAGAAAAAAAGAGACTGTAGGAGATCTTGATATTTTGGCTACCGCAAAAGATTTTAGTGAAGTGATTCGTCACTTCATCAAATATCCAAAAATCAAAGAGGTGGTTTCTGCCGGTTCTACCAGGTCCACCGTGATTCTCAATAACGATCTTCAAGTGGATCTAAGAAGCGTAGAAGATGAGAGTTATGGTTCGGCTTTGCACTATTTTACAGGTTCGAAAGCGCATAACATCGAAGTGCGAAAAATTGCGATAGAACTCGGTCTGAAGGTAAATGAGTACGGTGTTTTCAAAGGAAACGAACGCATTGCCGGAAAAACGGAAGAGGAGGTCTATCAAGCGGTAGGACTTTGCTATATCGAACCGGAATTGAGGGAAAACAGAGGGGAGATCGAGGCTTGTAAAGCTGGGAGGCTCCCAAAGCTTGTGGAGCTTAGCGATATCAAAGGGGATCTTCACATGCATACCGTCTATAGTGACGGAAAACATACCATCGAGGATATGGCAAAAGCGGCGAAAGAGATGGGATATGAGTATATCGCTATTACAGATCATTCCAAACGGCTTACTGTAGCGAAAGGGCTGGATGAGAAGAGGGCGCTCAAAGAGTTTGAAGAGATCGATAGAGTTAATGAAAAGATCGATGGAATTACCATTTTAAAAGGAATGGAAGTCGATATTTTGGAAGATGGCTCGCTTGATATGAGTGACGAGGTTTTGGCACAGATGGATGTGGTGTTGGCTGCTGTGCATTATAAATTCAATCTTGAACAAAAAAAACAGACGGATAGAATTTTAAAAGCGATGGACAACCCTTACGTTAATATCATCGCCCATCCAACAGGAAGAATGATCAATATGCGAGAGCCTATAGCAGTTGATATGACCAAGATTCTGGAGCGGGCCAAACAAAATGGTATCCACATGGAGATCAATGCGCAGCCCGATCGCTTGGATCTCAATGACATTCATGCCAAAATGGCAAAAGAGCTGGGCGTGAAAATGTCAATCAATACAGATTCTCACAATATCTACTCCCTCTTTTACATGCAATATGGTGTCAATCAGGCAAGAAGAGGTTGGTGTGAAAAAGAGGATATTATCAACACAAGGAGCCTGGATGAGCTTAGAAAACTCCTCAAACGTTAAGTATAGCTACCCGTTTCAACCCAAAACGCCCTATGTGGCGGTGGATGGAATCATAAAGATATTTGAAGGAAATGAATTTAAAGGCATCGTGCTTATTGAGAGAAAAAATGATCCGAAAGGATTTGCATTGCCTGGCGGTTTTGTCGAAATTGGAGAGAAGGTAGAGGATGCATTACGCCGCGAAATGAAAGAGGAAACCGGATTGGATGTGGAAAGTCCCAGGCTCTTTCACGTTTTTAGCGATCCATTGAGAGATCCGAGGTTTCACACCGTATCTATTACCTTTGATTGTATCGCACAAGGAAGCCCAAAAGGTGGGGATGACGCAAAAGAAGCCCATATTATCAAAGTCGAGGATATTCCTTGGGATAGACTCGTTTTTGACCATGCATTCATATTGCAAAAATTTTTAAAAAGAGGATGAAAAGATCTACTTCGCTATAGAATCGATCTCTTTATTGATATGCGTTTGGATATATTTATTATTTATTGATTAAAAATTGGGCTTTTTCATCGATTTTAGATATTTTGATATTGTAATAGCATCCATCCTCTTCTTTATGGACACCTACTATTTCTCCTTCCAGTTCTATTGTGGAATGATCGATCTGAAAACGCATATAGATAGGATGGGCGCTATCTAAGACACAGTCGTTAAGAGCTATTTTCATACCATGTTCAGATAGGTCCAATATTCTAACGGAATGGACCACCGATGGTTTTGTTTCCATTGTTCTTAAAAGAGCCTTGATGGCTACTTCGATTCTGGGATATTTTCTTTTTGATAAAAATTCGATTTGTGTGGAGTGTGGGATTTTTAAAACTGTTTCTTTCCCGAAAGTAAAAATCTGTTCAATCGACACGGAAATTGTAATGCAGGATAGAGGTGAAAGAGGAATGAGAATTTTAGCCATACCATCTTTGTGAATTTTTTTAATGTATTTATGTGGCGGAACTTTCCACAATTCATATGTTTCTTCTATCGCATGAAACACGATTGGAATCTTATGGCCTGAGTCAATGTATAATTTGCTTTTGTTCCTATTGGCAATTTTTGTGAATTTTGCAAAGAAAGAAGTGATTGATACGAAGGCATTGCGTCATCCTTTTTTGTTAAATTTGTTGAAATTCATTATATAAAATTATATTGATTTATTTCAGAGTATACCATGACTATTCGGTGTTTCATAAAAAAAGCCCCAATAGGATAAACTACTTTGTGAATTGAGTTTCAGTTGGGTATCAATATATTTTCCTAAAAGTAGTTTGTCCTCTTGTTCCATATCTTCAAATTTGATATTGTAGTACCTATGATCGTTTATTATCTCACTACCTACAATAGCACCTGTAAACAAAACTTTTTTCTCTGATATCCGAAACGAAAGAGAGACACTTTTTTTGTCAATGTATTCATCAATCTTTATTTTCGCACCCCCTTGTGAAATATCGATGATATCTACAATGTACATGGGATGAACACCATCTTGAGACAAAATTTTCAAAAGTCCTTTCGAGCCAAGAAATACTCTAGGAGTTTTTCTATGATACATATATTCGATAGCATTTGTGTGCGGCAGACGGATATAGCGTATATCGCTAAATTCCCAAACCATTTCGATATTGGCAGTAAAAGAGAACGCAATCGTTGGTTTTACCTCTATAACGACTGTTCCGGATACATTTTGGTTTAAAAATTTTGCATTGAAGTGTGGAAGTACTTTCCATATGGCGTATCTATTGTGTTGTTCATGGAGTTGAATGGGTGCAAAATCGTTATGCGTAAAGAAAAATTTCCCTATTTGTTCTCTTTGTAGTTCCTGTGTCGATTCAATCATATATATAGGCATATCTTCTTGCATTACAATCCTTAGATGGAATTGGAAAAATTGTAATACAAAAACGTTCTAAAAAAGTTCTAAGAAGGGCTATATTTTTCGATTGTGGTTTTTGTGGGAGATTGACCAGTAGATGATGGCGGAGCCGACGGGACTCGAACCCGCGACCTCCGGCGTGACAGGCCGGCATTCTAACCAACTGAACTACGGCTCCAAATGGTGGTCGCTAGTGGACTCGAACCACTGACCACTTGCTTGTAAGGCAAGCGCTCTACCAACTGAGCTAAGCGACCATCAAATGGCGACCCCTAGGGGATTTGAACCCCTGTGACCACCGTGAAAGGGTGGCATCCTTGGCCACTAGATGAAGGGGTCTGAAGTGGTGACCCGTGTTGGATTCGAACCAACGGCCCACTCCTTAAAAGGGAGTTGCTCTACCAGCTGAGCTAACGGGTCAAAACTTCCTTCGCTTCGGGCTTTCTCGGTTGTTTCCCTCAACGAATGTGGGTGAAATTATAAGCAAAATTTTTTTGCTTGTCAAGAGTTTTCAAAAAAGTTCGTCAGAAGCTATTTCAAAAAGCAGTTTCACACCATACATTGCCGCTTGGTACTGGATATAGTTACGATCCCCTTGAAAGTGCATTTTGTGGATAATGGATTGGTTGGAATCTCCACAACCTACAAAAACCGTTCCTACAGGTTTCTCGTTAGTGCCGCCACCCGGGCCTGCGATCCCACTGATGGCGATAGCATAGTCGCTTCCACTACTTTTCAGAGCACCTTCAATCATCTCTTCTACCGTTTCATGGCTGACTGCTCCATATTTCATCAGCGTTTCGTTTCGTACGCCAAGCCAAGCATGCTTTATCTCATTTGCATAAGTCACCAGCGATCCATCAAATATATTGGAAGCACCCGGAATTTTCGTAAGCATCGAAGCGAGAAGTCCTCCTGTGCAACTTTCGGCAAATGTGATCTTTTTATGGGCGATAGTGAATCGGTCTATAAGATACTCAAACAGATTTTGTGCAATGATCATATTGTTTGGGAAAAGGAGCTTTGCGTTTTGTACAAACATTGCCAGATCGCCAAATTTTTTGTTGATAGCAAGAATTTTGTATAGATTGTGTGTCAGTTTGGTTGTTTGTATCTCTATTTCGAATGTTCTTGCAAGCGGCGAGAGCTTTTCAATAAACTCTTCAAATTCAAGATCGAAAATATGCAAAATAGCCGATTCGATCTTGCTTTCCAGTAGAATGTTTGGTACTTTTTCGCACACCTCTACTTTTATGACATTGATCTGCTTTTCTTGAGTATGGAGAATGTAGCTATCTTTTTCAATCTCAGAAACTCTTGATGGGACGAGCATTCCTTCTTTGGCAACAAGATTGTCTTCATAAAGCGTTGATAAGATCTTGCTCACTATTGAGAAACTTTCATGAGTTGTAGCTATTAGAATGTTGTCAAAATCTTCGATCGTTTTCGTAACATGTAATATAAGATCTTTGTCTTTGTCGTGAAAGAATTCCTTGGCATGGATATTGACAAATCGTTTGTGCATCGTTCTTTCGATAGAGGCAACGAAGGCATCGTTGATCAAAAAGTCTTGACCGATAAAAAGAATCGCGTTTTTCATGGGCGTTCCTTGCTGTTTCAATGATTATAGCAAATATTCAGAAGCTTTTAACCACATTTTTTATACAATATTAACCAAAAATTGAATAAAAGAGGGTTCATGGATTATAAAGAGACGCTGCTTTTACCCAAAACCACATTCCCGATGCGGGGCAATCTCCCTCAAAACGAGCCAAAACGGTTTGCGAAATGGTTTGAAAAAGATGTGTATGAAAAGATGAAAAAGAGCCGTGAAGGCAAAGAGCTTTTCACGCTTCATGATGGTCCACCTTATGCCAACGGACACATCCACATCGGTCACGCCCTCAACAAAATCTTAAAAGATATCATCGTAAAATTTAACTATTTTGAAGGCAAAGCGGTCCGCTTTACTCCCGGATGGGACTGTCATGGTCTGCCGATTGAGCAGCAGGTGGAAAAGAAGCTTGGAACTGCAAAAAAAGAGCAGCTTCCAAAAACAAAGATTCGAGAACTTTGCCGGGAACACGCTGCAAAGTTTGTGGGTATTCAAAAAGAGGAGTTCAAGAACCTTGGTGTCATAGCTGATTGGGAAAAGCCCTATCTGACGATGGACTACGCCTTTGAAGCCGATATCTACCGAGCCCTTTGTGAAATCGCAAAAGAGGGGCTTTTGGTTGAACGAAGCAAACCGGTATATTGGAGTTGGGCTGCAAAAACGGCACTCGCTGAAGCGGAAGTGGAGTATGAAGACAAAGTTTCACCTTCCATTTATGTGGCTTTCAAACTGGATAAAGAAG
Organism: Nitratiruptor sp. SB155-2; assembly: GCF_000010325.1. Taxonomy (GTDB): domain Bacteria; phylum Campylobacterota; class Campylobacteria; order Campylobacterales; family Nitratiruptoraceae; genus Nitratiruptor. The sequence goes on along the minus strand of NC_009662.1, from coordinate 1,299,855 downwards.
CTGTTCAAAAGATAGGCAAAGAGGCAAGTATTATCATCTGGACCACCACTCCATGGACGCTTCCTGCCAATACGGGAATCGCTCTCAATCCTGATATCGAGTATGTTTTGACAAGTGACGGCTATGTCGTAGCGGCAGACTTACTTGATGAACTCAAAGAAAAAGGTATCGTCAAAGGCGATGTTGAAAAGAGTATCTCGCCAAAAGATCTAGAAAATCTTCACGCAATCAATCCTTTAAATGGCAGAAGAAGCCGCATCGTACTTGGTGAGCATGTCACGACCGAGAGTGGTACAGGCGCGGTCCATACGGCTCCCGGACATGGAGAAGACGATTATAGAGTAGGGCTGAAGTACGATCTTGAGGTACTGATGCCGGTGGATGATGCGGGGCGCTATGACGAGACGATTGTTCGAGAGAAGCTGTTGCCTGAAGAGTTTGTCGGTATGAACGTTTTTGAAGCAAATGACAAAATTTGCGAACTGTTGGGCGATGCGCTTTTGAAAAAAGAGGATATCAAACACTCCTATCCACACTGTTGGCGAACCCACAAACCGATCATTTTCCGTGCAACAAAACAGTGGTTTATCGCTGTGGACAAAGCGCCAAAAGATCTGCAAAAGACGCTGCGCCAGATCGCTTTGGAAGAGGTGGAAAAGACCACTTTTTATCCGGAATGGGGGAGAAACCGTCTAAAAAGCATGATCGAAAACAGACCCGACTGGTGTATCTCAAGACAAAGAGACTGGGGTGTACCGATCGCCTTTTTTAGAAACAAAAAAACGGGCGAAGTGATTTATGACGAGAAGGTTTTGAACTATATTGCCATGATTTTTGAGCGAATGGGGACAGACGCCTGGTACAGTCTGAGTGTTGAAGAGCTTTTGTATCCAGGAAGCGGGTACGATCCAAATGATCTTGAAAAAGTGATGGATATCCTCGATGTCTGGTTTGACAGTGGTTCAACCTGGTATGCGGTGCTTAAAAGCAGACGCTATGATGCGGGTAATTATCCAGCAGATCTATACCTGGAAGGAAGCGATCAGCATAGAGGATGGTTCCAAAGCTCTTTGCTGGTCAGTGGCGCCATCGAAAAACGAGCACCATTCAAAGCGATTCTCACCCACGGCTTTACGGTGGATGAGAAGGGTGAGAAGATGAGCAAATCCAAAGGCAATGTGGTAGCGCCTATGGATGTCGCCAAAAAGTATGGTGTAGAGATTTTACGCCTTTGGGTTGCCATGAGCGACTATCAAAGCGATCTGAAAATCAGTGACAATATCTTGAAACAGATTGCCGAGCAGTATAGAAAACTGAGAAACACTTTCCGTTTCATGCTGGCAAACATCAATGACCTAGAAACCATCCAAAGCGATTTTGGAGTACTGGATCGCTGGATATTGGCAAAAGCGAAATCGGTTTTTGAAGAGGTGGAGAAGCAGTTCAAAAACTATCAATTTGCCAAAGGATTCTCCGCTCTCAATAACTTTATCGTCAACGAATTTAGCGGAATCTATCTTGATGTGTGCAAAGACAGACTCTATTGTGATGCCCTGAACGATTCGCATCGAAGAGCGAGCCAGAGCGCCATGGCACTCATCGCAAAAAGCATGCTCGGACTCATTGCGCCGGTTCTGACCTATACAGCCGATGAGATTGTGGAACATGCACCGAGTGTCCTTCGAAACGATGCAGAAGATATTTTTGATTTTGCCATAGAGCCGCTGCCTGAGATCCAAAGTGATTTTGATGAAGTTTATATGATCGAAGCGAGAAGCAAGTTCAACGAAATCGTAGATCAACTCAAAAAAAAGAAAATCATCAAATCCTCTTTGGAGCTTGTCATTGAAACCACTTCGTCAAAAGTACTTGCGTTGGATGCAACGGAGCGAGAAGATTGGTTTATTGTGAGTGGCGTTGAAGAAGAGATTGGTTCCAAAGAGCTTGGCGATTTCAAAGTAGAAGGGGATCAATTCATCATCAAAGAAGCTATTTTGCATAAATGCCCAAGATGCTGGAAGTATAAAGCCAAAGAAGAGGGTGCGCTTTGCGAGAGATGTCAAAAGGTAGTCGATGGACTTGAGCAAGCCGGTTCCTGATAGCGCTATCGTTATAGCGATACTCTTTTTCATTCTATTGACCGCAACGGGTATAATAATGATACAAAAAGCAAGGAGAAAAGATTGATAACACTCAAAGAGGCTCTATCAAAACCGAAAGGTGAGTTGCAAGAAATAAAAGATGAACTTAAAAAAAGAGCACAGGAGCAAAGTGAGATCAACGCGTATGTCGCTCTTGACGAGAGCGGTGAGGGTGTGCCTGTCGCTATCAAGGACAATATCCAGGTAGATGGATGGGAAGTGACCTGTGCCAGTAAGATTTTAAAAGGCTATATCGCGCCTTATGATGCGACCGTTATACAGAAACTGCGTGCGAATGGTCTTGCTCCTTTTGGGCGAACCAATATGGACGAGTTTGCCATGGGAAGTACCACGGAGACCAGCTGCTATGGAAAGACGCTCAATCCAAAGGATACCAGCAGGGTGCCCGGTGGAAGCAGTGGAGGAAGTGCAGCTGCAGTTGCAGCAGGAATCGCCATAGCGGCTCTTGGAAGCGATACCGGGGGAAGTATCCGTCAGCCTGCGGCATTTTGCGGGGTTGTAGGGATGAAACCCACTTATGGAAGAGTAAGCCGATACGGACTTGCAGCATACGGAAGCAGCCTCGATCAAATCGGTCCCATGACGCAGAATGTGGAAGATGCTGCGATTTTATACAACATTATCGCTGGGTCCGATGCCAAAGATAGCACCAGTGCAAGGATTGAATGCAAACCGGTGGTACCAGACCCAAAAAGAAAACTAAAAATAGGCGTTGTTCCAAATTATGTCAAAGATGCGAGCGGTGCTATTCAAAAGGCGTACGACAAGGCGATTGAAGCGTTGAAGCAAGAGGGACATGAGATTATTGAAATTTCTTTGATGGATGCAAAATATGATATCGCTTCTTACTATATAACTGCCATGGCAGAAGCGAGCACCAACTTGAGCCGATACGATGGCGTACGCTATGGCTACAGGGCTGAAGCCAAAAATCTCAAGGAGATGTACCTCAAAACAAGAAGTGAAGGATTTGGCGAAGAGGTAAAAAGAAGAATATTGCTTGGAACCTTTGTTCTTTCCAGCGGATACTACGATGCATACTATATCAAAGCGCAAAAAGCGCGTCATATCATCAAGGATGAATACAATAAAGTTTTCGAAAAGGTGGATCTCATTTTGAGTCCTGTGGCTCCCGATGTAGCATTTGAGTTTGGTGCTATGAAGACGCCACTTGAAATGTACCTAAGCGATGTATACACAATAGGGGTCAATCTGGCAGGATTACCGGCCATTTCATTGCCAGTGGATGAGCATGAAGGACTTCCTGTGGGACTGCAGCTTATTGGAAAAGCTTTCGATGAGCAGACAGTTTTTGATGGGGCGATGAGCCTTGAAAACGCTTTGAAATAGAGGAGAAGAGAATGAAACTACGTGGAAAAGCCCTAACTTTTGAAGATGTCCTTTTGGTACCGAAACACTCCCAAGTGCTTCCGAAAGAGGTCAGTGTTAAAACGATGCTCACAAGAAATGTACCATTGAACATCCCTTTAGTATCAGCCGCCATGGATACAGTGACTGAACATAGAGCTGCTATTGCCATGGCACGGCTTGGCGGTATAGGAATTATCCATAAAAATATGGATATCGCTTCCCAGGTTGCAGAGATCAAGAGGGTCAAAAAGAGTGAGAGCGGTGTGATCATGGATCCGATTTTCATCCATCCGGATGCTACCATCGGCGAAGCCGAAAAGATCATGAGCGAATACCGCATCAGCGGCGTGCCTGTTGTGGATGAAGATATGCATCTCCTTGGGATTTTGACAAACAGAGATCTTCGGTTTGAAAAAGATTTCAGTAAAAAAGTCTCGGAAGTGATGACGAAGATGCCGCTTGTGACCGCAAAACCTGGCATTACATTGGAAGAAGCCGCAGAAAAGATGAATGAACACAAAATCGAAAAACTGCCTATCATCGATGCAGAGGGAAGACTCAAAGGACTTGTGACAATCAAAGATATCAAGAAAAAGATCGAGTATCCAAACGCCAATAAAGATGAGTATGGAAGACTTCGTGTGGGAGCTGCAATAGGTGTTAACCAACTCGATCGTGCACGTGCCTTGGTAGAAGCAGGTGTCGATGTTTTGGTTCTTGACAGTGCCCATGGACACTCTCAAGGAATCATCGATACTCTCAAAGCGATCAAAGATGAGCTCGATATCGATGTAGTGGCCGGTAACGTAGCGACACCTGAAGCGACAGAGGATTTGATCAAAGCTGGAGCCGATGCGGTAAAAGTAGGGATAGGACCAGGAAGTATCTGTACCACAAGAATCGTTGCAGGTGTGGGCGTACCGCAAATCACTGCAATCGATACCTGTGCCCAGGTGGCAAAAGAGTATGGTGTACCTATCATCGCAGACGGCGGTATCAAATACTCTGGTGATGTGGCGAAGGCTTTGGCGGTAGGGGCAAGCAGTGTGATGATAGGGAGCTTGCTTGCAGGAACGGAAGAGAGTCCAGGCGAAGTGGTCATGTATCAGGGGCGTCAATACAAAACATACCGGGGCATGGGAAGTATCGGTGCGATGACAAAAGGAAGTACCGATCGATATTTTCAAGAAGGAACCGCTGCGGACAAACTTGTGCCCGAAGGAATTGAGGGAATGGTGCCTTACAGAGGAAAGATAGCCAATGTAGTTCATCAACTCATCGGAGGTCTAAGAAGCTCCATGGGATATCTTGGCGCAAAAGATATTCCAACCTTCCAAGAAAGAGCGGAATTTGTAGAGATTACAAGTGCCGGGCTCAAAGAGTCCCATGTACATGATGTAACAATCACGAAAGAGGCTCCCAACTACCACGTATAAGATTGGCTTTGCCAATCTTTTTCTTGCTATAATTGCTCCAATTCAATATAGGAAATTGTTATGGATAAGTTTGAACGTTTCCAGACCGCTGTCGTGCAGATGATCGGTTCAAAAGAGGGAGCGATATCGCCTCCGATTGTAGGATCAGCCTCTTTTGCCTACGGTTCGCCTCAAAACGGGGAAGCTATCTTTAGCGGAGATCTTCCAAAACCGCTGTATGCTAGGATGGGAAATCCGACCAATGCAAAACTCGAAAGCATTTTAGCAATGATGGATGAAGCCGAGGGAGCGGTGGTCACGGCAAGTGGTATGGGGGCTATCGCGATGACTGTGACCTCGATGCTGGAGTCCGGCGATGAAGTTGCTTGCATTGGGGGGCTTTTTGGAGGAAGTTACGCCTTTTTTAAAGAGACCGCTGCAAGACTTGGTATCAAGGCAAGGTTCTACAGGGCCGATGAACTGCCAAAGATTTCTTCAAAGACGAAGATGATCTATTGCGAAAGTATCGGCAATCCCAATATGCAGATCGTCGATTTTGAAGCGCTTGGAATGTTGGCAAAAGAGCATAATATTTTGTATGTGGTAGACAATACTTTAACACCTTTACTCTTCAATCCTTTTGAGTACGGAGCCGATCTGGTTCTTTACTCCACCACAAAAATCATCGCAGGATTTTCCCAGGCACTTGGGGGAGCCGTGGTGTTTCGAAGTGTTCGAGAGGAGTTGGTAAAGAACTATCCTTTTATGGAAAAGTTTGTTGAAAAACTTGGTGACAAAGCCTATATGGGGATGATGAAAAAAAGAGCCTTGAGAGATTTCGGTATGAGTCAAGATGCTTATGAAAGCTACCTGACTATGCTTGGACTCGAAACCCTTGCATGGCGTGTTCAAAGAGTGAGTCAAAGTGCGAAGGAAGTAGCGTTGGCACTTCAAAGTTATGTAAAAGTAATCCATCCAGCAGTAAGCAACGATCCAAAATATGAGCGCTATTTTCCATACTCTTGTGGACAGATGTTGGGGCTTGATTTTGGAAGCAAAGAGAGAGCCTTTGCCTTTTTACAAAAAGCAAAACTTCCCTTTATCACGGCAAATCTTGGCGATAGCCGGACACTGGCCCTTCACATGGCAAGTACGATCTATCGAGATTTTAGTGAAGAAGAGAGAAAATTTTTGGGTGTAAGCGATGGATTTGTGAGAGTTTCCATAGGACTGGAGCACCCCGAAGCAGTTATAGATGATTTTACAAATGCCATAAAGGAAACAGGATGAAAAAAGAGACGATAGCGCTGCACGCAGGATATGAAAAGGATGAACAACAGACGATGGCCGTTCCTATCTATATGACCACTGCCTATGCCTTTGACAGTGCAGAACATGCGGCCAATCTTTTTGCACTCAAAGAGCTTGGAAATATCTATACACGTATCGGCAATCCGACCACCGATGTCTTTGAAAAGCGTTTCGCCGAACTGGAGGGGGGCGTAGCGGCATTGGCGACTTCCAGTGGAATGGCAGCCATCAACTACAGTGTACTCAATCTTTGCGAAGCGGGAGACAATATTATTGCAGCCCATCAGCTCTATGGCGGAACGGTAACGCTTTTTACCCATACGCTCAAGCGTCTAGGAATTGAAGCGAGAATGTTTGATGTTCATGAGCCACAGCAGATAGAAAAACTGATCGACGAAAAAACGAAAGCGATCTTTTTTGAAAGCATTACAAATCCAAGTATCGATGTACCGGATTTTGAAAAGATTGTACAGATCGCCAATAAACACGATATCATCACCATAGTGGACAATACTGTTGCTACGCCGATACTATGTAACCCTATAGCGTATGGCGTGGACGTAGTGGTGCACAGTACCAGCAAATATACAACAGGCCAGGGACTGGCTCTTGGCGGTATCATCGTGGAAGGAGAGAGTGCAAAAGAAAAAATCAAAAACAATCCAAGATATACCCATTTCAACGAACCGGATACGAGCTATCACGGTCTTATCTATACCGATACCCCTTTTCCTCCGTTTATATTGAGAGCCAGACTCAGTCTGCTTCGGGATATGGGTTCAGCGCCAAGTCCTTTTAACAGTTGGCTCTTTATCCAGGGACTTGAGCATCTGAGTCTAAGAGTCAAACAGCACAGCCAAAGCGCTGTGGAAATAGCCAAATGGCTTCAAAAACATCCAAAAGTGAAAAAGGTCAACTATCCACTCCTGGAAGGAGATAAAAACTATGAAAATGCCAAAAAGTATCTCAGAGGTGGTGCCAGCGGACTTTTGAGTTTTGAAGTGGGAAGTTTTGACGAGGCAAAAAAGATAGCTGACAGCGTGAAGATCTTTAGCAGGGTCGTCAATATCGGCGATAGCAAATCGATCATTACCCATCCGGCATCCACGACCCATCAGCAGTTGAGTGCAGAAGAGCTTGCGGCTGCGGGAGTAAGTGAAGGGCTCATTCGATTAAGTATAGGCTTAGAAGCGACCCAAGATTTGATCGAGGATCTGAATCAGGCGTTATCATAAAGGGCTGTGCGCCCTTTGAAAAGCTCAAACACTCTTTACAAATTCCTATTTCCTAATTACCAATTACTAATATACCAATAACCAATTTCACCTGGAAAGTTTAACACCAAAAAGTCTCAACTCCTTCTCCCCTTCATAGTAGGGTTTCCACCAGTTGATCACGAGGGGTACCGAGATATTGAGCAAAAAAGTAGCAAAGATAAGCGTTTGAAACTGTGCATCATCGAAAATTTTGTTTTCTGTATAGGCGATATTGATAACGATAAAGGCAAGTTCTGCTCGTCCAAGCATTCCCAACCCTATCATAACCGATTCGTGCCATCTGTATCCACCGGTAAATTTTGCAGCAAATGCAGCTGAGAGGATCTGAAAAACAAATACAAGACCAAAAAGGACCAGAACCTGCCACCAGATCGAGTCCAAAATATCAAAGTCAAATATGATTTTGCTTCCAAGATTGACAAAAAAGATCGGTCCAAAAATGGTAAACGCGATATGATCCATTACAAATTTTGACTCTTTAAAAATCTTATCCGGTCTTGGCGCCCGCTCAAACAAAAAGTACTCTTTTTTCATAAAAAGTCCCGCGATATATGCGCCGATTGCTGGATGAAAACCAAAAAGATCGGCTATCGCACCCATTCCCATCGCCACAAAGACCATGATGAGCGGCGTAAACTCGCCCCCATACATGATTAAAAGCTTTTTGATGCTGACAGGTACAAACAGCTTTGTCATATGGTAGTCCAATCTTTGTAAAAGTGTGGCGTTTTTTGGAAGTTTTTTGGGGACTTTTTCAGGAAATGCAAAAAGTCCTATAATAAGAGCTATGGCAAAAAAGAGGATGACTTTGATGGTGATCCAACCGATATTTTCAAAGTCGATCTCCAGACTTCCTCCGGACTTCGTGGCAGCAAGTGCCAAAGGGATGATGATGGCAACACCGATGAGTGAAAGCACATCATCAACCACGGCAGCTGTCATAATACCGGTAGCGGCAGTTGATTTGTGCATATTCTTTTCTTTCAGGCTCACCATTGTTAGACTCACTGCCGTTGCGGTCATGGTTAGACCCCACAACAGTGCGACGGAGTCGTTGTAGCCAAACATCTTTGCACTCAAAAACCCGGCTAAAAATGGAAAAATCGCCCCTATAATCGCAATGCCCAAACTTCTTTTGAGTCCCTCTTTGAAATGGTCCAGATCCTCATCAAATCCGAGAGCGAACATGATAAATACGATGCCCCATTCACCGATATACTCCAAAACTCCGTGCTGCTGTGGAATGATTCCTAAATTTGCAAACAGAGCACCAAAAATAATCAGCCAAAGTACATCAACTGTCGAGGTTTTTTTAGCGATGGTTTTTGACAAAATGACAATACCCAAAATAATAGTGCTGATGAACCAGATATTATGCTGTATCATCTCTTGGATCATAAAAATTCCTTACAAAAATTTGCTCTATTATATCCATTTTAGCTCTTTTCAACGCAACTTTAAGTATAATGATTCCAATTTTTAGGACAGGGTGCAGCAATTGGAAATAGTTACCAAAACCGCTAAATTCACAAATCCTTTATATCTTGAAAGCGGACGTATATTAGAGCCTTACGAGATCATCTATGAAACATACGGAGAACTCAACGAAGACAGATCCAATGTTATCGTCATCTGCCATGCGCTCAGTGGTTCGCACCATGCAGCGGGTCGATACGAGGGAGACAGAAAGCCCGGCTGGTGGGACGGACTCATAGGGGATGGAAAAGCGATCGATACCAAAAAATGGTTTGTCATCTGTACCAATACCATAGGCAGCTGCTTTGGTTCCACCGGTCCCATGAGCCCGATGTATCCAAGCGATGAACCCTACCGGTTCAAATTTCCGGTCATCACCATCAAGGATATGGTCAAAGCCCAGAAGATCCTTTTTGCAAAACTTGGAATCGACAGAGTCCATGCCGTCGTAGGCGGCAGTATGGGTGGGATGCAGGCTCTACGTTTTGCTGTGGATTTTCCGGGATTTGCCAAAAAGATCGTTGCTCTTGCCGCCACATATGCCACAAGACCCTGGGTGATTGCCTTTAACGAGATTGCAAAAGAGGCGATCATCAAAGATCCCGATTTCAAAAAGGGCAATTATGATCCGAAAGATTTGAAAGAAAAGGGACTTACCGGACTCGCTGTTGGTCGAATGGCCGGGCATATCAGTTTTTTGAGTCATTACTCGATGGATAGAAAATTTGGACGAGATTACGTGCCAAATGAAGGACTTTATGAGCTGTTTGGACATTTTCAAGTGGAGCGCTACCTTGAATACAACGGATACAATTTCAGTAAGTGGTTTGATCCGTTGAGTTATCTGTATATCACAAAAGCGATCAATCTCTTTGATCTCTCAACAGGCTATGAGAGTCTGGAAGAGGCTTTGATGCGAGTCAAGTCAAAGCTCTATCTGATCGGCTTCGAAAAGGATATGCTCTTTTTACCCGAAGAGATGGAGTATATCGATCAAAAAATGCGACAAATCGGAAAAGAAGATCTCAGCGAATATTACGAAGTCAAAAGTGATTACGGACATGACGCTTTTTTGGTAGAATTAGATAAGTTTAACGAATATATCAATGATGTGATAGAGGATAAAAGATGAATGAAAGTTTTGAAGAGAAACTTAAAAAAGCGAAAACAATTTTAGATGAGTTGATGAAGCAAGATATACCTTTGGCTAAAAGTGTAGAGCTGTATAAAGAGGGGATGAAACTGCTTCAAGATGCCCAGAAACTTTTGGAAGAAGCAAAAGTGCAGATCGAAATCATTCAGCAAGAAGAGCGTCAATGAATATTGCGGCTTTGCAGATAGCCTCTGTAGGGATGAGTCCAAACAGGCTCGATTTCTATATGCGTATCGCCAAAGAGAATGGGGTTCGTCTTCTTGCGTTGCCAGAATATGTCCTCAATCCCTTTTTCCATGAGTTGCGCTCTATTCCCAAATCGATGATCCAGCAGCAGTCAAAGACCCAGCTGGAGCATCTCAAACAGTTTGCCAAAACGTATGATATGACGATCGTAGCTCCAATCGTACGTGTGGACAAAGAAGGTATAAAAAAGAGTGTTGCCATCGTACGTCCAGAACGAATGCAATACTATAACCAGCAAATATTGATCAATTATCCTCACTGGAACGAAGAGGTGTTTTTTGCAAATGAGAAAGAGATATTACAAAATGCTCCGGTTGTACGAATTGATGAGATAAAGATAGCTGTATTGCCTGGGTTCGAAGTTCATTTTGATAGATTTTGGCAAGAGTTTATGAAAAGAGGTGTGGATGCGGTGATAGTTCCTTCTATCTCTACATTCGAATCAAAAGAGCGCTGGAACAATCTTCTGAAAATGCGGGCTTTTACCAATCACTGCTATGTGATACGTGTCAACAGAATCGGTGAATACAAAGATGAAAAGAGTAATCGTTGGCGATTTTACGGGGGAAGCGTCAGCTTCGATCCTGAAGGAAATCTTTCGGTTGAACTTGGTGAGAATGAGGAACTTCTCATAGAACATATCCAAAAGCCAAAAATCAAAGAGGCGAGAAAAATGTGGGGGTTTCGATCTGCACTACAAAAGAGGAGCGCGTTATGATGGACTATTTTGCAAGACAGGTAAAGCTTTGGGGAGAAGAGAGACAAAAACTGCTGCAAAAAAAGAGTGTGGCGATTATCGGATGTGGTGGTCTTGGAAGCAGCCTCGCACTGGCACTTGGGGCAACGGGTATAGGGAAAATCTATCTTGTGGATTTTGATCACGTCAGCGTACACAATATCCACAGGCAGATTACCTTCAAAGTGCAAGATGAGGGAAAAAACAAAGCAGAAGTGAATGCCTGCGTCATCGAAGATCGATGTCCCTATGTTGAGGTGGAAAGCTTTGTGGAGAGTTTTGACGAATTTGCAAAACGTGATATTCAAGTCGATTTGATTCTCGATGCTACGGACAATCTTCCGGTACGTGCAAAAATCGACGAGTACGCAAAAGAAAAACAGACTCCCTGGATCTATGCCAGTGTGGAAGAGTTTCACGGGCAAGTCTGTTTCATGGACAAAACAAGTTTTAAAACCTTTACCATCACAGATAGAAAGCCAGGCGGGATCGCAGCGCCTATCGTGATGCATGTGGCAAGTCTTGAAGCAAATCTCGCTTTGCGATACTTAGCTGAGTTGCCGGTGAAAAAGGATCTTTTATACTATCTTTTCTTTGATGAAGAGGGTGAGTATCAGATCAGTAAATTTGCCATGCCGGTTTGATCTATATATATTATGTTACAATATATATAAAAAGGATATGGCATGGTGATCTCAATAGGTGAATTGCAACGAAACATTTCGCTATTGAAAACACTCAAGGAGCCACTTATTGTCATCGATAAACGGACAAACAAAAAAGTGGCGATTATCGAGCCGATTAAAGAAGAGAGCGAAGTCGAAAAACTTGAGATTTTCAAAGAAAAACCTGATATAAAAAATATTCATATAAAAGATGTCGATAAAGCATTTGAAGAGGCGTATACCGAATTTTTGCGGGAAAAATATGGTATATCTGGTTGATACGAACGTACTCGTAAGACTTTTTACCCAAGATAACGAAGAAATGTTTCGTGAAGCTTTCTCATTTTTCGAGAAAGTGGCAAACTTTGAAATACAAGCTGTTATCTCCGAAGGTGTTTTACTGGAAAGCTGGTTTGTTTTGCAAAAGGTCTATGAAATGAAAAAAGATGAGATAATCAAAAGACTTTTAACTATTGTAACGTTACGTAATGTTATTTTGGAAGATAAATTGGCTTTCATTGAGGCACTGCATATCTTAAAAGAGAGGAATATCGATTTTATCGATGCTATGCTATGTGTCAAATCAAATATAAAAGGGTATAAAGTGTTTAGTTTTGATAACGATATACAAAGATGTCTAAAGGCGCGTAATGCAGTTTGAAAAATATCCTTTTGAAAAGCTGAATGAGCTCTTAAAGGGTATCCAGCCAAATGAGGAGTTTGCACCTTTGACACTAACCATTGGCGAGCCTCAGTTCGAAACGCCAAAATGTATCCAAGATGAACTTTGCAACAATGTCCATTTACTCAACAAATATCCAAAAACAGCGGGAGAAGAGGAGCTTCACGAAGCGGTGCGAGGATTTGTGCAAAAGAGATTCAATGTCTCTTTAAAGCCAGAGCAGCTGATACTCACTTTTGGGACACGAGAGGTTCTGTTTAATTTTCCTCAGTTTCTGCTTGCCACAAAAGAGGCTCCTGTCATGGCTTTTACCAATCCTTTCTATCAGATCTATGAAGGGGCGGCGATTGCCAGTGGCGCGAAAGTGTTCTATCTTGATCTCACCGAACAAAACGGCTTTAAACCTCAAATTGATGATCGTTTGAGACTGGCTGATCTAGTGATCATCAACTCGCCAAACAATCCTACAGCTGCCGTGATGGATATGGAGGAGTTGAAGCGTTGGGTGGAAGCTGCTTTGGAGTATGACTTTGTCTTGATCAATGATGAGTGCTATAGCGAAATCTACACCGATGTGCCGCCACCATCTTTGCTTGAGGCAAGTCAGGCGGTAGGCAATGAGAGTTTTGAAAACATTCTGGTTGTAAACTCCATCTCCAAACGAAGCAGTGCTCCGGGACTTCGAAGCGGATTTATAGCCGGAGATGAGAAAATTTTACAAGGCTACAAAAGATACAGGGCCTATGTGGGGTGTGCTTCGCCTTTGCCGCTGCAAAAGGCAGCTATGAAGGCCTGGAGCGATGAGGCACATGTGGTGCATTTTCGGGATGCATATAGGAAAAATTTTAAAATAGCCAAAGAGATATTAGGCATAGATGCTCCAGAAGCGACTTTTTATCTTTGGTTGAAAGTCGAAGATGATCTGGAATTTACAAAAAAAGCGTACAAAGAGTACAATATCAAAGTCCTTCCAGGATCATTTTTGGGAAGAAATGGTATCGGCAAAGGATTTGTTCGCATAGCTCTTGTGTATGATGAAGCAAAAACAAAAGAGGCTTTGGATAGGTTGAAAGCATGCTTGCAAAACGATTGAAGCACTACTTTTATGAAGCCGATATCCATATAGGAAAAATTCAGAGGGCAAAAAAAGTTTTAAAAGAGGTGATGCCTTTAAAGAGTTTGAAACTTGAAGAAAAATATCTTGACAAATTGGATATTTTAGCTTTTCGTTTTGCCAAATTGCAAGATCTTTTGGGAGAAAAGATTTTTCGAAACATCCTGGAATATAGTGGATATCCTGTTGATGGAAAAAGGTTTGTTGAGATTTTAGCCGAATTGGAAAAAGAGAAATTTTTAGATGTTGATAGTTGGATAGAATTAAGAAAATATCGAAATTTTTTGGCTCATGAGTATCCTCATGAAGAGGAGCTGCGTATAGAAGCTATTAATTTTATTTTCGAAAACAGTGACTATTTGACAGAAATAACGAAAAAGTTGGAAAAATACTATCATGAGATTGAAAGCTCAGGAAATTAACACAATTCAAAAAGTTGTCAACCAGATTTTTGGAGAAACGCAAATATATCTCTTTGGAAGTAGACTAAACGATATGAAAAGGGGAGGAGATATCGATATTTTTGTTATTCCCAAAAAGAGAGACAAGCTTTTATCAAAAAAGGTAAAAGCGGAGTTCATTTTGGAAGAAAAACTGATGAAACCTGTTGATATCGTTATCCATACAGATTTTCAAAGGCCTATTGAACAGGAAGCCTTAAAGGGAATAGAACTGAACAAAGGAAGTGAATGGACGCGAACCTCACACGACTAAAAACAGATAAAGAGTTTTTGGAAAATCTTGAAAAAGAGAGACAAAAAGCCTTTAAAGAGCATGACATTGTAAAACTGTATGATGTTCTTGATACGATGCTGGCTCTTGATATGGAGGATGAAAAGATCGATGAGCTGTATCAGGAGATTTTACGAACGGCATTTGACGATCTTGCACAGATGCTCAGTGTTGGAGAGAGATTTGATTTTACAAAAGAGCATGATTTTTACAATGCAAGAGCCATCTATGAACATGCACTGGAACGTTGGAACAGTAAGGATTATAAAGGAGCGAATGAGCTCTTTTTGGTGTTAAGCTATATCATGCCGGACAGATATCAAAAAGCGATGCTTTTGCCCCTTGGCTTGACTGCTCAAAAGGAGTCTTTGGATAGATTTATCGCAGAGTTTGTAGATCAGAAAAAAGTCGATGAAGAGAGTTTCTTTTTCGATGCCTTTACGAAAAAAGCAGAAGAGTTTTTGGTTTGTCACAGTGACTTGATCGAAGAAGAGCTTAAAAAAATTGAAAAGTTGGCGCAAAGATGAAGATCCATTTCATAGGAATCGGAGGGATAGGTCTCAGTGGCCTTGCCAGGTTTTTGCAACACGAAGGATATCGTGTGAGCGGTTCAGATATGAGTGAGACACCCTTGGTGCAAAAGCTTCGAGAAGAAGGGATCACAGTTGATGTTCCGCAAAAAAGGGAAAATATCACTTCCGATATCGATGTCGTGATCTACAGTGCGGCGGTGAAAAGCACAAATCCCGAACTTCAAGCCGCCAAATCTTTGGGCATCAAAACAATTCCAAGACGTGAAGCTTTGCCAATTGTTCTTGGAGGCAAAAAAGTATATGCCGTTGCAGGCGCGCACGGCAAAAGTACCACTAGCGCCATTTTGGCTTCTATCTTGAATGAAGCAAGTGCCATTATCGGGGCTGAGAGCAAAGAGTTTGGCTCCAACGTCCGATACACCGGAAGCGAGACGGTGGTATTTGAAGCTGATGAGAGTGATGCCAGCTTTTTGAACTCCAACCCATATTGTGCCATTGTAACGAATGCGGAACCAGAACATATGGAGTATTACAATCACGATTTGGAGCTGTTTTATGATGCGTACCGATCATTTTTAAAGCAGGCAAAGGTGCGTGTGATCAATGCTGAAGATCCCTTTTTGGCTTCACTGGATATAGAAGCGATCAGACTCTATCCAAGCCAGGATATCAAAAATATAACCCACTTTTTAAAAGACGATGAGCCTCATATCCGGTTTGAACTACGAGATTTTGGTGCATTTGAGGTGTGGGGATTTGGAAAGCATATAGCGATCGATGCAAGTTTGGCCATCTTGGCTGCCATGCGAGAATTGGGACTCGATGAGATCAAAAAAAATCTTCAAAACTACAAAGGTATCAAAAAACGGTTTGATATCGTTGAAAAAAGAGAGGATCTTATCGTTATTGATGATTACGCGCATCATCCGACAGAGATCAAAGCGACACTAATTTCTTTGTTGGAGTATGCAAAACTCAAAAATATCAAAGATATTACGATTATTTGGCAGCCCCATAAATATTCACGGGTTTTGGATAACCTAGAAGAGTTTGTGCGCTGTTTTTATAAAGGGGCGAAACTTGTGATTTTACCTGTATGGAGTGCAGGAGAGGAGCCGGTGGAGATCGATTTTGAAAATCTTTTCAAGGAGTATACGCCGCTGTTTGCCGATAGAATCAAAAAAGATGAAAAAAGCGTTTGGCTTATCAAAGATAAAAAGGCATTAGAGTCAATTGAAAAGGGATTGGTTATCGGATTTGGAGCAGGCGATATCACCTATCAGCTAAGAGGATTGGGATGAGGCTCAAACCTGAAGAGATTGTAGCGATCAAAGAGGCTGTTTATGCTTTTGATCCGGATGCAAAGATCTATCTTTTTGGCAGCAGAACAGACGATACCAAAAAAGGGGGAGACATTGATCTTTTGATAGAGAGCTCTGTAATCGATTTTTCTCACATTATCAAAATAAAAACAAAACTTTTTTTGAGTTTGGGTGATCGAACTGTTGATATCGTGTTGAAAAAAGATACTCCTTTTGTACACCACATTCAAAAAGAGGCTATAAAATTATGAAAGACCTTCTTTGTGAATACTACAAAAATCTTGTACAAAGTATACAGTGGCTGGAAAAATCTTTTCAACGCTGTCAAGGAATTGCTCCCGATAGCGAAGAGAATATCGAAAAATTAGAGACATTTGCTGCAAGATTTTCAAGAAGCGTTGATATTTTGATCAACAAATTTTTACGAAGCCTCGATCTTGCCGAATTGGAATCAGTTGAAAGAAGGCTCGATTCTGTTATACGAGCAGAAAAACGTGGATTTGTAGAAAATTATGAAGAGCTTATTGAATTGAAAAACTTGAGAAACGAACTTGCTCATGAATATTTGGAAGAGCTTTTTTTGCAAAAGATTGCACTTGTGGAAGAGTACTCAAAAAAGCTTTTTCAAATCGTACAAAGAATCGATTGGTATATGAAAAATTCAAACTTTTGTGAGTAGTGATGGCGTTACTCTATTTTTTACTCTTTTTACTGCTCATTTTTGCCATTATCGCAGCGGTGATCTATTTTTTTGGAACATTTGCCTCTCGTATAAAATATGTTTTGCTTTTTGCTTTGCTTGTTGGATGGATTGCAATTGCAGGATATAGCTACTATCAACATAAAAAAACAGTGTATCTCGACAAGATATATTATGAATATCTTCATAGCAAAACGTTACAGTGCCGAGATACATTCGGAATACAGCGAAAAGTAAATAAAAAGAGCTTTAATTTTATCAGTGGGACGCTTGTTTTCATGGGAAAAGAGGGGACAAAATATGAAGGGCTTGTTGTCCCGATAGATAGCTGCAAGGTAGATGGGAAGTAGAGCGAAGCCGTTTGTAAAATGGGCTGGTGGCAAAAAAACGATTGCCAAAAAACTTGCACAAATGGTTCCTCTCGATTTTTGTGAATACCATGAGCCCTTTTTAGGAGGAGGGGCATTTTTTTTTGAACTATACAACCAAGGTATCCTTGAAGGGAAAAAAGTCTTTTTAAGCGATCGAAACAGTGAACTGGTCAATGCATTTCAAGTCGTTCAAAAAAGAATCGAACCGCTTATCGAAACGTTGAAAGATTTTTCGAAAATGCACAATGAAGCTTTGTACTATGAGATCCGCTCATGGGATCGATCTGAAGATTTTTTTTCTATCGATCCGGTAACGCGAGCCGCACGCTTTATCTATCTCAATAAAACCTGCTACAATGGCCTTTATCGTGTCAATAGCAAAGGCCATTTCAACGTCCCTATGGGGAAACATAAAAAGCCAAATATCTGTGATAAAGAGACACTTTACAAAGCACATGAAGCTTTACAGGGTGTCGTGATAGAGTGTTGTGATTTTACAAAGGCTTTAGAAAAAGTTGGGCCCAAAAGCTTTGTCTATCTCGATCCTCCCTATCTTTCGCAAGGGCACAATGCCGGATTTGCCTCCTATACCAAGCAGCTTTTTTTGTATGAAAGTCATCAAAAACTGGCACATATCTGTCACGCACTGGATTCCAAAAAGGTCTACTGGATGCAAAGCAACATAGCTCATCCAAAAATTATAGATCTCTATGAAAAATATGGTATAACGATGATTAAAAAATCACATATCATCAATGCCAATGCAAAAAAAAGAGAGAAAGTTCAAGAAATAGTGATAACAAACTACAAGGAAAAAGCGTGGATTTAGAAAAGAAGCTGGATCTTACAGATTTTTTGGATCAATTGCGAGACTTTTTTGCAAGGCCAAAACCTTTGGCGATGGAGGGTGATGTCCATATTCATTACGAATTTTTGATGCAGCTTTGGTCCTGTACGTTTAAAGAGCCTCCAAAAGTGCAGTGTCTCGATGAAGCACTGATGAGATTGAAAAAGCAGGGAGTACTGACACTTTCTGAGATTTTCGAGTTTGTCAAAATCGTACGCTATTTTACGTATCTCAAATCTTTGGCGTTTGAAGGAAATATGGGAGAGTGGCTCCAAAGCATTGAAATTCCTGAAGAGATAACGCAAATCGATGGATATTTTGATGAAAAAGGGAACATAAAAAGCGAAATCGATGAGCGACTTGTGGTTTTGGAAAATGCTCTATCCCATACAAAAACCCAAATCAGACAAAAACTCCAGGCTTTGATAAACGCCAAAAAACTGCAAAGCTATTTGGTGGACAGACAGATCCATTTTGTGGGTGGTGAAGAGGCTCTGCTTGTTCGGGGAGGGTTTAACCATGTTCTCAAAGCGACTGTCATTGGAAGAAGCAGCGGCGGATTTTTCTATGTGCTGCCGCAAGATATCAAAGAGCTCAAATCCAAAGAAGCCGATCTTCTGAGCCAAGTAGAAGAGATCCATTATGAAATTCAAAAAAGTATCAGTACCAAGTTTCATAAATATCTCAAATTTTTACACTTTATCAACCGGGCATTTGACAGGTTCGATCACTATCAAGCCAGAGTTCGTTTCGCAAAAGCCAAAAATCTCCATATCATCCTTCCAAAAAACGATAACAAGATCATCCTAAAAAGCTTTGCCCATCCTGCCATAGTGTATCCAAAGCCCGTTGATCTAGTGTTTGATAAAAAAGTGCTTATCATCACGGGTGTCAATGCGGGCGGGAAAACGATGCTTTTGAAATCGATCCTCGCTTCAGCCTATATGGCCAAATATCTTATACCGATGCAGTGTGATCCAAAAAGCCATATCGGCAGATTCAAAGAGATCTTACCAATCATCGAAGATCCCCAAAATGTCAAAAACGATATCTCCACGTTTGCTGGAAGGATGCTAGAATTTTCAAGACTTTTTTCAAAAAACCATCTTTTGGTAGGTGTGGATGAGATAGAGCTCGGAACGGACAGTGACGAAGCAGCGACACTGTTTAAAGTGATTATCGAAGAGCTGATGAAAAAAGATATCAAAATAGCCATTACCACCCACCACAAACGACTTGCCTCCTTGATGGCTGCTCATGAAGATGTGGAACTGGTGGCTGCGATGTATGATGAGGAAAAAGGGGTGCCTACGTATGAGTTCTTGCAAGGAATCATCGGTAAAAGCTATGCTTTCGAGACCGCAAGACGTTATGGCATCCCTCTTGGTATCGTCCAAAGAGCGAAAAAAGAGTATGGAGAAGATCAGGAAAAACTGAGCGAACTGATCGAGCGGGGCAGTGAACTTGAACGCGCTTTGAAAGAGAAAAATCAAAAATTAAACCTTGAACTTTCACGTGTTACACGAGAAAGAATGCTTTTGCAAGAAGAGCGGGAGAAGTTTCATGAGATGCTAAAAAGCGAGAAAAGAAAACTTGAACAGATCTATCAAGAGGCGGTAAGTGAGGCGAAAAAAGCTCTCAGAGCAAAGGAGGAAAAAGAGCTGCACAGGCACCTTACGAAAGCTTCCCAAATTGCTAAATCGGCTAAACTCAAAGAAAAAGAGCCAGAAGAGTTGAAAGTAGGTGACAGTGTAAAATATCGAAAAACAAGAGGTGTGATCCTCTCCATCCGAGGAAAAGAGGCGATGATCGAGGCTGATGGCATGAAACTCAGAGTCCCTCTCAGCGAACTGAAACGATCATCTATGCCACAAAAGAAAAAGAGCGCTTCAAAAGTGCACGTAAGCAAACCGAAAGCACTTTCTGTGAAACTGGATCTGCATGGTTTAAGGGTTGAAGAGGCTTTGGAAAAAACAGACAAGTTTCTCAGCGATGCGTTAGTGGCAGGGTTTGATGAGGTGTTGATCTATCATGGTGTAGGAAGCGGGAAACTGGCACGTGCGGTACGAGAGTTTTTGAAAAACCATCCAAGAGTCGTAAGCTATGAAGACGCTCCACCTCAAATGGGAGGGTTTGGAGCAACTGTTGTGAAGTTATAATATAATATATATAAAAGGCATTGAATGACCCTATCCATCATCGGCCTTGGCTACGTAGGCTTACCACTAGCTGTGGAGTTTGGCAAAAAGTATGAAACGATTGGATTTGATATCAACGCAAATAGAATCGAAGAATTAAAAAAGGGAATCGATAGAACACTGGAAGTGAGTGAAGATGAACTCAAAGAAGCAAAAAAATTATCTTTTACCACATCTATAGAAGATATCAAAAAAGCAAATATCTATATCGTTACCGTCCCAACACCCATCGATACACACAAAAATCCAGACCTCACTCCTCTTGTCATGGCTTCAAGAACTGTTGGAAGAGTCCTTAAAAAAGGGGATATCGTTATCTATGAAAGCACCGTCTTTCCAGGATGTACCGAAGAGGTATGCGTTCCTGAACTGGAACGTGAAAGTGGACTTACATTTAATAAAGACTTTTTCTGTGGCTACTCTCCCGAACGCATCAATCCAGGAGATAAAGAGCATCGTCTACCAAATATCAAAAAAGTAACAAGCGGCAGTACTCCAGAGATTGCACAAAAAGTGGATGCACTCTATAAAAGTATTATCACAGCTGGCACTCATCTAGCACCAAGCATCAAAGTAGCAGAGGCTGCAAAAGTGATAGAAAATGCCCAAAGAGATATCAATATAGGTTTTGTCAATGAACTGGCACTCATCTTCGATAAACTAAATATCGATACACTCGATGTCTTAGAGGCCGCAGGAACCAAATGGAATTTCTTGCCATTTCGGCCAGGTCTTGTGGGAGGACACTGTATTGGAGTAGATCCATACTATTTGGCCTATAAAGCAAAAGAGGTGATTGATAGGAGACTATAATAATTGAAAATTTTGATAACATTTGGTACCCGTCCAGAGGCTATAAAAATGGCCCCAGTAATAAAAGTATTAGAAAAAGAAAAAAGCTTTGAAACAAGGGTTTGTGTGACAGCACAACATCGCCTAATGCTTGATCAAGTATTAGCACTGTTTGAGATAGAACCGAATTACGATTTAAATCTGATGCAACCAGGTCAAGATCTCTATGATATAACATCACGTGTTCTCTTGCGTATGAAAGATGTATTAGATGATTTTAAACCAGATATTGTATTAGTGCATGGAGATACTGCTACAACATTCGCAGCATCTCTAGCATCCTTTTATCAAAAGATAAAAGTAGGACATGTGGAAGCAGGTCTTAGAACTTACAATCTATATTCACCTTGGCCAGAAGAGGCAAATAGAGAGCTTACAGGAGTATTAGCTAACTATCACTTTGCACCAACAAAGAGTGCAAGAGAAAATCTTATAAAAGAGAATAAAGATCCAAAAAGTATTGTAGTAACAGGAAATACCGTTATCGATGCACTCTTTTTAGCACTCAATAAAATTAAAAACAATCAAGATTTCGAATACAAAATCTTTGATACTATAAATACTCAATATAAATTGCAAGATGATAGAAAAATAATTCTTGTAACCAGTCATAGGAGAGAAAATTTTGGAGAGGGTTTTAAAAAAATATGTGAAGCTTTAAAAACTATCGCTTTGAAAAATCCTGATATCGATATAGTCTATCCCGTCCACCTCAATCCAAATGTACAAAAACCAGTAAAAGAGATACTTTCTAATATCATAAATATCCATCTCATTGAGCCATTATCATACGAAGAGTTTGTTTATCTTATGGACAGATCATATTTTATCATTACAGATAGTGGAGGTATACAAGAAGAGGCACCATCTCTTGGAAAGCCAGTGCTAGTTATGCGTGACACGACAGAGAGGCCAGAAGCAGTGGAAGCTGGTACTGTTAAATTAGTAGGAACAGATAAAGAAAAGATAGTCAAAGAGGCACAACAGCTTATAGATGATAAACAAGCGTATGAGAAGATGGCAATGGCTCGCAATCCCTATGGAGATGGAAAAGCAAGTGAGAGGATCAAGGAGTTTTTGATTGAAACAACAATTTTATAAAATTTTTGGATTTTTACATACCTTAAAATATCCAAATATTTTACAGGTTTCTATAGAGTCTTTGTATGATGAAACTGTTTTTGACAATACAACACATTTGAAATTGGCTGCTGATTGGTTACTTTTTATGCAAAATGAAGATGGTGGATATAGCAGGAAATTCTCCTTCATCGATGGAAGAGATAAAAGTTATATTGAAACGACCGGGTATCTCATACCATCGATGTGGAGAGTTGGGGAATATTTAAAAGAAGATAGCTATATAAAATCTGCTAAAAGAGCAGGAGAGTGGCTATTAAGTGTGCAAAATGAAGATGGAAGTTTTAGTGAAATAGATCATCACGAGCCCTTTGCTTTTGATACTGGTCAATGTTTGATTGGGCTTAATTTTTTGTATAAAAAAATGAAAGATCTAAAGTATTTAGAAGTAGCAAAAAAAGCAGCATACTGGCTTATAAATAACCAAGAAAAGGATGGTAGTTGGAAAAGAGTAGCTTACAATAAGCAGCCTCATACCTATTATTCGCGCGTGGCAGCTGCGATGTATATATATGGAAATTTAGCAGATGATGAAAAAATTAAAGAGGCAGCTTTAAAAAGTATTGCGTGGGTTTTAAGTAAGCAGGATGGAAATGATTTTTTTCAACTTTCTTCTTTTTTAGAAGGTGTACCACCATTTTTGCATACTTTAATTTATGTTTTAGAAGGATTATTGGATGTTTTTGAATTAAATAGAGATAAAAAGATTTTAGAAGCTATTTTGAAAAATGCAAATCGCTTCAAAGAGATAAACTTAAATCGAGATTTGATATTATGTTCTCAATATGATAGTAGTTTCAATTGTGTAAACAAAGAAAGATGTATGACAGGTCTTGCTCAATGGGCTGGAGTTGCTTTAAGGCTCTATAAAATAACTAATGATGAAGATTATAAAAAATGTGCGATAAATACCATTTTTTATCTTAAAGCAAAACAGCTTAAAAGCTCAATTATGCAAGGCGGATTTAGTGCTTCTATTCCTTTTTGGGGAAAATATGGAAGCTTTGATTTTGTCAATTGGACAAATAAGTTTTTTATAGATGCTTTGTTGGAATATGAAAATTTAAGTAAAGAAATTGAACAAGAAAATTTCGTAAAAAATGCTTTCAATATTTTCTCTGATGTAGTAACAAATAATTTATCTTATATGGATAAAGAGTATATTAGAAGATTAAAGAATATTTTGTCAAAAAATAAAAAGATAAAAGTGCTTGATGTTGGATGTGGGAAGGGGGCAATTATAAATGAACTACAAAAAGAGTTTAAGAATATAGAGTTTTTTGGACTAGATCCTGGCTTTGAAGAAGAAAATATTTTAAAAAGTAGTGTTTATAATATTCCTTTTAAAGACAATTTTTTTGATGTAGTAATGGCTTTTGAAGTATTACAACATACTTATATTGATAGTGCCTTAAAGGAGATTAAAAGAGTATTAAAAAATAATGGTGAGATAATTATAGGAGACAGAAATCCTTATTCTATTTTAGGAATATTAAAACCTATTTTGGAATTCAAAGGTAAATGGATGTATCCTTTTGATTCCCCTTTTAGAGAGAAATGGTATAGTGAAAAGGAGTGGGAAAAAATTTTGAAAGAAAATGGATTCAAATTAGAAAATATTGAAGTTATTGAAGGAAATGGAAAGAGATTTGTAAATAGATACTATTTTCTAAAAGGAAAAGTTTTATGCAACGAGTGTTAACGTATGGAACGTTTGATATGTTTCATATAGGTCATTTAAATCTATTAAAAAGAGCTAAAGCTTTGGGAGATGAGTTATATGTTGGAGTATCAACTGATGAGTTTAATAAACTAAAAAATAAAGATATTTTTATTCCATATGAGGATAGAGTAGAGATTGTTAAAAGTATTAGATATGTTGATTTTGTATTTCCTGAGAATAGTTGGGAGCAAAAAATTGAAGATATTAAAAAATATAATATTAATATTTTTGTTATGGGAAGTGATTGGAAAGGGAAATTTGATTATTTACAACAATATTGTCAAGTAGTATATTTAGAAAGAACGGATAATATTTCAACAACTTTATTAAAAGATAGGTTAAAAAAATATTTAGATATTAATATAGAAAATTTGAAAAAACTCCAATACGAAGTTGATAAACTTATAAAGCATTTTGAATGATAATTAAGTATACCGATATTTTATCATATTATGTTTATCAAAAAATAGCTTATCAACTGACATTGCTTTTGTCAAAAACTAAAATGACTCCAAATCAAATAACAACAGTAAGTTTATTATTAGGCATATTTGCTGCAGCATCTTTTTTTTATGAGTATAGAGTTCTGTCATTTTTATTGTTGCATCTATCTTTTTTATTTGATTGTGTAGATGGACAGTTAGCACGTGCAACTAAACAATTGTCTAAAAAAGGCACTTTTTTAGACAATATCTCAGATAGAATTGTAGAAAATGCAATATTATTGGTATTTGTTTATAGATATAATTTTTCCTCAGGTAATTTATTAATATTTTTAAATATGTTGTATTCGTATATTCAAGATATTTTGATTTATTCTCATGTGCAATTTGAAAAATTGAATAAAAGAGAAAAAATTATATTTTCACCTATCTATTTTTTAAATAGGAGTTTTGTTATTTTATTTTTGAGTATAAGTCTGTTTTATCCAAAAATATTATTATTCCTAGTGTTTTTATATGCTTTAGGGATAGTGTTCTATTTTTATAGGATATTCAAATGGTAATCGAGAAAAAGCATATTGAACAAGTCTTTAAACAGCGTAACTGGTGGGATTTGATTATAAATTTGAAAATATCGTTAATTATCACTAAATACCTTGCCAATAAAACAAAAATTACTCCAAATCAAGTAACTTTATTAAGTTTAATAGTTGCTATTTTTGCAGGAATTGCTTTTTGGAAAGAATATTATATTTTAGGTGCTTTTTTATATCAATTTAGTTATATTTTAGATATAGTAGATGGTGCATTGGCAAGAGTTACTCACCAAACATCAAAATTTGGTGCTTTTTTAGATGTTTTTACAGATTGGATAAAAGCTCCTGTTTTATTTGTGATTTTGTTTCTTAAATTTAATCAAGTTTACTTGTTGATTGTGCTCTTATTGTTACTTTTTTTTAATTGCTTGGTAAACAAATATAACGATATGCTCTATTATCAAGGAAGTAAAAGTATTACAAAAGATTTAGAAAATTCTCATGAGAAAAATTTGCTAAAAAGATATCTTCTTTTTATGAAAGAAAAACACATACAGCCATTTCCATCTACAATTGAAGTAGAAGCACTGCTATTATTTTTCTATCCAATATTTCAACATGTAATTTTTGTCTATATGGCTTTTGCAATTTTGATTTTCCAATTTGTTCTTAAGTTTTATGCGATAATCAAAAAAATACAATGAAAAAACTTTTACTCTCTTCATCTTTTATCACTGTTTTGGTTATGGGTATAAATTTTTTATTTAAAATATATCTCTCTTATAAAATATCAAAACATGAGTTAGGTTTATTTTATACTTTTATGGATCTCATTGCTATTGGGGTAATGGCTTTTAGTGGATTTAAAGATAGTCTAGTTAAAGCTTTTGATGAAGAGTATTTCAAGGGAGTTGTTTATTGGTATTTAATTTCTTTTTGGGGACTTTTTATTATAACTTGTTGCTTTGAAATTATTTATTATAACTATTTTTTTGAATATAAAATTTTTCCTCTCTATTATTTAGTGATTATGCTTTTTGTGAATGCTTTGGCGATATTTTTTTCCTATTTCAATGCCGCATGGAAGCAGTATAGGGTTATGCTATTTGAAAATCTATTTATGGCAATAGGATTAGTTGGATCTTTTTTTATTTTGAGCTCATTTTTGGATGATTTAAATAGCCTTTTTCTTGCTTTTGTATTTTCGTATCTCATAAAAGTCTTTTTTATTTATAAGTTCTCTGAATTGAAATTTACTTATGAAAAATTTACCTTTAATCAGGTGAAAGATTTTTTCAAAAACAATATCTTAACGGCTTTAATGTACTTTTTTAGTGGGCTAGGAATAAGTTTGGCATCATTAATTATTATAAAACTTTTTCGAGATATAGATTTTTTGTCGGAGTATCAAGTTGTTATTAGAAGTATCTTTTTTTCACTGGTTTCTATATTTGTTTTTCCTCTCAATAGTTTTACATTTCCTGAGATATCCAAACTTATTGCTCGAGGTATGATAGATGAGATCAAAAGGTTTGATAGAAAACTTATTTTTTATTTGAGTATCTTTTTTCTAGTAATTATTGTAAGTCTTTTTCTTACGCCATTCATAGTAAAGTTTATTTTTCCAAGAGAGTATGAAAAAAGTTATAAGATGCTTAATCTTCTCTTGCCAACGCTCCCATTTCTAGCATATACTACTTTTTCATTAAATATTCTTAAGGGATTTAATAGATTTGACTTGGCACTCAGAGTAAGAGTTTTTGGCTTTTTACTTTTTTTGTCTGTAGTTGCACTGTTTTATATAATGCATTTTGATGCAAAAAGTGTAATTTACAGTTTTATTGTAAGTTTTTTGGGAATGTTCTTATTAGCACTTAAATACAAAAAAAGATTACTCAATGAAAATACTCTTTATTCCTCATGTACCAAATAAAAACGTTGTCAATAGAGTTTATGAATTGGCAAAAAATAGCGGTGGAATTGTTTTAGATTGGTATATAGATAATAGCTCATTGAAAAGTAAAATATTTTCGCAAACAAAAACTCTATTGCAAACTTTTTTGCTCAACGAAAATTTTCTTCTTATGCCCCTTCTCTTTAAACCAGAATCTTTGGCACCTCAAATTAATACTTTTTTACTTAATCAAGCAATTAAAAAATATAAGATAGATGTGGTAGTCAATGCCAATGCTCTTTTATTTGATGTGCATAATATTGAAGTTCCAGTAATTTATGATCTAGTTGATGATCATTTGACCCAAAATATTTCTATTGGTTTAACGGAAAAAAGAGTAAAAAAGGTTGAAAAGGATATAAAACATGCAAAAGGTGTCATGTGTGTCACTGAAGCGATTGAAGAGAAAGTAAAAAAAATTCATCCAAAAACGATAACAATCGAAAATGGCGTTTATATAGATAAGTTTAAAAAAGCGCGAACTTTAAAAAAAGAGTTTGGATTCGAAAACAAAAAGGTTTTTGGCTATATAGGAGGTGTGGAAGAGTGGACAGGGATAGAAAAAGCGTGTGAAGCGTATATACAAATAAAAAGTTCTCAAACAGCAATGATAGTAGTTGGTGATTCCAAAAACAGTTTTTTTCGAAATGTCAAAAAAAGATTTAAAAACGATATCCTTTTTATCGGAACTGTTGCTCCAGATGAAGTGGTAAATTACTTTAAAACTTTGGATATTGGTTTGATTCCATTTGATCTCAATGATTTTACAAATAACGCTTTTCCTATCAAAGCGTTAGAATATGGTTTGGGTGGAGCACAGGTAATTGCTACGCCTTTAAAAGTTTTAGAGCAAAAGAGACTTCCTTATATTCATTTTTGCCCAATAGAGGATTTTCCAAATAAGATGCAAAGAATTGAAAAAAAAGAGTTTTCTTATGATTTTACTTCCTATAGTTGGCAAAACCAGGCACAAAAACTTTTGCAGTTTATTAAGGATGTTTTGTGAAAAAAATTTTAATCTTTCATAATGGCGGTATTGGTGATACCATTATGGCTACGCCTATAATGCAGATGCTTTATGATAATGGCTATGAGATTGATTTAATATTACATTCTGTTCTCAACAAGACAATACTTACTGGTTTGGATAAATTTGAAAATATTTATGTTATTGATAAGAAGATTCATTTACTTTTTTTTGCATTAAAAAATTTTAAAAAATATGACTATCTTGTTGGAACTGTAGGAGCAGATGTCAACAAACTTCAAAAACTAGCGCTTTTGTTAGGTGTAAAAGAGTGGTTTGGCAAATCTAATGGAAAAGACAGGCATAGAATTGATGAAAATATAGATGTCATCAAGAGGTTGCTGCATAGAAGCCAGGTTAAGCGATCTCCTTATATCTATTTGCGAAAAAATGAGAAAATAATTGAAAAATATATTGATAAAAATAGAAAAAATTTAGGTTTTGCAATAGGAAGTGGAAAAAATCAGAAATTTAAAAGATGGGGTATTGAAAATTATAAGGAGTTGTTTAAAAAGTATCAAGATGAAAATATTTTAGTTTTTATTGGTCCGGATGAGATGGATTTAAAAAAGCAGTTAAGAGAGTGTAAAAATATTACAGTTGTTAATGAATCTTTAAAAGATACCATAGCGATAATCAACCATTTGGATCTTCTTGTGGGAAATGACAATGGATTGATGCATATCGGATATGCATTGAAAAAAAAGACATTGACTCTTCATGGGATGACCAATAGATTGGAAATTGGTGGTTATAATGAGAAGATAAACCACTATATCGATTTAGAGCTTTCCTGTCGTCAGAGTGAATGTTTTGATTCAAAGATTTGGGGGATTCGGTGTATCAAAGACTCTTTTGAGTGTCTTGATAAGATTACTCCAAAAATGGTTTCAGATAAGATAGATGCTATTTTCAAGGAAAATAGGTGAGCAAAATTTCTGTTATTATTCCTATTTATAACGAAGAAAAATATATTGCTAAATGTTTGGATTCCATTATTGAGCAAGAGTATCCTAAAGATAAAATGGAAGTTTTACTCATTGATGGTGGAAGTAGTGATAAGACGATAGATATTATAAAAGAGTATCAAAAGAAGTATCAGTTTTTTAAACTTCTCCACAATCCTAAAAAAGTTGTTTCAATTGCGATGAATATAGGTATCAAAAATGCAAAAGGGGAGTATGTTATTCGTCTAGATGCTCACTCCTTCTATCCAAGAGACTACTTTAGTAAGCTTATTCATTGGCACAAAAAGTTGAATGCGGATAATGTAGGCGGAGTAGTTATTACCGAAGTCAAAAATAAAACAAAAACCTCCAATGCCATCAAAAATGTTTTAAGCGACAGATTGGGAGTAGGGAGCGCCTTCAGAAGCGGAGTAAAAAAGATCCAAGAGGTAGATACTGTCCCTTTTGGATGCTATAAGAAAGAGATCTTTAATAAAATTGGTCTCTATGATGAACGGCTTATTCGTAATCAAGATATCGAGTTCAATAAACGGCTAAAAAAATCAGGTGGTAAGATCTATTTGGTTCCAGATATAACATGTACCTATTATGCAAGAGAAAATTTCAAAGATTTGGCCAAAAACAGCTTTGAAAATGGAAAATGGAATATCTTGACAGCATACTACACAAAAACGCTCTCCTCTTTGTCTTTGCGCCACTTCATCCCTCTTTTATTTGTTTTGACATTGCTCATTAGCTTGATTTTGAGCTTTTTTTCTTCATGGATGCTCTATCTGTTTTTATTCTTGCTTACTCTTTATTTGATTATAATAATACTGAGAAGTTTACAAATAAAAAAAGATACCTCTCTATTGCATCAAATACTCGCTTTTTTGGTACTGCATTTTAGTTATGGAGTTGGTAGTTTAGCGGGATTATACGATGTTTTGAAAATGAAAATAAAAGGAATGTAGATGTATGTGCAAAAAAAGAGCATGGTGATGATACTGGCCATTGTTACAGCCTATATATTTTCTTATCTATTCCATCTTTACTGGATTGGGTGGGCAAGTCATAACCCTGAATTTTTTTGGAATGGCCAGTTAATGATTAATAATGTAGATGGATATTTTTTTGGAAGTGGGGCGCAAAAAATTTTGTATCATGAGCATCTAGATAATCCAAGGCTCTTGGATGTATGGCGGTACGGCACGGCAGTAATTACCGCCTATATCGTTAAACTTCTGCCAATTTCTCTTGATACGGCGATGCTTTACTTACCTCCTGTTCTTAGTTCCCTTGTTGTTATACCAATCATTTTGGTTGGTAGACTCTATGGCAATGTTATATGGGGTTTTTTGAGTGCGCTTATTGCGTCTATTGGCTGGAGCTACTACAACCGGACATTGGCTGGTTACTACGATACCGATATGTTCAGTGCAATGCTACCTATGTTTGTTTTCTTTTTTTTGATCTCAGCTATAAAATCTCGCTCTTTAAACTATATTTTAGCAGCCTCTTTGACTGTTATTCTTTATCCTTGGCTTTATGACCAAGGGCTTTCCATTGTTTACGCGATGGGAATTATGATGTTTTTGTATCTGGTTTTGTTTTATCGCTATGAAAAGTTTACTTATAAAGCGATTATCATTTTTTCTTTTGCACTAATGCCTATTTTATGGATGTTTAAACTCTTGCTTGTGATAGTTCTTTGGTTTCTACTCAAGACTTATGATACTGAGCTCAAAAAATTTCAAATTGCTGCAGGTGTGAGCTTTTTGGCATTTATTTTGATAGGGAATGTTTTTGGGATTATTTTGCATAAAGTTTTCTCTTATACTTCTCATACCGATCAAATTGCTGGTCTCCATTTTCTTAACGTCAACGAAACGGTCAGAGAGGCTGGTAAAATTCCTTTCGAAGTCGTAGCGGATAGGATTGTAGGTTCTCTATTGGGGCTTGTTATTGCTGTTGCAGGATATATTTTATTACTCATTCGCAATAAAGAGTTTATTATTGCGCTTCCGTTGTGGGGGATAGGTTTTTTTGCCTATTTTGGAGGCCTCCGATTTACTGTTTATGCAGTCCCGATTGCCGCAATGAGTGCAGTTTACTTCTTTTTTTGGCTTTCTGAGCGTTTTGAAGCCAAAAAGGTCCGTATAGCAGCAGTGAGTCTAGGTACTCTTTTTCTCCTGGCTCCAAATATTACGCATATTACCGGATGTTGCGAAAAGGTAAGTTGGCTTGATAGTATCAAGGAATTTTATCCTCTAAAAAGTTATCCCTATTTGACGCCAACAACTCTTTTAAAAAGTGAAGTAGCTTTACTTAATGAGTTTAACAAAAAAAGTTTTCCTAAAGATTACGCAATTACGTGGTGGGATTATGGATATCCTATTTGGTATTATGCAGACGTTAATACTCTTATAGATGGGGGGAAACACAATGAAGATAACTTTTTGGTTTCAAAGATTCTTACTACCTCAGATCAACGCCTGGCTGCAAATCTAGCGAAACTTTCCATCAAAGTATATGTAGATACGAACAAAACTGTTGCACCACAATTGTTTATAAAAAACAAAAAAGTGATTAATGTTGATGAATTTTTTGCCAATCTTTCAACAAAAGAATATAAACCACCAAAATTAAACAGAGATATTTATTTAATTTTACCTCACAGAATGTTTGATATATTCCCAACAGTTGCTTATTTTTCTGAACGTAATCTTAATACTGGGAAGGTTTATTCTAGGAAATTTTATTACAAAAATAGAGTAGTTCAAAAAGGAGGGAAACTTTATATCGGACAACTTATAGTTGATCTAAGAAGGGCTGTTATTCTTATCGGGAACCAGCAGGCTCCAATTAAAAACGTCTATATTATAGGTATTGATCAAAATGGGAAAAGTCATTATAAAGAACAAAAAATTCGTGACAAAGGATTAAGCCTTATTATCAATAAAAGCTTTGGCGAAGCTATTATAGCAGATAATAAGTATATTAATTCCATTTTTTTCCAAATGTATCTATTTGATAATTATGATCCTATGCTCTTTGAGCCTGTGATATTAAGTCCTTGGATGAAAATTTATAGAATCAAATGAGCCCAAAACAAAAAATTATTAAACGAACTTTTGATGTCATATTGGCATTAATTGGACTTGTTGTCGTTTGGCCTGTAATTCTTGTTGCTTGGTTTGTGGCTTCAATTGAAACGAAGAGCAATGGATTTTTTTTTCAAAAGCGGGTGGGAGAAGGTGGTAGGCTTTTTACAATAATTAAAATAAAAACAATGTATCCGCATCTAAACGGAACATCCATTACAACAGCCAATGATGCCCGTATTACGAAAAGTGGGCGTTTTTTACGTCGTTATAAAATAGATGAATTGCCACAACTTTTTAATATTCTTAAAGGAGATATGAGTTTTGTAGGTCCTAGACCAGATGTTCCTGGATATATGGACAAACTCCAAGATGAAGACCAAATTCTTTTATCTATCAAACCTGGCATTACTGGTCCTGCTACGATAAAGTATAAAGATGAAGAAAAGATATTAGCTGAGGTAGATGATCCTAAAAAGTACAATGATGAAATAATTTGGCCTGATAAGGTGAAAATAAATAAAGAGTATATTGAACATTGGTCCCTTGCGCAAGATATTAAATATATTATAAAAACAATTAAAGGCTAAATGTGATTTTTCTCTCACCTCCTCATATGAGTGGAAAAGAGCTAAAATATATCCAACAAGCTTTTGAAAGTAACTATATCGCACCAAATGGAGAGTTTATTGATAGATTTGAGGAATCTATTAAAAAGTATACAAATGTAAAAAGTGCCGTTGCGTTATGCAATGCTACGAGTGCTTTGCATTTGGCATTGAAGGTTTTGGGAGTGAAAGACTCACAAGTCGCAGTATCTACTTTTACTTTTATTGGTTCAGTATATCCGATTCTTTATGAAAGAAATGAACCAATTTTTATAGATGTAGATGAGTATTGGCACATGGATGTAGAGCTTTTGGAAAAAGCTATCAAAGAAAATGATATAAAAGCTGTTATTCTCCCACACATTTATGGACAGGTAGCTAATATTGATCCAATTAAAAAACTTTGTGAGGAAAATGATATCTACCTTATAGAAGATGCGGCTGAAAGTCTAGGAGCTTTTTACAAAGGAAAGCATTCTGGGACCTTTGGGATTTTTGGTGCGTTTAGTTTCAATGGAAATAAGCTTTTAACAACAAGTAGTGGCGGAGTATTGGTGAGTGATGATGAAAAGCTTATACAAAAAGCAAAATTTCTTTCGACCCAAGCTAAAGAACCTGGATTTATAGAATATGTCCACGAAGAAGTTGGTTTCAATTACCGTATGAGTAATATTTTAGCAGCCATTGGTGTAGGGCAGATGGAAGTCATAGAAGAAAGAATTGCGAAAAAAAGAGAGATTTTTCACTGGTATCAAGAGTTTTTGGATGAAAAGTTTATGCCAGAACTTCCTGGGACTAGAGGGACAAGATGGCTTACAACTATTGTTTTCAAAGAAAAAGACCCGTGGGAAGTGATAAACAAATTAAAAGACAAGCAGATTGAGAGCAGATCTCTTTGGAACCCAATGCATCTTCAGCCTTTATTTAATGGGGCAAAAAGCTATATCAATGGTAGAAGTGAGAGATTATTTAAAAAGGGTTTATGCCTTCCAAGCGGTACCACGCTTACCAAAAACCTGGTAAAGGAGATTTGTGAAATTATCAAATTTTCTTAAACCTACGAATATGAAAAGAGCATTTTTTTTTCTGCTAGGTGATATTGTCATCTCCTTTTTGACCCTCTATCTTGCTTACCTTCTTCGTTTCAATTTTTCCATTCCAAAAGAGTATCTTTACAATTTTTTTAATATAGCATTAGTATTGATTCTATTTAAAATATTTTTTTATTATCTTTTTAAACTCTATTTTGTTAGCTGGCGTTTTTTTTCACTCCAGGAGCTAAAATCTTTACTTATGGCCACAACACTGGCTTATTTTTTGGGAGGTGCTACTCTTTTACTACTTCGAGATATCTTTTCACCATTTCCTAGAAGTGTAATTTTTATAGATTATTTCTTATCTATACTTTTCATTGGTTTTTTTAGAATCTCAAAAAGATTAATGTATGAAAAAATATCAATGAATAGGACCCCGGCTTTTATATTTGGTGCGAATGATAAAGCTATTTCACTTTTGAAACAAGATATTCCTTACTCAATTATAAAAATATATGATAATGAAAAAAATATAGTTGGTACATATATGTATGGATACAAAGTTTATGATATCAAAAATGTAGATAATAAAATAAAAACTGCGATAATTACGAAAGAGTTGTCTCAGAAAGATCTTGATAAGTTAGTAGATTTTTTACATGGTCAGGGGATAGTAAATGTTAAAATTTATAATCCTTTCGAAGAAAGAATAAAAGATATATCTATAGAAGATATTTTAGCAAGAAAACCAAAGGATTTAGATAAAAATGCCATTAGAGCTTTTGTGAAAAATAAAAAAATTCTTATAACAGGCGCTGGTGGAAGTATAGGAAGTGAAATAGCAAGGCAATGTGAGAAATATGGAGCAAAAAAATTAGTTTTAGTGGATAATTGTGAATATAATTTATATGTAATAAACGAAGAATTGCATTTGCCTAGAAAACCTTATCTTATTAATATTGTAGATAAAGATGCTCTAGAGGAGGTTTTTGAAAAGGAAGAGCCCCAGATTGTTATTCATGCAGCTGCTTATAAACATGTTCCCATATGTGAATATAATCCAAGAAGTGCAGTGATAAATAATATTCTTGGATCAAAAAATGTCATCGATCTATCAATAAAACGAAGGGTTCAAGATTTTATATTTATTTCCACAGATAAAGCAGTACGTCCAACCAATATAATGGGTGCAACAAAGAGAGTATGTGAACTCTATGTCCAAAACGTAGATTCAAAAAATACAAAAATGTGTACTGTACGTTTTGGTAATGTATTAGGAAGCAGTGGGAGCGTGGTACCAAAATTTAAAAAATTAATCTCACAAAATAAACCTTTACCAGTGACCCATCCTGAAGTAACTCGATATTTTATGCTTATCCCTGAAGCATGTCAATTAGTATTACAAGCTGGAAGCTTAGCTAAAACTGGAGAAACTTTTATATTAGATATGGGTGAACCTGTAAAGATAGTTGACCTAGCTAAAAAGATGTTAAAACTTTCTGGAAAAGACGATAATGCAATTGTGTTTACTGGTTTAAGACCAGGAGAAAAACTCTATGAAGAACTTTTGTTTAATGAAGCAAGCAAAAAAACAAAATATAAAGATATTTTTGTTGCAGAATCTACAAACTATAGCATTGACAAACTACAATATCAAATAGAATATTTATTGAAATGTGAAAAAAAAGAGGATATTATCAAAACTCTAAGAGAGATTGTTCCAGAATATAATCCGAAGCGATAATAGGATTATTAGTACAAAAGATACTCGTAACTGGTGGTGCAGGGTATATAGGCTCACATGTAGTCAAAGAGCTACTCAAAAAGGGTGGATACGAGATCACGGTTATCGATAATCTCTCGACAGGCTTTCAAGAGACGATTAATCGCTTGAAACAGCATTATGGAGATTTTGTTTTTGAGAGGCTTGATCTGTCTGATTGGGATGCTTTGTATGATTTTATGCAAAAAAACAGATTTGATGCCATCATCCATTTTGCGGCTGCCTTGATTGTTCCAGAATCTGTAGAAAATCCATTGAAATATTATCTAAACAATACTGCAAATACCGCCAATTTGATACAAGAGGCTGAAAAAAACGGAGTGAAAAAGTTTATCTTCTCTTCTACAGCAGCAGTCTATGGAGAGCCAGCATGTGTACCAATGGGTGGAATCACAGAAGAGGCTCCCACATATCCTATCAATCCTTACGGCCAAAGCAAACTGATGAGCGAGCAGATTTTAAAAGATACTGCGAATGCTTACATATACTGACCCCCAGCCCAACTGCACAGGATATAATACATAAAGAGTGAAAGATAAAAGGGTCAAAGATGGAGAAATTAAATATAAATGAAGAAGAGATAAAGCGTTTTACAGCAAAGAAGAAAGCTTCCATAGTCATGGATATTTTTCAAGGAAAAACTACAGTATCTGAAGTTGCGAGAAAGTATGATTTGGCACCTGGAGCAATAGAGGAGTGGATGGAAGAGGCTTGCAGAGGGATGGAGAATCAGCTTCGAGCCAGACCTAAAGATATAGCTGCCATGTATGAAGAGAAGATAAAAGATATGAAGGCAGTTATAGGTGAATTGACATTGGAGAATATCGCATTAAAAAAGTACGACGCTCTGTTCGGAAAAGAGAAGAAGTGATGCAAGTTCAGAGCGAGATGAGAAATGAAGGTTACTCAATCAGCATCACAAAGCTTTGTTCTCTTTTTGATCTTCCACGCAGGAGCTTTTATTATAAACCAATTAAAAGAATGCAAAAACTAGATGAGGGGCGTGTTAAAAAAGTCAAAGAGATGATTGAAAAGTTTCCAACGTATGGCTATCGTCGTTTAGCTTTGCTGCTTGGGATGAACAAAAAAGCGGTGCAGCGCATTCTGCAACTAAAAAGTTGGCAGGTAAGAAAGCGTTCCAAAGGCCATAGGCCAAGAGCCAAAATGATGCCTTCGCGTTCACACTATCCCAATCAAAGATGGGCCATTGATATGACCCGTGTATACAGTAGCGGTGATGGCTGGAGTACTTTGGCTTGTGTGATTGATACTTATACAAGAGAAATCGTTGGATGGAGACTTTCTAAAAGCGGTAAAGCAACAACAGCAGAGGCAGTTTTGCAAGAAGGTCTAATCTATCGCTTTGGAAAACTCAAACGACTACAAGAGCCAATTATCCTTCGAAGCGATAACGGCCTAGTATTTAGCAGTAAATCGTTCACCAAAACAGCTCAAGATTACAATTTTACTCAGGAATTTATCACTCCCTATACTCCTGAACAGAATGGCATGATTGAGAGATTTTTCCGAACCATAAAGGAAGAGTGTATCTGGCACTACAATTTCAAATCACTCAAGGAGGCAAACAAAATCATTGGAGAATGGATCAATTTTTACAACCAAAAACGAAAACATTCAGCGCTGCAGTACAAAACACCTGCGGAAGTGTTTCGTTTAGTGGCTTAGGTGTGCAGAAAGTAAGGGGTCATTACAATTTTTTGGTGGAAATTACTGGCAGAAGAGCCGGTGATCCGGCCATTCTCATAGCAAATTCCCAAAAAATTCAACAAAAAATGGGATGGAAACCAAAATACAACGATCTGGAGCTTATCTGCAAAACGGCGCTTGAGTGGGAGAAGAAGCTCACTTGAGCCGAAAGAAAAGGTGTGCCATAACGCTTACAAAATAGACCTGCAGTATCATACCGGCCATCGGTATGAGAGTGATGAGATAGAGTACTCCCGTCGTTCCCATAATCTTGAAACGATACTTCTTTACAATATTTTCTAACTCCTCTTTGCTCATGATCTCTCCTCCCACATCGAGACTCAAAAAGGAGTGGAAAAGATAGTAAAAAGGGATATTGAGTGCAATGGCATTGAGCAGAGGGATGAAGTAGAGTATAAAAGAGAGCAAAAAGAGTCCTATACTTTTTACGATGATCTTTGCCATCAGTACCATGTACTCGATGATCCCAAGTCCTTTGCCAATATCTAAGTGGCTGTAGTGACGTTTATGGATCTCTTTGATGATATAGGGAGTGAAAAATCCCATGATGATCGTAGCGGTGGCAGTGGAGAGCAAAATAGCAAACAGCACTCCAAGAACGGTTAACAACGTAGCGATAATGAAATGGGTAACGGAATTGCTTGCAAGCCATGCAAGGATAGGATGCTCTTTTGCAAAAAGGGCAAGTGAGGGATCGTTAATAGCGTTAGGACTTTGTGCAAGTTGCTCAAGCATGTGAAGGATTTCCTGTCCACCGCCATAGAAAATGGCTGTAAAAAGCAAAAGTGTCAAAAAAAATGGAACAAAAGTGATAGCCAAAAACTTTTTTGTCATAAAATCTTCCCATCCGGCTACAAAGACAGATTTTTGCATATTCTTTCCCTTTGTACTAAAATGCGTTTAAAAATCAAGGAGGCTCATTGAGCTGTTTCATTGTACCAAAAGTTTTGAGTGGAAGTGACCTGCAAAAAGCTTTAAAAAAGATTGGCATCAAGCTCTCCGATATCAAAAAGAGCTACTATGCAAATGGTAAAACGCTGCTGTGCCTGAAAAAACGGGTCAAAAAGAGGCTGGATAAATCCCTTTTCCCCTCACGAGAAGAGGAAGCCGAGATCAAAGAGATCCATGAGTTTTGTGAGCGGTACCGATATTTGATCAATACCGAAAGAAGAGCGGAGATCGAAGCGACTATAGGGGAGATAAAGGCATTAAGCGGAGCTGAGCGTGAAATCTACGGTAGAGCGATTTTGGGGCTTAGAGGCTCCAAGGAGCCCAGTCGGCTCAATCTCTATTTTGTCAAATTTGGAAGAAGCCGTATCATCGATACGGAGATCGGTTCTGGAGACATCGTGCTTATTTCACGTGGAGAGCCTCTTAAAAGTGATGTTACTGGTACAGTGAGTGAAGTGAGAAAAAACTTTATCACAGTAGCTTTTGAAGAGAAACCTCCAAAGTGGGTTTACGGAGATGGCATTCGAATCGATCTATATATCAATGATGTAACATTTAAAAGGATGGAAGAAAATCTTCATCTCTTGCAGCATGCTACCGGCGTGCAAAGGCGTATGCGAAACTTCGCTCTTGGCATATGGGAGCCAAAAGAGCCTAAAAAACAGAGTTTTGAAGTTGTTACGAAACTCAATGAATCGCAAAATGAAGCTGTACAGAAGGCTTTAGGGAGTGAAGTTTTTTTGATCCACGGACCTCCGGGAACCGGAAAAACGTCAACTTTGATCGAACTTATCTTACAAGAAGTAAAGCGGGGCAACAAAGTTTTAGCCACGGCGGACTCAAACACTGCCGTTGACAATATGCTGCAACGTCTTGCCAGTCATGACATCAGCCTTGTTCGTATCGGCCATCCTGCTAGAATCCTGTATGAACTGGAAGAGTTCAGCATCCATGCAAAGTATGAGAAGAGTCTGGAAGCCGAGGCGATAAAAAAGGGGTGGGAAGAGATAGGAGTGTTGGTGAAAGAGCGAGAACAGCACTCCAAGCCAACCCAGGCAAGAGCGAGAGGAATGAGTCATGATCGCATCATGACATTGGCCGCAAGAGGTAAGAGTATGCGAGGTGTCAGTGTAGCGACGATGCAGTCTATGGCCAAATGGATAAAACTGGATCGAAAGATCGATTCGCTTATCAAAAATTTAAGGTTTGAAGAGGAGCGGGTGTACAAAAATATCATCGAAAATGCAGACGTGGTTCTTTCGACCAATGGAATGATCATGTCCGATATGCTCAAAAATTTTCATTTTGATGTGGCGGTGATCGATGAAGGAAGTCAGCAGATCATCCCATCTACCCTGATTCCCATCATGCATGCCAATCGATTTATCATTGCCGGAGATCACAAGCAGCTTCCGCCAACTGTTGTGAGTGACTCAAAAGAGCTGAAAGAGTCTTTGTTTGAAAAACTGATTATACAGTATCCGAAAAATGCTTCCATGCTTCGCATACAGTACAGAATGCATGAAAAGATCATGCAATTTAGCAATGAGCAGTTTTATGAGGGTAAACTGATAGCTGATGCAAGTGTCAAACACCACACCATTTGTGATTTTGAGCTAAAAGAGCCTAAAAGATTTGAGGCCATACTGGGTTGCGAGCCTTTGGTATTTGTGGATACAAAAGGAGTGGAAGCCAAAGAGATGTTGGCTCAGCGTAGTACCAGCTATGAGAATGAAAAAGAGGCAAAAATCGTTAGTGCATTGAGTGAGGAGCTTCTATCAATGGGTTTGAAAACAGAGGATATCGGCATCATCTCCCCCTATGCAGCGCAGGTAAAAAGAATCAAGAAGCTAGTAGAAACAGATGAGCGTATCATTGAAGTCAAAACAGTCGATGGCTTTCAAGGCAGAGAAAAAGAGGTGATCATCATCAGTTTTGTTCGCTCCAATGAAAATGGGAAAATTGGTTTTTTAAAAGATCTCAGACGTCTCAATGTCGCGATCACAAGGGCCAAGCGAAAACTTATCTGCATAGGGGATGCTTCAACTTTGATACATGATGAGACCTATAAAGCTTTTTTGGAGTATGTGAAAAAAGAGGGTAAATATATTGAATGGGAGGAGAGCGATGAAGAGACTGCAAAGAATTGAGGAAGTACAAAATGCTATCGAATCAAATGAAGCCGTGCTTTTGTATATCAGTGCTCCAAACTGTAATGTTTGTGACGTCTTGAAAGAGAAAGTGAAAGAGCTTTTTTCCAAAAATTTTCCAAAAGTTGTTTTGGTAGAGGCGAACGTCGCCGAAATTCCTGAAATCTCTGGGAAATTCAATATCTTTTCCGCTCCGGCAATGCTGCTCTTTTTTGATGGAAAGGAGTTTTTACGTGAGGGACGCAATGTGAGTTTACAGCTTATGCAAGAAAAGGTGCAAAAGGTGTATGATCTTTACTTTTCGTGAAGAAGGCCGAGCCTACTTCACTGTAAAGACCTCTTTTTTGAAAATGATAGGTTTTGTGGCTTCAGGAGCTTTGATTCCAAGTTTTTTGGCAAGTGGAGGTTTAACAAGTCTATATCCAAGAGCTACTATGACTTTATCTCCTTTTTTGAGCGCAAAGCCGTATTTGAAGACTCTTTTTTCATTTGCTTTGAGCATCGTGTCTTTGACGACCTCTTTGGCAAGCCACGGTGGTGTCGGTTTTCCATCACTTCCCAGGATGCGAACGAGAATTTGCGTTTTTTGAAACACTGTTTTTCCATCTCTTTTGACAACCGTTTTTGCAAATGCTACACGCGCAGGATGGAGCAAAAAATCATGAGGGAGTTTTGAGTTGATGGCGACTTCAAAACCTTTGAGATGTGGTAAAAACTCGATATCCACATATTGCGCAAGCATTTTAGTATGAACATGGGCTCCGGGAAATCCGTGGAATGTGTGCATCTGCCTCTCTTTCATTGTCGAAACGCTTCCTGGTACTTTTGGCATGTGGCAGCTGACGCAGTTGGCGTTTTCTATTTCCCTGTGAGGATTGGTAGAACAGACGTTGAGGCCAAATTTGTTTCGTTTGTGGGAGTGGCATCCCATACAGACGTTGCCCTGCAAGAAAGTTTTATTGGATGTGTCGATTTCATGAAATGGTGATTTGATGTGGTCTTTTCTTGTGCCAAAATATTTTTTTGGTGTTTTACTGATGATATTGTGATTTGTTTTGAGGCCCTCTTTGATCCCTTTGATTCGGTGGCAGTATGCACAGGCTACCGCGTCATTTTGTGTCGGATTTTTTGGATCAGGACCTATACCGTTTGGTTGAACGAGCTGTTTGAAGTTATTCGCAGCTGGAGTGTGACATTTGGCACATTTGTAGGCCCCTTTTTTATGCAAAGGATTTTTCTTCCAGACCGCTGCGTGGATAGGATCTTTAAAGATCGTGGCATTGGCATGCTGACTTGTTTGATACTCTTTGTAGATCAGTGGGTGGCACTCTTTGCAGGCACTGTTGGGTGCGAACTGGGAGGCAAAAAGGGCACAGGCCGAGGCAATTATCAACCATACTCTATTCATATCCACGCTCCTTCCGTTTTTTGGCTAT
The DNA here is from genome assembly GCF_000010325.1 of Nitratiruptor sp. SB155-2. Lineage (GTDB taxonomy): Bacteria > Campylobacterota > Campylobacteria > Campylobacterales > Nitratiruptoraceae > Nitratiruptor. The sequence goes on along the minus strand of NC_009662.1, from coordinate 1,258,128 downwards.
TTCTTCTCTTCTTCTCAACGCTTCGTTACTCGGTGTCTGGGGATTGCTAAAGAGTGCTTTTCCATACAATACACACCCTTTATCTCCCGGATCACATGGCTTTTTCAAAAGATCACAGTATTCACCGATTTGGTGCGAACAGGTCCAACCGCTCATAAAACTCCTTTTTGCTATAATTCAAAGAAAAAGGACAACGATGAAAAAGCTCTTGCTCTTGGTGCCAATTATAGCATTTTTCTTGACCGGGTGTACTCAGGAGACACAGAACAAACTGGGACGTGCTATCGTCAACTGGACGGGAACAAACGGAGTGCTTGAGATATACAGCGGTGGGAAAGTGGTAAAAAGAATCATGCATATCGATAAAATCTCCACCGCCTATGGAACAGACGACAGTCGTCCAAGACCATACCGATATGGCTATGGCTATCTTGATGCGAATCTAGATGGGATTTTGCAAAAAGAAGAGAGACGCAAAAAGATCTATTTTGAATTTAGCGACTACTCCACACCTTATCTTTTTTATGAGCATCCGTGATGATTTTGTATATTCACGGATTCAAAAGTTGCGGTCGGGGAAATAAATCAAGAGCGTTGCAAAGCTACTTTGGTGACGTTGTAGCGCCAGATTTACCACCATCGCCATCCAAAGCGATACATGAACTTGAAAAAATTATCCAATCAAGTGAAGTGGATCTTTTGGTCGGCTCCTCTTTGGGTGGATACTACGCCACCTATTTAGGACAAAAGTATGATATCAAGGCAGTTTTGATCAACCCATCGACGAGACCTTTTGAGACGTTAAAGCCATACATTGGATGGCAGGAGCGATTTTGTGATGAAGATATGTTTGAATGGAAAGAGGAGTATATAAAAGAGCTTTTCAATTACGATACGAACAATCTCAAAAAGCACCTCTTTCTGGTCTTGCTGCAAACGGGTGACGAGGTGTTGGATTATCGCATTGCTTTGAAAAAGTATGAAAATCAGCGCCGAATTGTAGAATATGGAGGTAATCACCGTTTTGAAAACATTGAGGATTACCTTTGTATGATCAAACGATTTAGGGAGGGAAATGGAAGTCATCGATCTGTTTAAGAAACTGCTCTCTTTTCCCAGTATCACTCCTGATGATGCGGGGAGTTTGGAGTTTATCAGGGAGTATCTCTCAGACTTTCACGCTCTGTGGTTCAATAAACATGGCGTGAAAAATCTCTTTCTGTACAAAAAGTTTGGCGAAGGGGAGCATCTATGCTTTGCAGGCCATGTGGATGTGGTTCCGCCGGGAGATGGATGGGAGAGTGATCCATTTGAACCTTTGGAAAAAGATGGTTTTATCTATGCACGAGGCGCGCAGGATATGAAAAGTGGTGTTGCCGCTTTTGTGCAGGCGGTCAAAGAGGCAAAAGTGTTCCATGGAACTCTTTCGTTGCTTCTTACAAGCGATGAAGAGGGTGAGGCGAAGTGGGGCACGAAATATGCTTTGGAAGAACTCGAGCGAATGCATATGACTCCTCAGTATGCCATCGTTGCTGAGCCAACATGCGAAGAGCGCTTTGGCGATGCGATAAAGATTGGCCGAAGAGGTTCGATAAACGGCGTGATAGAAAAGATTGGCAAACAAGGACATGCAGCGTACCCTGAAAAAGCTGTCAACCCTATCCACAAAGTGGCTCAAGTTTTACCAAAAATGGCAGGAGTCGATCTTGACAGTGGCGATGAGTATTTTGCGCCGAGCAAGTTTGTCATTACCGATATCAGGGCAGGGATGGAAGTGACAAACGTGACGCCCGGCAGACTGAAGATGATGTTCAATGTCCGGAACAATACAAAAACGACTATGCAGGACGTGGAACGTTTTGTGCATCGATATTTTGATGGGATGAACTATACACTGAAACTGAGTCAAAGTGCAAAACCGTTTTTAACCGATCCTAACTCGAAAGTGGTACAGGTGATCGATCAAGCGATCAAAAAAATGACAGGAATTACACCCAAACACTCTACCGCCGGTGGGACAAGTGATGCACGATTTTTTGCTGAATATGGCGTAAAAACGATAGAGTTTGGTGTGAAAAACGATACGATTCATGCGCCAAATGAGAGAACATCAAAAGAGGAAGTGGAAAAACTGTACCTTGTTTTTAAAGAGGTGATACGAAGTTTTTAACAAGAGGGATCAATGTCCCTCTTGCTCAGTAGTATTGCTTTCTTGTGTATTTTCTGTGCTGTTTTCTTCGGTTGCTTTTTCGATCTCACCTTTGATCTGTTTGAGTGCTTCCTGCGCTTTTTCTTCAATCGTTGAGGACTCACTTTGCGTTGCCGGTGCTGCCTCTTTTTGCTCTGCAGGAGCCGGTGTAGTCTCTTTTTGTTCTACCGGTGTAGTCTGTTTTGGTGCATTTTCTTCAGCTTTTGGTGCAGCTGCTGCTGGCTGTGGCTGCGTAGGAGCGGGTTTTGTCTCTTTGGCTTTTTCGAGTTCGCTTTTACAGCTGTCGAGTTCGTCTTCAAGTTCCATGATCTTGTCATCCATGGCACTGACTGCTTGAACATTTGCGCCATATTTATACACAAGCTCACCGCCATCTTTTCCCTGTTTCAAAGCAAATCCTACAAAGATCGCGACAAGAAGCGTAAAGACAATTTTGGCTATTTTGTTGTTGATGGCTGCTATGATCAGTTTCAGTATAAAAAGTATAGTGATTCCATACACCAGGTAGGTTCCCAAAAGCTTATGCTCTTTAAGTTCGGCTTGGCCATCGTGCGAAAGAAGAGAGAAAGCTTCTGATCCATCTGTTTTTCCCGTAAAAAAGGCTGCGAAATAGATCAATGTTGCCAACAGCAAAAGTAAAGATGAGATCACTCCCACACATTTTCGTTTGACAATGAGATTTGCAATTTCAAGCAGCAGTACAATGACCGGAATTGCAATGGCAAAATGCACGATTGGTGGGTGCAACAACAGTGGTATCTCAAAAGGAAGCTTGATTGAGTTGAGCAGTTCGGCTGGTCCCATGCTTCATCCTTATATGGTGTTTTGCAAAGATTGTATCATAATCAAATTTGAAGAAAGTTTAATCAAAAAGGATGAATTGTGGCAAAATTGTGGGGTTTTTGGTTGCGGAGGCAGGATTTGAACCTGCGACCTTCGGGTTATGAGCCCGACGAGCTACCAGACTGCTCTACTCCGCGTCAGAAGTGGCTGGGGTGGGAGGATTCGAACCCCCGAATGGCGGGACCAAAACCCGCTGCCTTACCGCTTGGCGACACCCCAATAAATTCAGGCGAAATTATAATATGTTGATTTGCAAATGTCAAGAGCTGTAGATATAATAACGAAACTGTCTCATTGTGTTCAATAAGAGCAAAAATTTTTATAATAAGGAGTTGCAATGCATTCTATACAAACCTCTAATGCGCCACAAGCAATTGGCCCATATTCTCAAGCAATGGTTGTCGATGGTATGGTCTATACTTCGGGTCAGATCGCGCTTTTGCCAGATGGCAGTGATGAACTTTTATCAAAAGATGTCGCCACGCAAGCAAAACAGGTTTTGCAAAATCTCAAAAATGTTTTGGAAGCGGCGGGCTCTGGGATGGATAAAGTGATAAAAACCACAATCTTTTTAGCCGATATGAATGATTTTGCAACGGTGAATCAGGTATATGAAGAGGCTTTTGGAAATCATAAACCGGCACGCAGTACGGTTGCAGTCAAGACCCTGCCAAAAAATGCACTAGTCGAGATAGATGCTATAGCAAAAGTTTAAACAAATTTTAAACTCCTCTTTGATATCATTCGCAACTAAAAATCGGCAAAGGATTGGCGAAGATGTATGCAATCATCAAAAATGGCGGAAAGCAGTACAAGGTCAAAGAAGGGGATATAATCTGCTTTGATAAAATGGGATTGGAGCCCAAAACGAAAGTTGAATTTAAAGAAGTTCTTGCAGTAGACAATGGAGAGCTTAAAGTTGGTACTCCTTTTGTTGAAGGTGCTGTAGTAGAGGGCGAAGTGATCAACGAGGGGCGAGGTAAGAAAGTTATCATCTTCAAAAAAAGAAGAAGAAAAGACTCTAAAGTCAAAAGAGGTTTCAGAAGAGACTTCACGCGAGTGAAAATCACTGCTATCAACGCATAATAAGGAGAAGAAATGGCACACAAGAAGGGTCAGGGTAGTACTCAGAATAACCGCGACAGTGCGGGTCGTAGATTAGGCGTAAAAAAATTCGGTGGTGAGTTTGTCCGAGCCGGAAACATTATCATCCGACAAAGAGGAACAAAAGTTCACCCTGGAAACAATGTTGGTCTTGGAAAAGATCATACGATCTTTGCGCTCATTGACGGCGTTGTAAAATTTGAGCGATACGGAAAAGATCGTCAAAAAGTTTCTGTGTATCCAGTAGAATAATTTTGGGCACCCGCCCAAAATTGTTTCAAATTCATTCTTCTGCAATCTCTTCAAGCATTCGACGTCCAACGTCACAAAGGAAAATAGATGTTTATCGACAATGTAGAGCTTACCGTCCATTCTGGAAAAGGTGGACAAGGCGCTGTTAGTTTTCGAAGAGAAAAGTTTGTTCCCAAAGGGGGTCCTGACGGTGGTGATGGCGGTGATGGCGGCAATGTCTATTTTCTTGTAGATAAAAATACCCATACGCTTTCCCACTTTAAAGGCAAAAAAGTTTTAAAAGCACAAAACGGACGTCCAGGAGAGGGGCGAAGAAAACATGGGAAAAAGGGGGAAGATCTTATCCTCATTGTACCTCCCGGAACCCAGGTATATGATGCCCAAAGCGGAGAGCTTATTTTTGATCTTGTAGAAGATGGGCAAAAGGTTCTCTTTTTACAGGGAGGCAAAGGCGGTAAAGGAAACTGGCACTTCAAAAGTGCTTCCAATCAACGACCAACCTATGCACAGCCGGGACTTCCTGGAAAAGTGGTCCAGATACGTCTGGAACTCAAACTGATAGCGGATGTGGGACTTGTGGGATTTCCAAATGTAGGAAAATCAACACTTATCTCCACCATTTCCAATGCAAAACCCGAAGTTGCCAACTACGAATTCACCACGCTCACGCCAAAACTTGGAGTAGTGCGAGTAAGTGAATTTGAGAGTTTCGTGATGGCGGATATCCCGGGTATCATTGGTGGAGCAAGCGAAGGCAAGGGTCTGGGACTGCAGTTTCTCAAACATATAGAAAGAACGAAGTCTCTTTTGTATATGATCGATATGTCCAGTTACAGAGATCCATTGACCCAGTATAAAACGCTTCAAAAAGAGCTGAAAAATTTCAGCGAAGAGCTTGCCAAAAGAAGTTTTGCCATAGCGTTGACGAAGATCGATGCGTTGCAAGAGGATGAAGCAAAAGAGAAAATAGAAAAATTTATTGAAGATTTGCATCTGAATAGAGGCGGAGATAATAGATACGGATTGGAGGAGCGCTATCCCTATTTTATCCAAGATATCTATGCGTACGATTCTTCAAAACCGTTTTTTGTTGTCTCTATTTCGGCAGTGGCACGGATAAATATCGATGCACTGAAATATGCACTCTATGATCTGGTCAAGAAGGAACGTAGTGAAGCGAATAGTGATTAAAGTCGGCAGTGCCGTTTTAACGGAACAAAACAGGCTTGCAAAAGAGCGAATGGCAAATCTAGTCCAGTTCTTGAGTCAGCTGCATGAAAAATATGAAGTGATCTTGGTAAGTTCCGGTGCAGTGGCAGCCGGATACACTCTTTTGAAACTGGACAAATCAAACATTGCCAACAAACAGGCTCTTGCAGCGATCGGACAACCGCTTTTGATGCGAAGTTATCATAAAAAATTTGAAAAATTTGGTATACATGTTGCTCAGGTGCTTTTGAGTGCTGACGATTTTGACAGTAGAAAGCGAACAGCACATGCGAAAAATGCTATCGAGACTCTTCTGAAAAACAGAGTGATCCCCATCATCAATGAAAACGATGTGACTGCCACAGAAGAGCTCGTGTTTGGAGACAATGACCAGCTTTCAGCCCATGTGGCATACTATTTTGATGCCGATCTTTTAGCAATTCTCAGTGATATCGATGGATTGTATGACAAAGATCCCAAAAGAAGTGACGATGCAAAACTTTTAAAAGAGGTGGATTCCATACCTGAAGATCTTCTTCAACAACAGTGCAATCCAAACTACTCTTTCGCAACAGGAGGGATCGTCACGAAACTCAAAGCGGCACAGTTTTTGATGGAACGGGGCGTTCCGATGTATCTTGCAAGCGGATTTGACCTTGATGATGCGAGCCGTTTTTTGCTCCAAGGCGAGCATCTTGGTGGAACTCTTTTTGTACCCAGACAATGCGAAGCTACTTAACCAAAGAGAGTGTCGGATTTCGGTTCCGTCCTTCCGTCGAAGATTTTTTCGTTGAAGAGATCCCCTTGCAGTGGAAAGGTAAGGGGGGATATCTTGTTTTGAAAATAGAGAAAAAGGGTCTTTCTACATGGGATTTGATCACTATTTTCAAAAGAGAACTTGGTGATGTGAAAATCGGGTATGCAGGGCTCAAAGACAAATACGCCACCACAATCCAATATATTTCTCTCCATAAAAACTTTTCCAAATCACTGAAGCGATTCAAACATCCATCCATTAAAATTGTTTCAACGACGCTGCATGATAGACCGATCAATATGGGCGATTTGATTGGTAATAGATTTATAATGCGAGTGCATAATGTTTCTGATTTCCAAAAACTACAAGAACTTGCTTATTGGACTGCAAAACACGGAATGCCGAACTATTTTGGTCATCAGCGTTTTGGAAGAGAGGGTTTGCAAAAAGCGAAAACTTTTGTAGAAGAAGACTATTTCACCAAAGATAAAAAGATGCAAAAGTTTTTGCTTTTTATCTATCAGAGCGACCTTTTCAACAGATGGCTCGATGAGCGAGTTCGAAAAAGCAGCAATGGCTTCAGGCTGTTATCGGGAGAAGTGTATAGAAAAGGTAAGAAATTTTTTGTTTCGGATACAATTTTACAAGAGCCCTTTTTGCAAAAAGAGATCGTTCCCACAGGGCTTTTGCCAGGGAATAGAGTGCTTCGTGCAAAGGGTGAAGCCAAAGTAATAGAAAGGAAATATGATGCACTGCTGCCTCTTAGAGGCGAAAGGCGCGATGCTATAGTCTATCCCAAAATTTTGGATATCAAAAGAGAGTGGGATGGCGTTTTGTTGGAATTTACGCTCCCAAAAGGAAGTTATGCTACCATTTTTCTCGAAAATCTTGCTAAGAAGCCGATGAGCTATAAAGGATTTGTATGAGAATTGTTTTTATGGGAACTCCCGATTATGCAACGACCATTTTAGAAGGCTTGCTTGAAAAGTTTGAAGTGGTTGGTGTGTTTACGCAGCCAGACAAACCGGTTGGCAGGAAACAGGTTGTAACACCGCCGCATGTGAAAAAGTTTTTGATAGAGAAAAATGTAGATATCCCGATTTTCCAGCCATCTACACTTAAAAGTGAAGAAGTTTATGAGCAGCTTCACACACTCGCACCAGATTTTATCGTGGTAGCTGCCTACGGGCAGATTTTGCCAAAAGAGATTTTGCAACTGGCTCCCTGTATCAACCTGCACGCATCACTCCTGCCGAAATATCGTGGTGCAAGCCCTATCCAGCATGCTCTGCTCAATGGCGACACTGTCACGGGCGTCACGGCAATGCTTATGGATGAAGGTCTCGATACGGGCGATATTTTGGCTTACGATGTGATCGATATCCAAAATAGTGACAATGCGATCACGCTCTTTGAAAAGCTGAGCCATCTTGCAAAGGAGTTGACGCCAAAAGTTCTTCAATCATTTGAAAACATCGCTCCTATAGCACAACATGATGTGGATGCAAGTTACTGCAAAAAGATTCGAAAACAAGATGGCCAGATACGCTTTAGCGATGCCAAAGTTATTTGGAATAAGTATAGAGCTTTTATTGTTTGGCCAGGTATCTTTTTGGAAAACGGGTTGAAACTCAAAGAGATTGACCTGGTTGAAACGGATAATACACATGAAGAGGGCAAAATTTTAGAAATTTCAGATGCAGGTGTTGTAGTGGGTTGCAGGAGAGGATCGATTTGCATCAAGAGTGTTCAGCCCCCATCAAAAAAAGCGATGGAAGCAGTGGCATATCTTCGAGGAAAAAGGCTCAAGGTTGGAGATACATTTTTTTGAAAAGATTGATTCGACACAAACGGCGTTACTGGAAGATTTAAAAAACCGGAAAGTCTTTGCACCCGTTGCCTATTTTACTACGTTGCAAACCCGCGGTGTCGGAAGCAGAGGGAATGAGTGGATCGGTGAAGAGGGGAACTTTTTTCTCTCATTCGCTCTGGAATCTTCCCAATTACCCAAGGATCTGCCACTGCAATCGATCGCCATCTATTTTATGTATCAGCTAAAAACGGTATTGGAACAAAAAGGATCGCGCGTATGGCTCAAATGGCCAAATGATCTTTATCTAGAAGAGAAGAAGTGTGGAGGCTGCATAACGAACAAAGTAGGTGATGTAATCGTTTGCGGAATAGGGATCAATACAAAAAAGGCGCCAAAAGGTTTTGCCGTTTTGGATATAGAAATAGAAGCAGAACCTTTTTTGCGGGATTATTTTGCGCATATTGAGCAAAAAATTTCATGGAAGCAAATTTTTAGCAAATATAAGCTAGAATTTCATAAAAGCAAATCCTACAGGACACATATTGAAGACAAAGAGATCCTGCTTGAAAATGCCGAACTTGCAGAGGATGGGGCGTTGATAATAAGCGGAGAAAGGGTGTATTCGTATCGATGAAAGAGATCATAGCTATAGCAAATCAAAAAGGCGGCGTAGGGAAAACGACGACGGCAGTCAATCTCTCTGCATCCTTAGCGAAAGAGGGGAAAAATGTTCTTTTGATCGATGCGGATCCCCAGGCGAATGCGACAACAAGCCTTGGCTATAGCAGAAACGATTATGAGTTCAATATCTACCACGTGATGATCGGTACGAAAAAACTTTCCCAGATTATCTTGGATACCGATGTGGACAATCTCTTTTTAGCCCCTTCCAATATAGGTTTGGTAGGCATAGAAAAAGAGTTCTACAACAGTGGCAATAAACGAGAACTGATGCTCAAAGAAGCGATATCCGAAATAATTGCCGAGTATGATTACGTAATCATCGATTCTCCTCCCGCTCTTGGACCTATGACGATAAACGCTTTAAGTGCAGCTCACTCGGTTATTATTCCCATTCAGTGTGAGTTTTTTGCCCTTGAGGGTCTTGCGCAGCTTTTGAATACTATCCGCCTCATTCGAAAAACGATTAATCCAGGATTGAAGATCAAAGGCTTTCTCCCGACAATGTACAGCAGACAGAACAACCTTTCCAAGCAGGTGCTTGCGGATCTGACCCATCATTTCAACGACAAGCTTTTCAAAGACAAAGAGAGTGCGGCATATATTGTCATTCCAAGAAATGTCAAACTTGCCGAGAGCCCTAGCTTTGGAAAACCTGTTATCGAATATGACAAGAACTCCACTGGCTCCATTGCCTACAAGACTTTGGCAAAAATAATCTTGGAAAATGCCCATGAGTAAAAAGAAGAGTCTCGGCAAAGGGCTTGGCTCCATTTTGGGAGAGGTTGCCGAAGCCTATGAGAAAGAACTTCCACAAAATGAGGAGGTTGTAGAGATCGAGATTGATCAAATCCGAAAAAACCCCTATCAGCCAAGACGATATTTTGATGAAAAAGCGCTGCATGAACTTGCCGAATCGATCCGGTCCCATGGCCTGCTGCAGCCTATTGTGGTTATAGAGGATATCGATGGTTTTATGCTCATAGCAGGGGAGCGAAGACTTCGGGCAAGCAAACTCGCAGGTCTTAAAACGATCAAAGCGATCGTAGCCAAAGTCGATAAAAACAAGTATCGCGAATTTGCACTCATAGAAAATATCCAAAGAGAGAACCTTACTCCACTTGAACTCGCTCAAAGTTACAAAGAACTCATCGAAGAGTACGGCATAACCCATGAAGAACTTGCCAATATAGTCAAAAAAAGCAGGACCCATATCACCAATACTCTCAGACTTTTGCAGCTGAGTGATTACGCACAAAAGGCACTTGGTGAAGGGAAAATAACCTTTGGACATGCAAAAGTGATTGTTGGCCTTGATGAGAAAGAACAACAGATTATGGTTGATTCAATCATAGGCCAGAGATTGAGCGTGCGAGATGTTGAAAAGTACATACAGAATAAGAAAAAAAGTGTTTCAAAAGGTACCAAAACAAGAAAAAACGAAATCGACTTGAATGGTCTCAAAACGAGGCTTACAGAGCTTGGTTTTACTGCAAAAATCAAAAAAGACGGCGTACTCATTGCATTTGACAACGATGAAGAAGTGAAACGTTTTATCGATTTGTTGAAATGAGTTTCTTTGCTTTAAACTTTTTATATAGATACGTATGATAAAATCCGAACAAAATTAAAAAGGGAGTACGATGTTAGATATCAGTTTTGGATTGATTGTCCTGACCGCTGCGGTCTTTTTCGTGCTTGTTTTCCTTCTCAACTCCTGGCTCTATCGACCATTGATGGAGTATATGCAAGAGCGTGAGCGAAGCATTCAGGAAGATCTGGAAAAAGCAAAAGAGAATGAGTCCGGTTCGCAACACATATTGGCTGAAGCAAAAGCGATCGTGTCTGAAGCAAAAGCGCAGGCAAACAGCATGAAAAGTGACGCAGTCGCAAAGGTGAAAAACGAGATGGCACAATTGATTGCCCAAAAAAGAGTGGAGCTTGAAGAGAAACAGACTGCATTTTTGCAAGAGTTGGCAGAAGAAGAAAAAAGCATTAAGAGCGCTTTGATTTCTCAAATGCCACTTTTCAAAGAGGCTTTGAAAGCCAAATTTAACAAACTGTAAGAAGGAGAGGGTGTGAAGCAAAAACTTCTGATGCTTCTACTGCTAGGCTCCGTTTCGTTGTTTGCCAATGAAGCGGCTGCAAGCGGTGGAACGGATATCATTCCAAGAACCGTTAACTTCTTGATATTTGCAGCTATTTTATATTATCTCGCTGCAGAACCTATCAAGCGTTTTTTTCAAGAAAGAAAAGAGGGCATCGCAAAACGTCTTGAGGAAGTTGAAGCGAAGCTGAAAGAAGCGAAAGAGGAGAAGGCTCAGGCTGAAGCCGAATTGAAAAAAGCAAAAGAGTTGGCTCAAGAGATTGTCGAGACAGCAAAACAAGAGATCGAGATCTTGACAAAAGAGATTAAAGAGCAGGCGAAACAAGAGATCGAAATGCTTGAAAAGAGTTTTGAAGAGAGTATGGAACTCGAGAAAAGGAAACGAGTTCGAGCTATAACGAAAGAGGTCCTTGAAGAGCTTTTTGAAGAGAAGGCACTTGAACTTGAAAAAGAGAAATTCGTCAATCTTATCGTGAAGAAGGTGGCCTGATGGAAGAGTTGATTGCCAAACGGTATGCAAAAGCATTAATGGAGAGTTGCAGTGAAAAGGAACTTCAGGCAATAGAGGATGCCCTTGTGGCTATAGCAGCGCTATTTCGTGACTGGAAAGTCAAAGAGTTCATCATCTCGCCTGAAGTTGAAAAATCGGCAAAAGAGGAGATCCTGCTCGCTCCTTTTAAAGATGCCGGAAAGAAGTTTGTACATCTCATCAAGTTGTTAGCAGAGAAGGACAGGCTCGAAATTATCCCTGCCCTCGCCAATGAACTGAAAATTCAAAGAGCATTGAAAGAGCGAAAGTTCGATGGCGTGGTCTATTCGGAATTCAAACTTTCAGACAACGAATTGAAAAAGATCGCTGAGGCACTTTCGAAAAAGGTGAATGGAGAAGTTGTTCTGCATCAAGGTAAAGAGCCGTATGACGGAATAAAGGTAGAAGTCAATACAGTAGGAATAGAAATCGAATTTTCCAAAAGTAAAATCAAAAAACAGCTTATTGAAAATATTTTGAAAGCAATATAGAAAGGAGAAACTGTGGCACAAAAACTACAAGCAGATGAGATCAGCTCTATCATAAAAGAGAGGATAGAAGATTTCGAACTGAAAATCGATGTAGAGGAAACAGGAAAAGTTATCTCTTTCGGTGATGGAGTTGCGAAAGTATTCGGCCTTAACAACGTTATGGCTGGAGAGATGCTTGAATTTGACAATGGCGACAAGGGTATGGCTCTTAACCTGGAAGAGACAAATGTAGGTGTTGTTGTTCTAGGACGTGGTGAAGGTATTCGTGAGGGAAGCAGTGTAAAACGACTCGGTCAGCTTTTGAAAGCTCCGGTTGGCGAGGCGCTTGTGGGTCGTGTTATCAACGCTATCGGTGAGCCAATCGATGGTAAAGGTCCTATCGAAGCAACTGAGTACCGATATGTAGAAGAGAAAGCGCCTGGCATTATGGCAAGAAAATCTGTTCATGAACCACTACAAACCGGTATCAAAGCGATCGACGCACTCGTTCCAATCGGTAGAGGGCAGCGGGAGCTTATCATTGGTGACAGACAGACTGGTAAAACGACCGTCGCTATCGATACGATCATCAATCAAAAAGGCCAAGATGTTGTTTGTATCTATGTTGCAGTAGGGCAAAAGCAGTCTACTGTGGCACAGGTTGTGAAAAAACTTGAAGAGCATGGAGCGATGGATTATACCATCGTGGTAAACGCGGGAGCCAGCGAACCAGCTGCACTTCAATTCTTGGCTCCATATACCGGTGTAACAATCGGAGAATATTTCAGAGACAACGGTAAGCACGCACTTATCGTTTACGATGATTTGAGTAAACACGCGGTTGCTTACCGAGAAATGTCATTGATTCTCAGAAGACCTCCTGGACGGGAAGCGTATCCTGGAGATGTATTTTATCTACACTCAAGACTGCTTGAGAGAGCTGCGAAGCTCAATGACAAGCTCGGTGCAGGTAGTTTGACGGCATTGCCTATCATTGAAACACAGGCAGGTGACGTTTCTGCATATATTCCAACGAATGTTATCTCTATTACAGATGGACAGATTTTCTTGGAGTCTGATCTGTTCAATGCTGGTATCCGACCTGCGATCAATGTTGGTATCTCTGTATCACGGGTTGGTGGTGCCGCACAGATCAAAGCGATGAAACAGGTTGCTGGTACGCTCCGACTCGACCTTGCTCAGTATCGAGAACTGGAAGCCTTTGCACAGTTTGCTAGTGATTTGGATGAGGCGAGTCGTAAGCAGCTGGAACGTGGTATGAGAATGGTCGAGATCCTTAAGCAGCCTCCTTATTCACCATTGCCAGTAGAAAAGCAGGTTGTTATCATCTATGCAGGAGCCAACGGTTTCCTTGACGACATCGAAGTGAGTGCTATTGGAAAATTTGAGTATGAACTTTATAGCTTCATTGAAGCGAAATATCCACAGATTTTCGAGCTTATTCGAGAGAGAAAAGCACTCGATGACGAGATAAAAGAGTTGCTCAACAAAGCTATCGAAGAGTTCAAGGCAAGCTTTAGTGCCGAATAAGGATAAAAAATGGCAAATTTAAAAGATATCAAGCGAAAGATCGGGAGTGTCAAAAATACCCAGAAGACCACCCGAGCCATGAAGCTTGTTTCCACTGCGAAGCTTCGCAGAACGGAAGAGCTTGCAAAAAGAACGAAATATTTTGAAGATGCGATCAATGCCACATTGCGACAAATCGCCTCTTCAATAAAAAAATATAAAGTTGGCGGAATCAAAGGACGATATTTTGAAGAGCCTGAAGCAGTAGCAGTTGTAGATATTATCTTTATTACTGCCGATAAAGGCTTGTGCGGCGGTTTTAACTACCAAACGATCAAAACTGTCCGATCGCTGCTTGAAGAGTATCAGTCAAAAGGTGCGAAAGTCAGACTTCGAGCAGTCGGTAAAAAAGGGATAGAATTTTTCAATTTTCAAGGATATGAACTCAACGATTCCGTTGTGGGGCTTAGTTCCTCACCAAACTATGAGGAAGCGAAGAATTATATATTGAAATCCGTCGGGGATTTCCTCGAAGGAAAGACCGATAAAGTTATCTTGATTCATAACGGATACAAAAATATGATTACCCAGGAGATGAAAGCGATTCAACTTTTGCCGATCGATATCAGCAAATATACCGAAGAGGTAGACGGATCGATGCTTGAAATGGAACCGGATGAGAGCGAAAAGGTTCTTGAATCGCTTCTTAACAAATATATCGAATTTAATATGTACTATGCTTTGATTGATTCACTGGCAGCAGAACACAGTGCACGAATGCAAGCTATGGATGCGGCAACGAACAACGCAAAAGAGATGGTCCGATCACTCACCATTTCGTACAACAAAGCACGACAAGAATCTATCACCACTGAGCTTATTGAGATTATCAGTGGTATGGAAGCTATGAAATAACAAAGGAGAAAGGTAATGGCGAATAAAATAGGTAAAATTATCCAGGTTATGGGTCCCGTCGTCGATGTGGATTTCGAAGATTATCTTCCTGCCATCAACGAAGCGTTGGAGATGGAGCTGGAAGTAGAAGATAAAAAAATCAGACTCGTTCTTGAAGTTGCAGCTCATTTGGGAGACAACAGAGTCCGAACAATTGCAATGGACATGACAGACGGTCTCGTTCGAGGAATGGAGGTAAAAGCCACTGGAGATTCCATTAAAGTTCCTGTCGGTGAAGAAGTCCTTGGACGAATCTTTAACGTTATCGGCGACACCATTGATGAAGGAGAGCCTCTTCAAGCAAAAACTTACTGGTCAATCCACAGAAGTGCACCTCCTTTCGAAGAGCAAAGTACGAAAGAAGAGATTTTCGAAACAGGGATTAAAGTTGTTGATCTTCTTGCGCCATACAAAAAAGGTGGAAAAACTGGTCTCTTTGGTGGTGCTGGTGTTGGTAAGACAGTTATCATCATGGAGCTTATCCACAATGTTGCATACAAACACTCTGGCTACTCTGTATTTGCTGGTGTTGGTGAGCGAACACGGGAGGGGAACGACCTTTATTATGAAATGAAAGAGTCCAACGTCTTGGATAAAGTTGCACTGTGCTACGGTCAGATGAACGAGCCTCCAGGTGCAAGAAACAGAATAGCACTTACCGGTCTTACTATGGCTGAATATTTCCGAGATGAAATGGGTCTTGATGTATTGATGTTCATTGACAATATTTTCCGATATGCTCAGGCAGGTGCTGAGATGTCCGCGCTTCTTGGACGAATTCCATCGGCAGTTGGTTATCAACCAACACTTGCAAGTGAGATGGGACGACTTCAAGAGAGAATTACATCGACCAAAAAAGGTTCTATCACTTCTATTCAGGCTGTATATGTGCCAGCGGACGATTTGACCGACCCTGCTCCTGCATCTGTGTTTGCACACCTTGATGCGACAACAGTTTTGAACAGACGAATCGCAGAAAAAGGTATCTATCCAGCAGTGGATCCACTTGATAGTACATCACGAATGCTTGATCCAAATATCGTTGGAGAAGAGCACTACAAGGTTGCCCGAGGTGTTCAGGCGGTATTGCAAAAATATAAAGATTTGCAAGACATTATCGCAATTCTGGGTATGGATGAACTTTCTGAAGAAGATAAACTCACAGTCGAGAGAGCAAGAAAAATCGAAAGATTCTTGTCTCAACCGTTCTTCGTCGCCGAAGTATTCACTGGAGCACCTGGTAAGTATGTGACACTCGAAGAGACTATTGAAGGATTTAAAGGATTGCTTGAAGGAAAATATGACGATATTCCTGAAGCGGCATTCTATATGGTAGGAAACATTGACGAGGCTCTTGAAAAAGCAGAAAAACTAAAAGCGAAATAACGAAGCAAGGCTTCGATAAAAGGATTTGAATGGATACATTGAAGCTTGAAATAGTTACGCCTGAAGGTCTCATATTTCAAGGAGATGTGAAAAGCGTAACATTTCCGGGAGAAGAGGGTGAGTTTGGTGTTTTGCCAAAGCATGCCTCTTTACTCTCTCTTCTCAAACCCGGCGTGATTGAAATAGAGCTTCCCGATGGAAAGAAAGAGTCTATCGTAATCAACTGGGGGCATGTCAATGTCTCTGAAAATCAGGCTACTGCTCTTGTTGAGGGTGCTGTGCCGTTAGAAGGTACCACTGAGAGCGAAATAGCAAAAAAAATAGAAGAGGCAAAAAAACTTATCGAAAGTGCAAGCGAAAACAAAGCGGCACTTGCAACAGTGGAAGCTCGAATAGAAAAAGCGGCGAAAATCGTTTAACATGGGTTTCGATCTTATTCTTGCCTACCTGCAAAAAAGCAATACTATAACGATAGCAGTCCTTGCACTGCTGTCACTCTACTTTCTATTGGTGAATTGGCTCTTTTTCTATCGCTATCTTTATCTTCTTTTTTGGCAAAATAGAGAAAAGAACTCTTTACAGACGATCAACATGGGCAGTAATCGTCCAGCGCCAAACTCATTTTTACAAACATGTTTAGGTAAAAGCAAGATCACGAAAACAACGCAGGATTTTTGCATACAAAACGGTACGAAAGAGGCAACCAGCGGTCTTACTTTTTTATCCATAGCCGCCTCTACATCTCCTTTTATAGGTCTTTTTGGTACCGTTGTATCAATATTGGAGACCTTTTATGTTCTAGGTTCTACAAAAGCCAGCATCTCCACCATATCCTCTTCTATCGGTGAAGCTCTGGTGGCGACTGCAGCAGGGATTTTTGTAGCTGTCTTTGCATATAGCTATCATCTTATTTTAAAAAGAAAAGCCTATGAACTGGTGACAACACTCTCCATGCAGTTAGATCTTATAATGGATCGATAATGTTTGATTGGGACGAAAAACCTGAACTCAATATAACACCCCTTGTCGATGTAATGTTGGTACTCTTGGCTATTTTGATGGTGGCTGCACCTGCTATTGTCTATCAAGAAGATATCAATCTTCCCCAGGGATCGAAAACAAAAAGCTACCAAAAAGTGAAAAGCATTCAGATAAAGATTACAAAGGATAAAACGATTACCGTTGGAAAAGAGAGATTGAATTACAAAAATTTTGCCGACAGCTTCATCATGCTTGCGAACAGATTCGATAGAAAAACACCAGTATATATTGCTGCGGACAAGTCATTGCGCTACGGTGATATCATGTATGTTCTCAAAGTTGTGAAGGAAGCTGGATTTTCAAAGGTGTCGCTTATAACAAATGGATAGATTTACACTGGGGCTCTTCTCTTTCACTCTCTCTGTCGCCATCTATCTTCTCATTGTGTTGGGCTTGTTTCATTTTTTCAATGAAGAAAATCCAACAAAGATTTCCATAAAAGCGCAAAGTATCGATGTCATGATCAGTGAGCCAAAAAAAGAGCTTAAAAAAGTCGTTGCCAAGAAGAGAGTAGAAAAAAAGCGTATACCGAAAAAAAGCAGAAAGAGTGGCTCACAATCTCCAAAAAAAAGAGCAAACATCAAAAATCTTTTCGCTTCACTGGATACAAGATCTTTGCAAACAAAGACGCCAAAACAAAAATCGGCCGAAGTCAGTAAATTTAGGGGCAAAGGCGGTAAAAAAGCGCAAAAACTTCTGGAAAAGTTGCAACTCAAAGAGTTTCAACCCGCTCATGAAAAATCTATAAAGTCTGTTGAAGGCAAAAAAGATCCTTATCTTGAAAAGGTCTATAAGATTCTTTACACCTACTGGATACCATCCAAAGAGAGTGCGGGAGCACAGGCAAAAGTGAAAATAATCATCGACACCAAAGGCAATTTTGATTATCAGGTCTTGCAATATTCCAACAACGAAACATTCAATGAAGAACTTGATGAGTATCTGCAGACCATGAAATCCGAACATTTTCCAAAACCAGCACAAAAAAGGGAGCTGACAGTACTTTTTGTAGCCAAAGATTGATGTTAAAGAAGTTATGATAAAATCTTTGGAAAAAAGAGGACTGCATGGCAAGACTTATTTTCTTCGTACTTCTGAGCTTGACGCTATATGCACAGGATATGACGCTTGAAATCGTAAAAGATGTGGGAAACAGACCGAAAATTGTGGTTGAAGATCACTCCTCAAACATCAACTATATGCTCAGAAAAAAATTTTTAAAGCTGATCAATGCAGATTTGGAGGTGACTTCTCATTTTGATGTTCTCAAAGATGAGAGTGGTGTCCACAATGAAGGATATCTTTTAAAATATGAACTGATGTACGATGATTACGGTCATCTGTGTGCAGAGATACTTTTTGCAGATCTCGTACAAAAGGTTATTCTACTCAAAAAACGGTATAAAATTTCAGATAACGACCGCTATCCTTTCTTAGCCCACAGAATCGTGTATGACATCAATGCCAAACTCCATCTGCCAGATGTCTCTTTTTTGAAAAGTTTTGTCGTCTTTTCAAAATATGTTGGCCCAAGAAGAGCCGATATCGTCATCAGCGATTACACATTGACATATCAAAAGACGGTTGTGCACGGAGGGCTCAATATTTTTCCAAAATGGGCAGACAGAACACAAAGAGCCTTTTATTATACCTCCATGCAAAAGGTTCCGACTCTGTATAAAGTAGACATCTATAAAGGCACACGAACCAAAATCATTCAGAGCGAAGGAATGTTGGTATGTTCTGATGTGAGCAAGGATGGGAAAAAACTTTTACTCACTATGGCACCAAATTATCAGCCCGATATTTATGAGCTGGATCTTACAAAAAAAACTCTCAGACGTCTCACTACCTATCCTGGTATCGATGTAAACGGCAATTATGTTGAAGATGGCAGACGTATCGTTTTTGTCTCGGACAGGCTCGGCAATCCTACAATATTTGCTAAACGGATCGGATCTAAGGCGGTGGAGAGAGTGGTCTATCATGGGAAAAACAACAGCGCTTGTACCACATATAAAGATTATGTGGTCTATTCCAGTAGAGAAACGGACAACGCCTTTGGCAGTAACACATTCAATCTCTATCTCACTTCCACAACGAGCGATTACATACGAAGATTGACGGCAAATGGTGTCAATATCTTTCCGCGTTTTGCCGCAGATGGAGAGACGATTCTGTTTATCAAAATGTTCAAACGTCAAAGCGCGCTGGGTGTTATACGGCTTCAATATAACAAAAGTTATATTTATCCGCTTCATGTCGGTAAGATACAGTCGATCGATTGGTAATACTTTGGTAACACTTTTTAAGTAAAATATTGATACAATATCGAAAATTTGGAAAAAGGATGGTACATGAAGGCAAGACATATACTCACTTCAGCTGTCGTGATTGGCTTTTTAATCACTGGTTGTGCAAAAAAGGTTGAAGTTGAAGCTCCTCAAACACAAGCTACACAGCAGCAGGAGGCTACCGAAGTAACGGAAGGATCAGGTATTCAGACAATCGGAAACGATCAAGAGATGATAGAAGAAGCGAAGTTAAGAAAAATGAAAGCGATAGAAGCCCAAAGCAAAAAGATCTATTTCGATTTTGACAAGTACAATATCCGTCCAGATCAACAGCCAAGAGTTGAATTTGATGCGAAATTGTTCAATTCCGACGAAGCGAAACCTTTCAATATCAAGGTGGAAGGAAATTGTGACGAATGGGGAACAGATGAGTACAACTATGCTCTTGGCCTCAAACGAGCCAAAAGTGTGCGAGATGCCCTTGCTGCAAGAGGCGTTGCGAAAGATCGAATGACGCTTATCAGCTATGGAGAATCCAATCCTGTCTGTACAGAACATACGAAAGAGTGTTGGGCGAAAAATAGACGCGTTGAATTTGAACTCATTCCATAAAGGTGTTTCGTGCGATATTTAGTTCTCTTTCTTGCTTCAATACTTATGGCTGCAGAGCCATCGGTATTTGAAGCGGGCAATCTTGATTCTGATCAGCCGTACGGATTGACCCAGAGTGAGAAACATATCCTGCAAAACAAGAAAGCTATCAAAAGATTACAAAACAGTCTCTATACGGTCCAATCGAAAGTTGAGAGAATCGATGAAAGAGTCAAAGGACTGGAGAGCATCGTAGAAGGATTGGACGAAAATGTTCGCGATCTCAAAAAAAGATTGAAAGAAAAAAGCGGTAATGATGAAAAGATCGCGCAGCTTCAAAGAGAGCTCAATGCTTCGATGAATATACAAAAAGAGAATTTTGAGCAGATCAAAAAAATCCTTAAAGAGCTTTCGTCTCTCATAGATCAGATCAACTCCACATATGTGACGAAAGATGAGCTCAAATCGGAACTTTCTAAAATCTATGCATTGATCAAAAAGCAAAATGTAAGCAAAAAAAGTGGAGCGCAGCTTTTTAAAGAGGCTTTACATAGTTTTCGAAAAAAGGAGTATGAAAAAGCAAAAGAGCTATTTTCATATGCCATTCAAAAACACTATAAACCTGCGACGAGCAATTTTTATATAGCTGAGTCGTGCTATTATCAAAAAAACTATGGATGCGCTGTGAAGCACTATAAAAAGAGCGCCTCATTATATCAAAAAGCATCCTATATGCCGACCCTTTTGCTCCATACTGCCATTTCATTGGAGAAACTTGGAAGGAAGAAAGAGGCAAAGAAGTTTTATAGAAATCTTGTGAGCCTCTATCCTAAGAGCAAAGCTGCCAAGATAGCAAAGAAAAAGCTAAAATAGATACAACTAGTAGGTACCATTAAAGTGGTATCAAGTTTATTTTGTTACAATCTACATTGCAATTTCACAAAAGGACAATACATGGCGATTCAAGATAATAATGTAGTAGGCATCGAATATACAGTAAAAGATGCTAAGACTGGTGAAGTGATTGACAGTAATGTCGGTCAAAAGCCATTACGATTTATAACCGGGAAAGGCCAAATTATTCCAGGACTCGAATCAAAAATCAAAGAGATGAATGTAGGCGAAAACGCAGATGTTCTTGTACAAGCGGAAGAAGCATATGGTCAAAAAGATGAAAATGCTGTCCAGACTCTTCCAAGAGAGCAGTTCCAAGGAATTGATCTTCAAGAGGGAATGACGCTCTATGGACAGGGAGAAAATGGAGAAACTGTTCAAGTTACTGTAAAATCTTTTAACGATAACGAAGTTACTATTGATTTCAACCATCCATTGGCTGGAAAAGATCTTATGTTTACTGTAGCTATCAAAGAGGTTCGAGAAGCAACTCCAGAAGAGGTTATGACGGGACAAGTCCAAGAAGAAGAGCACTGCGGAAGCGGCAGCTGCGGCTGTAGTCACTAATCTTTCGGGGCTTTGCCCCATTTAAACACTTCCAAAAGATCCCCTTGATATAATACTCCTCAAAAAGAGGAGTATCTATGCAACATTTCACTTTTTTATTTCCAGGACAAGGCAGCCAAAAAATTGGCATGGGAAAAGATTTTGTCGAACACTCTCCCATGGCGAAGGAACTTGTAGAGGCAGCGAGTGATCGCCTGCAAGTCGATTTTCAAAAGCTGCTTTTCGAACAAAACGATCTTATCAATCAGACCCAATATACGCAACCCGCTATTTTGCTTGTCAGTACCATCGCTCATGCACTCTTTCGATCCAACTGTGAAAAAAAACCGAAATATACATTAGGGCACTCTTTGGGCGAATTCAGTGCACTCGTCGCTTCAGGGGCCCTCGATCCTATCGATGCGGTGGAGCTGGTGTATATGAGAGGGAAGTTCATGCAAGAAGCCGCGAAAGAGGCAGATGGCGGCATGATGGTTGTGATGGGTTTGGATGATGCTACTGTAGAAGCGGTATGCGAAGAGGCCAGATTACAAGGCAAGAGGGTTTGGCCTGCAAATTACAATAGCGATGGCCAGATTGTTGTGGCTGGCATCAAGGCTGATTTGAATGCAGTCGCTCCGATATTTAAAGAAAAAGGTGCAAAAAGAGCACTTCTTCTCAATATGAGCGTAGCGAGTCACTGTCCGTTGATGGAGCCTGCAAGGGAGCCCTTGAGGGAATATCTTGAAAAGTTTATCCGAAACGCTTTTGAGATCCCGGTCATCGCAAATGTAGATGCAAAACCATACAGTACGAAAGCCGATGCCATTCAAAAACTTGATGAGCAGCTGGTTAAACCCGTTTTATACAAACAATCGATCAAATCGATCGAAAATGAGAACGATCTTTTCATCGAACTGGGTGAAGGATGCGTACTCAGCGGTATCAATAGAAGGGTAACAAAAGTACCTACGCTTTGTGTCAAAGATATGAAGTGCCTCGAAGAAACCCTCCAAAAACTCCTCTGATTTTGGTGCGTTCTTCGCACCATGTTATAAAAAACATAATGAAAACTAATCTATCTTTTCAAAGGGTTATTATTTGAAATTCGTTACTATTCTTAAAAAAAGGAGTGTAAATGAAAAAGTTTGCTGTTGGTATGATGCTGCTTGGCTCAATTGCGGCTTTTGCACATATGAGTTCAAAAGAGGCGTTTAACTATATGAAAGAGGTTCTTCCAGGTCAATGGACACTTTCACCTGCAAGCAAACAGATCGGGACAACCGGTGCCCATAACCATCCAGCGGTAAAAAGACTTCTTGGAACAGACAAAACAGGGGTAGAATATACGGTGATTGGATCAGGTTCCGCGATAAAAGAGGAGCTTTTGCCAGACACCATTCGATGGATGGTGACTATGTATCACTGTGATCACTATCCCGAATGCAACAAACTATTGGCGACGCACTACTGTGCAAAGAAGAATCAGCCCAGTTTTGTATTTAACGAAGAGGAGAGCACGCCAAAAAAATTGGTGTTTGACTGTGACGAAGAGCGAAGCGAGGTGTGCGACAGTGACGAATCGCATGTGCATCATATCATTTTGGAACTCTCCAATAACAATAAGCATCTCAAAGCGAGCTACATTGTCTACAAAAATGGTGAACGTGCCAATACCCACTCTATCTACCATTTTGATAAAAGAAGTTTTTGCAAATGGAATAATATGTGGAAATAAGAGGGTTTAAGCCCTCCTTATCCCCTTCTTTGCTACAATCTACCAAAAAAGTTGGAGAATATCATGAAAATAGCGATCATGGGCGCTATGATAGAGGAGATTGAGCCGATTTTAAGCAGGCTCGACTCCACATTCAGTACGGATGAGCCTCTTGAGTATATCATCGAACATATGCAAAATATCAAACTGCACTATATCGCCGGCAACAGATATTTTGAAGCGAAGTACAAGGGCCATGAGATTATCGTTGCATACAGCAAGATAGGAAAAGTCTACGCTTCTTTGACAGCAAACGTATTGATACAGCATTTCAAGGTCGAGAAACTCCTTTTCAGTGGTGTTGCCGGAGCTATCAGCGAAGATTTGCACATTGGCGATCTTATCATGGCCAAGAGACTGTGCCAGCATGATCTGGATATCACGGCCTTTGGTCATCCGTACGGATATGTTCCAGAAGGCAAAGTGTATGTGGAAAGTGATCCCGTTTTACGAGAGATCGCAAAAGATGTGGCAAAGCAGATGCAAGTTCCTTTGAAAGAGGGCACCATCGCAACAGGTGATCAGTTTATAGCCGATCCCAAAAGAAAAGAATGGATTCAAAAAACCTTTGATGCGGACGCTTTGGAGATGGAGGGCGCCGCTGTGGCAGTTGTATGTGATGCTTTTGATATACCTTTTTTTATCCTCCGTTCCATCAGTGATGCGGCGGATATGGATGCGAGCTTTGATTTTGATACATTTTTGAAAAGTTCATCCAAGCGAAGCGCAGAATTTATCTTAAAAATGGTGGATGCGATTATCCAATGAAGCGGGCAGAATTTACGAAAAAGCTGATCAAACAGATTGCTCGGACGAATGTGGAGTTTGAACTACTCAAAGAGGGCGATAGAGTCTTAGTGGGTCTGAGCGGAGGCAAAGACTCTTTGACGCTTGTGCATGCCCTCAAACATATCCAAAGAGTGGCACCCTATGATTTTACCTTCAAAGCTGTGACGATCAGCTATGGCATGGGGGAAAATTATGACTTTTTAACGAAGCACTGCGAAGAGTACGGAATCGAGCATACAGTGTATGAGACGGAGATTTTTGATCTAGCCAAAGAGAAGATCCGAACCAACTCATCCTATTGCAGTTTCTTTTCGAGAATGAGGCGGGGTGCTTTATACACCTATGCGTTGCAAAACGGCTTTAACAAACTGGCTCTTGGCCACCATCTCGATGATGCGATCGAGAGTTTTTTTATGAATATGTTCTATAACGGGGCGATGCGTTCGATGCCTCCAATCTACAAGAGCTCAAAAGGACTCTATGTCATTCGACCATTGATCGAGACCCGTGAAAAACAGCTTCGAGGATTTGTAGAGCGTAACGGTTTTATGGCCATTGGGGATGAGATGTGTCCTGCCATGCGATTTGATATCAAAGAGCCTTATGTTCGTGAAAATATGAAAGCATTTGTTTCAGAGTTAGAGGGTCGATTTCGTGATGTGGTAAAATATATCAAAGCCTCATTTCGTCATATTCATGACGATACTTTTTTCGATAAAGAGCGTCTGAAGGTCTGATATGCAACCCCATCTGCCTCCACTCAATGTGGAGAATGTTCTCAAAGAACAGACATTTTTCAAACTGCCGCAGGCCTCGCTCAATCTCAAAGTCAACGGAACTGTACGAGCCGAGGTAGTCGACGTGCTACCAAGCGGTTCCGTTTTGGTTCGTATCAATGGTCAAGAGCTTGAGATACGAACAGAGATTCCTTTGCAAAAAGATACGACGCTGCTTCTCAAAGTTCTTGGAATGCCTGGCAGCGAAAAAGCGATAAAACTCCAACTTCTTGAAATCCTTGATACCAAAAAAGAGAAAGTTGAAAAAAAACTGCAATCTTTGGATCTGACAAAAGATCTTCAATTCGCCCTGCGAATAGCTCTTGGAAGCAAAGATGACAAAACGATGCAGGTTTTACTCCAAAAAGGACTCAATGAACAGCTGCAACGGATGAACAAAGAGATCATTCAAACACTCAAACCACAAAGTTTCGTATCCCTATCCTCCTCACAAGATGTCAAGATGCTCATTGCTCAGGCAAAAGAGTTGATCGAAGCAGGTGCAAAAAACGAACTTTCAGAAGTTCTGCGAACTATCAAGGAACTCCCTCAACTCAAAAATGCCGATACTCCACTTCTGCGTTTTATAGTACGTGCCAATGATGCGCAAACACTCGTGCAACGATTTGAGCAGATCAATGATATTTTTCTACCGGCCGAACAGCTTGAGAGGATGGAGGGAGAAGATCTTCAGCAACTGATTTTCAATAGCGGGACTTTTTTGGAAAAGAAACTCGATACTATTGTCAAACAGTTTGCCCTTTTGCAAAATGTTCAAGAAGAGCTTGAGCTCAAGGATCCCAAAGAGATAAAAGAGTATCTACTCAACGCAACCATATTGGATGAAAAGATAAAATCTATTTTTAAAGATGCGAAGGGTGAATCTTTGCAGACTCTGCTGAAACAGGCTCTTCAGACTCTTCATACGAAAGCTGAGGAGACCATAACCCACGACCTCAAAGCACTGATGGCACAAATGCGAGAATCGTTAGGAGATGATCAAAAAGTATCGATGCTCTATAATCATCTCCAAAATTTTCAACTCTATTCATTGGTTAGTGGCATGATATATGCCTATCTGCCGGTAGTTTGGCAGGACCTCAATGAAGGTTCGTTGCGCATTTGGGCAGATAAACAGCACTACTTTTGTCAGATAGAACTCAATTTCGAAGATATTGGCAAAGCGCAAGCGAATCTTTTGATGATACATAATAGTCTTAAAGTGGAATTTTTTATAGAAGATACTCTTTTTCGCGAAATACTCAAAGAGGGTCTTGCGGAGCTGAAAGAAGATTTGAAAGATTTTGAGGATGTTTTTGTGACTTTTGTATCACAAGGGAACGAAAAAAAGCGTTATACTACAACAGGTGGAGTCGATATTTCAGTATGAAAAAAAAGGCAGTGGCGCTTCGATATGAGAAAAAAAGTTCGAATGCGCCAAAGGTTATTGCAAAAGGTGAAGGGTACAGGGCACAAAAAATAATCGAACTGGCACATGAATACGGTATTGAACTCTATGAAGATCCCGATTTGGTTGAGGTTCTTTCAAAAGTTGAGTTACATGAGGAGATACCGCAGAAACTCTATGTGGCGGTAGCCAAGTTATTGGCCTATATTTATCGAAAGAAAAAGGAGAGAAGATGAACGTATCAGTCGCAGGAAAAGCAAAAATTGTAAAAATATATAATTTGTCACGACTTGAAATGGAAGGTATGGAGTGGGATGAGTTTGATTTGGAGTCCGCAGAAGATGTCAAAGAGCTTTTTGAAATTGCCAGAGAATATGTAGAGAGTTCAGAAGCGGACATCCTCGAACCACCCCAGGAGATACATTGCGCCGATCCGGACGAATCTTCCATAGAGATCAATTCGAAAACGTACTACACCGACGATGTGACACTGAAAAATGAGAGTGTAGTCGATCTTGTCTCTTCCATCCAAGAAGCAGAGGTTGGTGATATCTTTTTCGTTGTCGCCCAAGAGGGTGATGGACGATGGGATTTGGAAGTGGATGTGGAGAGCGCACAGCCCAATGAGGTAGAATTTGGATACGTGGATTGTTCACTTCTTTTTGATCAATACGACATTTTACGGGAGGGTTATCTCGATGTCGTATGCGATACCCTTCTTCCTGAAAGATTAAAAGTAGACGATGCGCCTGTGCAATTGCAAGATTTTGTTTTCCATCCTGTCCAGAGTTATGGACAGCTGTATATAGTGAAGAAAGATCCAGTCGGCGATATTAAAGTGTTGCAAAAAATCGATTATGGAGGAAGAATGCTGAGTGGAACGGATATGATAGTGGACGATTTTGAATTGAATTAGTGCTATATACTTTATATATAAAATTCTTCATGTCCTCTCTTAGAGGACTCTCTTCATTACTTCTTTAGATTTTGTTTAAAAAATGAACGGTTTTTGATAAATGTCTTTGATACAATCCCAATATTTAAATTTAGTAAAGAGATTTTAAGGTAGTTTAGTTATGATTTTTTCATTTATGTTTATGAATGAAAATATTTTATTTAAGGATTTGAATACGTTGCAAACTATCGATCAGCAACTTCAAGAGTATATCGCCAATTTCTTCGAAAATATATTCGAAGGAATTATTTTCATAGAAATCGGTGGAATGATTTTATATGCCAATAGCAGTGCCGCTAATATAGTGGGATATAGTAAAAAAGAGCTTGTTGGTAAAAGTATCTATGATTTTGTTGCTGCAAATTGTAAAAAAACTGTTCAAAATAATATAAAAAAAAATATAAAAAACCCTACAAAGTAAAGGTTAAAAAAAGAGATGGTACAAGTGCTTGGATTTTGGTTAAAGGTACAAGTATTCAGCTTTGGGATACACCTTTACGCATGGTTGCCATTTTCGATATTTCTGAAATTGTTGAAAAAGATAAAATGATCGATTTTCTATCCAATTATGATTTTTTAACAGGTCTTTATAATAGAAAGTATTTTTTGGAATTTATTCAAGAAGTCTTTCCTTATTATTCAACCCATTCTTTATATGGTGCACTTTTTTTTATTGATATTGATAATTTTAGAGAGATCAATGAGATTCGTGGATATGAAGTGGGAGATCTTCTTTTAAAAGAGATTGCCAAGAGACTAAAAACTACTGTTCGAAAAGAGTCTTTGATAGCAAGAGTCGGAGGTGATGAATTTCTTCTTTTTTGTGATTTAAAAGAAAAAGATAGAGAAAAAGTCCGCATTTTTAGTTCTAGTTTCGCTGGGCGATTAAAAAAAGAGTTGGAAAAACTGTATGTGATTGATGATCAAGAAATTAATATCACAATTAGTATTGGCATTGCACTGATTGAACCAAATTTGGATATTGCATTATTGTTGCGACAAGCAGATATTGCATTATATAATGCCAAAGAGAATCGAAAAAGTCGTATTATTTTTTTTAATTCCAAATATTTTAAAACATTGAAAGAAAAAAGCAAAATAAAAGAAAAAATCAAAGAGGGGCTTAAAAACGATCAGTTCTTTTTAGCTTTTCAAAAAAAGGTGCGATTAGAAAATCAAACTCCTGTTGTTGTAGGATATGAGGCTCTTGTTCGATGGGAACTAAATGGACAGATTATTCCTCCAGATAAATTCATTCCTATAGCCGAAGAGAATGGTTTGATCATAGAAATTGGTTCATATATATTACAGAAAGTCTGTTCGTATCTTCAAAAATATAATGAAAAAATTTCTGTCAATATTAGTCCTAAACAGTTTGAAGATGATTTATTTGTTAAAAGAGTTATAAACATAATAAATAAATATAACATAAATCCTAATAATCTCATCTTTGAAATAACAGAAAATATATTGCTGGAAAATATAGATGAAGCTATTAGCAAAATAAAACAATTGAAAAATATCGGTATTTCGTTTAGTATCGATGATTTTGGTACAGGTTTTTCTTCCTTTGAGTATTTGAAAACATTACCATTGGCTGAACTTAAGATCGATAAAATATTTGTAAAAAATGTTGTCGATAATTCTAATGATTATGCAATAGTTGAAGCAATAACAAAAATTGGTCACATTTTTGATTTAAAAGTTGTTGCAGAAGGCGTTGAGACAAGAGAGCAGTTGCAAATTCTTGAAGAAATTGGAGTAGACATTTTTCAAGGATTCTATTTTGGACGGCCTGAAATACATTAATTTATTAAAGGAGCGTAAATGGGTTTTATCAAAAAACACTTAGACAAACAGATGTCTGTTGAAGAGAAAAATACTCAAAAAAGTGATAAGCATGGTTTAGATTTGGATCTGAATACTGCAAGTATTGAAGAGATAGCACAAAAACTAAATGAGAGAACTGCAGATGGTTTAGCAGCTATCGAAGAGATAAAAGGGACGATGGAACAAATTGCCGCAGCAGCAGAAGAGAATGCAGGGGCGGCTGAGGAGAGTCTAAGTGCAATAGATGAGATTAATAAAAACGCACAAATATTAGAAAATGATAGCAATCTTATTTTAGATATTTCTGAAAAATTTATGGAACTCATAAAGGGTGCAAATCAAAGTATATTGGAAGATAAAGAAAAAATGCGTGTTACGGCAGGTTTAGCTGAAGAGATAGCCAATAAAGCAAATATATTATATGATTCATCTAAAGAGATAGATAATGCAGTTAACTTGATTACAAAACTTGCGAAAAAAACCTCTTTGTTAGCTCTTAATGCAGCGATAGAAGCTGCAAGGGCAAAAGAAAAAGGAAAAAGCTTCACCATTATGGCTTCTGAAATCCGTCAGATTGCATCAAAATCCAATAGATACGTTGTTAACATTAAAGATATTGTTCAAATAACGCAAGAAAAGATTGGCGTAGCAAAAGATGTGATGAATAAACTCCATACTTCGATGCAGGAAGCGGAAAAAATTGCTCTTGACAGCTCAAATAATATGCACTATATCATGAATCTAATTCAAGAATCAAACAAACTGACATTAACTGTTGTGGATGCAGTGAAACGAACGGCAAAAGAGGTAAATGCTCTACATAGAAGTGCGGAAATTATTGCTAGTGCTGCTGAAGAGAGTGCTAGTGCAGTCAGTGAGATCACTAATACAATCTCACAGCAGGTTGAAGCCTTTGCACAAGCAGAAGTTGCAGCGAAAATGATCAAGAATCTTGTCGATAAGTTGGAAGGAAACGATAAAAAAGCTGTTGTGGATGAGTTGGCTTCTGCTTCAGAAGAGCTCACAAGTACCAATGAGGAGATTGAACGTTCGATGGAACAGACTGTTGAAGCTTTAGAACAGATAGAAGAGGCAGCCAATATTGCTAAAGAAGATGCTAAAAAAGCGGAACAAGTGGCACATCAAACGTTGCAAGAAGCAGCCCGTGCAAAAGATTTGTTACATGAACTTTTTGAAAACATCAAAAAAATCGATCAAATATTTGAAGGTGTTATACAAGATCTTAAAAAAATAAAATCTATGGCATTAGAGAATACCAAATCATCTGAAGATGTAATACCAGCTCTCGATTTTATTAATTCAAAAATCAATGCACTTAACGATATGATTCGTAAAATTGAGCTCTCCATTGTTCAAATTTCTGCCCTTTCTATCAATGGTTCGGTAGAGGCGATACGAGCAGGTGAATTTGGCAATGGTTTTAGTGAAGTTAGCCGCGATATAAAAGAGCTTGCGAATAGTTCAGAAGAGAATCTAGATAAAGTTATCAAGACAATTAATAAAGTAAAAGAGGAGAATGATCAAATCAATGTGTTAGTCAATAATATCATTTTGACTCAGCGAGCAGAAAATGAGAAACTAGATCGTATAGAGTATGAGCTTGCTAATAATAAAGAGAACCTCATCAAAGTTTTAGAAGCTGTGGAAAAAGGTGTGACACGAGTTGAACATATTTTTCAAGCTCTCGAACAGAGTAAAATTGCTGCAGAACAGATTTTAGAAGCGGCAAATATTTCTCACAAAAATGCTTCAGAGTCGAGAGAAGCGGCAAATATTATCTTAAAGATTAGTCGGGATATGAAAGAGCTCTCTGCAAAACTTTTTGAGATTGCATCAGTATTGTCTGGAGAAGAGTAATGGTTTCGGTATGTACATTTAAAGTTAACGATTCTATATT
Source organism: Nitratiruptor sp. SB155-2 (assembly GCF_000010325.1). Lineage (GTDB taxonomy): Bacteria > Campylobacterota > Campylobacteria > Campylobacterales > Nitratiruptoraceae > Nitratiruptor. The sequence continues at coordinate 1,227,465 of NC_009662.1, read as the reverse complement.
TGGTGTCAATGTAGACAATGTAAAATGGATAGTTGATGTAGAAAAAGTGTATGATGTAGAATTTATGCCCGAGTATATAGTAGGAGAAATTAAACAAAATGGTGATATCTATTTTTTAGTTTGTCTCAAAAAAATTTTGAAACTTGGGGAATGTGGCGATATAAAGAATAAAAGTGCTATTATCTTGAGCATTAAAGATAAAGACTTTGCGATTCTTATAGATGAAATACATAAGATAGAAGAGATTGAGCATATTAAATATAATAATGACAAAATCGAGGTAATCAATCTAGATGAAGAAGTCGTGGAAATTTTAAAAGAGGATTTTTTTTATAGTAATGTAGATGTTCCAACTATTAAACCAACATTTCAAAAACAAAAAGACAAACTTTTACAAAGTGTAGTTGAAACAACACAAGATGAGATAAGTTTGATTCTATTTAAACTTGGGAAAGAGATATTTGCCATTGATGCTTCTATCGTACAATTTGTTGAAGTCTTTGAGGATGCAAAAAAAGGGGTTTATATTCCAAAAGAGGAGTTTATTGAAGGAGTTTATTTAGTTAAAAATAGATTATTGCACATTGTCAATTTAGGAAAACTGTTACATGTTGATAAACAACTAGGTGAAAATATTTTTATCTTAAAAAAAGAGAATCTTCACCTGGGATTATCAGTTGGAAAAATTCTTAATATTGTTAATATACAAACAGAACATATCAATATTGCAAGGGGTGAGGAGATTCTAAATCGTTTCTTTATCTATCACAACCAAATTATTTCTATTATTGACAATAAATACTTGGAAAAACTTATTGAAGAATATGGCATTACATCAAATAATAAGGATGAAGTTTCAAGGGGAACAACTGAATATGAAGAGTTTTTAATTGTTAGAGTGGATGGAGATCGTTTTGCTATAAAAATGGAATATATAAAGGGTATCCATGAAGAGCAGGATGTTCACATTACAAGATCTTTAGAACATAAAGAGGGCATTGAAGGAATTGTTGCTATAGATTCAAGAAGTTATCTTCTTTTTGACTTAGAATATTTGGCAAGTGAAAAAGGGGAAATTCAAAAAGGGGAACGATTGATTCTTATAATACAAACAGATTTGGATGGAAAACTGTTTGACTTTGCATTGCTTATAGGCAATATTGACGAGATTATTCAAGTACCAAAAGATGATGTTTATATCGTTTTATCTCAAAAAGATCATTTTATCAAAGGAACTGTTGACTATCATGATGAGGTTTTCAATATTATCAATACCAACTGGATAGTAAAACAATTACAAAAGAATGAATAAGTATTATAGTCCCTCTTCGATGAGGCTCCATAGAGCCTCTATCTCATCCTCTTCAAAAAATTGTGTATCGCAATGGGTAAAAAGATGCTCTATCTTTTTTTGATCAAAACTTCTTTTAGGAATACATTCACTGTGTGCTTGTAGAAAGGCGCGTACTAAAACGGGATCTTTCTCAATTTTCGTTTCACACACGAAACAGATCGGTTCCGTATGGAGTCTGCCCTCAAAATGAAGGAGTCTCAGATAGTTCTCTATCAATGCTCTTTTGGGGTTTTGTTTTTCCAGATATTTCGATGTATCGCAAAGCAGATCATAGTAAAAGGAATCGATCGCTTCTATGTCGAACAGATGAGTATGTAACAGTTTGATAAATTTTTGCCAAAGTAGTGTTGTTTGCATCGATTTGAGCCAGGGCGTACCTAAATGGGTGATGTGCCGCATTTTGGGAAGATAGCCCAAATCCTGTTCGATTTCAAAGTCCACTTTGTAGCCCAAATTGATCGTACTGTGCCTTGCTCCATAAAAGCGATAGAGTGTGTAAATCTTTGATCGGGTAAGGACTTTGACGATGAGGTCCTCACTTTTTACTTTGGTAATATTGAGTATGAATCCTTGCATCAACAGCTCATTTATAAGTGGTTTTTAACGAAAATTAGGATAAAATAATTTCAACTTATACTAAAAAAAATATTAAAAGTCGTTTAAAGTAAGAAAGGTGGATGGATGGATTTTTTAACTTCCTACAAAGACAACTGTGGGTTTGGTCTACTTGCCAGTATCGATAACAAACCTTCCCACAAAAATGTGAATGACGCGATTCAGTCGCTTGAGAGAATGATGCACAGAGGTGCCATTGCAGCAGATGGAAAGAGTGGTGACGGAAGCGGACTACTTTTTTCCATGCCCCACAGATTTTTTAAAAAAATCGCAAAAGAGGAGGGCTTTGTTCTGCCTTCGGTATATGCTGTAGCGATGGTTTTTTACAAAAATGAGGAAAACATCACAGTTATCAAAGAGCAGTGTAAAAAGAACGACCTCAAAGTCCTTCATATCAGGGAGGTCCCCCTCAATACCGAAGCACTTGGAGAGTTGGCGCTCAAAACCCTTCCAAATATCGTTCAGATCTTTGTTGCTCCAAACTCTTTGATCGCGACGAAACGGTTCGAAGCCCTTTTGTATCTGACACGAAGAGAGATCGAACACGCTTTGGAAGATGATGAAGATTTTTATATTCCAAGTTTTTCGAGTAAAACGGTCTCCTATAAAGGGCTTGTTATGCCCACATACATCAAAATGTTCTATCCAGATCTCCAAGATGAGGATTTTGAAGCGAGTTTTGTTCTTTTCCATCAGCGATTCTCCACCAATACGTTGCCAAAATGGAAGCTTGCCCAACCTTTTAGAATGATTGCACACAATGGTGAGATCAACTCCGTTTCAGCCAACAGATACAACGTTCTGGCCAAATGCGAATCACTTAAAAGCGAGGTTTTCAGTCCAGAAGAGATAGATCGGATCCTACCGGTTCTTGAAAAAGAGGCGAGTGACAGTAAAAGCCTGGATAACTTTTTTGAATTTTTGATTGTCAACGGTATGGAGTTTTTCAAAGCGGCTCGCGCCCTTATTCCGGCTCCTTGGCAGAACGCTCCGCATATGGATGCGCACCTCAGGGCCTATTATGAATATTCCAGTACCTGCTTTGAGGCTTGGGACGGACCGGCTGCTGTGAGTATGACCGATGGTCGCTATATCGGATGTGTTCTGGATAGAAACGGTCTTCGCCCGGCAAAATACATTATCACTAAAGATAGACGATTGATCATCGCCAGCGAATATGGTATTTTGGGTGTTCCAGAAGAAAACATTTTGGAGCGGGGAAGACTCCAAAGTGGTGAGATGATAGCCCTTGACCTCAAATATGGTGTTATTCTCAAAAACGAAGACATCAACGATTACCTCAAAAACTCCAACCCGTATGCCCAATGGCTCAATGAAAATATGGTTTACCTGCAAGAGCATATCGAAACGCCATTTAGCAATGTGGATGATTACAAAATCGATGATATCGTTCACAAACAGAGATACTACAATATAACACACGAGCTTGTAGAACAGGTGATTGAGCCGATGATCAAGGAGGGCAAAGAGGCTGTCGGATCCATGGGGGACGATACGCCTATGGCGGCCTTTAGCCAAAAACAGAGAGCCTTTGTAGATTTTTTCAAACAAAAATTTGCGCAAGTAACGAACCCGCCGATCGATCCTATTCGAGAAAAGATCGTTATGAGTCTCAATACAGGTTTTGGAGAGATTCACAACATCTTGGATGAAGATCCAAACCATGCCATTCGACTCAAAGCGGTATCACCTATTTTGATTCGGGAAAAACTGGATGTCCTTCTTTCCTATGGCGATCCGAAGCATCCAAGGTATCAGGCCTGTTTTAAAAACAAGATCTTTTCCACAGCGTTCGAAAAAGATCTCAAGGCAAGCCTTGAAAAACTGTGTGATGAGGTGATCGACGCCGTTGTCAACGAAGGGGTGCGAATCATCGTCTTGGATGACAGGGAACTCAGTCCGCACAAAAAAACGATGCCTATGGCGATGGTGATAGGCCGGCTCAATAAACGCTTGCTGGAAGCCAAGGTTCGGCATCTTGTCTCTACCGTTGCAATCACCGGCGAAGTGTATGACTCCCATTCTGCAGCGGTTATGGTAGGGTATGGTGCAAGTGCAGTCTATCCATATCTACTTTTTGCCACAGTCTATGAGAAACTGAAAAAAGAGGATCTCACTCCTTTTGAACTTCGAAACAAATTTAAAAACGTGGTCAATGCATTGAACGCCGGATTTTTGAAAATCATGTCCAAGATGGGTATCTCTACTATTGCATCCTATAGAAACTCGGGACTTTTCGATGTTTTGGGCTTGAGTGAGGAGATCGTGAATGAATGCTTTTCCAACTCAGCTTGTCTTCTTCCAGGACTAACCTATGAAGACATAGAAGAGCGGCTCAGTAGGTATCATGAAAAAGCGTATGAGATCGATATAGAAAAAAGAATCTTTCCACTGGAACTTGGAGGTTACTACAAATATATCGACGGCAGCGAGTATCACGACTTCAATCCAAATACCGTCAATCAGATCCATAAAGTCTCGATTACCGGAGACTGGAGCGATTATGAGCAGCTCAAAAAGATGGTGGATGGAAGAGGTTTTCGATTTATCCGAGACTTTTTCGAATTTCAAAGCGATCGAAAGCCAGTAAGCCTTGATGAGGTAGAGCCGATTGAAAATATCTTCAAGCGATTTGACAGTGCGGCTATGAGTTTGGGGTCCATTTCACCAGAAGCGCATGAGTGTATCGCCGAAGCGATGAATAAAATAGGTGCGCAAAGCAACTCGGGTGAAGGTGGTGAGGATGCCAGCCGCTTTGGAACCATCAAAAACTCCAAAATCAAGCAGGTTGCAAGTGGTCGATTTGGCGTGACGCCTGCGTATCTCAGAAGCGCCGAAGAGATTCAGATCAAAATCGCTCAAGGAGCGAAACCGGGCGAGGGGGGTCAGCTTCCAGGACACAAAGTAACGGCGCTCATAGCAAAATTGAGACATACCATGCCGGGAGTCACCCTCATCTCACCTCCACCACACCATGATATCTACTCTATCGAGGATCTGGCACAACTTATCTTCGATCTCAAACAGGTCAATCCTGATGCGAGAGTGGCCGTAAAACTTGTCTCCACAGCGGGCGTTGGTACCATCGCCACAGGTGTTGCGAAAGCCTATGCAGACAAGATCATCATCAGTGGCGGTGATGGCGGTACGGGAGCAGCTCCACTTACTTCCATCAAATTTGCCGGAAACCCTTGGGAACTTGGGCTTAGCGAAGCGCACAACGCGCTCAAAGCCAACCACTTAAGAGAGTTCGTACAGCTTCAAACGGATGGTGGACTCAAAACCGGTCTTGATATTGTTAAAGCGGCAATTTTGGGAGCTGAGAGCTATGCTTTTGGTACAGGTGTGCTCACTATCATTGGGTGTAAGATTTTGCGAGTATGTCATTTGAACCGATGTACAGTAGGTATTGCGACACAAAACGAGTTTTTGCGTGAGCACTATGTTGGAACTGTGGATAGACTCATCAACTACTTTACTTTGATTGCAGAAGATGTGAGAAAAATATTGGCGAGTTTAGGCTATACAAAACTTGAAGAGATTATCGGACGAACGGATCTTTTGAGAGTTGTAGAAAATGAACTTGCGAAAAAATTCGATTTTAGCTCTGTACTCATGCGACTCGATGGCGTAGATACCTGTCAAGTTCCATCCAACGAGCCGTTTGACAGTAACGAATATGAAAAAGAGATTTTGAAAGAGGTCTATCCAGCGATTGAAAATCCTGGAAAGCAAGTGATTGTCAATAAAACCATCACCAATGTCAACAGAAGTTTTGGAGCCAGAATCAGTGGCGAGATTGCAAAATATTATGGCGATGAGGGGTTGAAAGAAGATAGTATCCGAATCAACCTTCAAGGGGTTGCAGGACAGAGCCTTGGAGCCTTTTTGATTAATGGTGTGACAATCAATCTTGTGGGTGCAGGAAACGACTATGTAGGAAAAGGAATGAATGGCGGTAAGATCGTCATAACATCTAAAACACACAATGAAGGCTTGAGTCTTGCTGGAAATACCTGTTTGTATGGTGCAACAGGAGGAACGCTGTTTGTTGCCGGAGAAGTGGGTGAGCGATTTGCTGTACGAAACTCAGGAGCCTTGGCAGTGGTGGAAGGTACAGGTGATCATGCCTGTGAATATATGACTGGCGGGATCGTAGTAATTCTTGGTGATACGGGTATCAATTTTGGTGCGGGTATGACTGGAGGTCTTGCATTTGTGTATGATACGCACCACACATTTATCGAGAAAATCAACCAAGAACTCATCGAGGCTAGACGAATCGATATCGACGAGTTTGACGAGGCACGACACTATCTTAAAAAGCTGCTTCAATCTTTTTATGATGAGACAGGAAGCAAAAAAGCCAAATTTATCTTGAACAACTTCAGAATGGAGATACGAAATTTTTGGATGGTACGGCCAAAAGAGCTTCGAAAAGTGCCTTTGAACCTAGAGGAAGGGGAATAATATGCAAAATTTTATTTTCAATGAACGAATCGAACCGAAAAAACGATCAGTCAATGAACGAATCAAAGATTTTCGAGAAATTTATGAGATTTACAATCCCAATGAAGCTGCCACCCAGGCAGACAGGTGTGTGCAGTGTGGAGACCCGTACTGTCACAACGCCTGTCCTTTGCACAACTTCATCCCTCACTGGCTTAAAACGGTGGCAGAGAAAGATCTTGAGCTTGCTTTCAAAATCTCCAACGAATCTTCTCCGTTTCCAGAAATCATGGGACGGGTATGTCCTCAAGATAGACTTTGCGAGGGTGCATGTACTCTCAATGAAGGGTATGGAGCTATCACCATTGGAGCCATTGAGACTTTTATAAGTGAAGAGGGGTTTAAAAGAGGGCTTAGACCGGAGTTTGAAAAGAAAAAGACAGGCAAAAAAGTAGCGATTGTTGGAAGCGGACCGGCAGGACTGAGCTGTGCTACCTATCTGCTACGATATGGCATCGAGCCGCATGTGTATGAGCGCGCTGATAGAGCCGGTGGCTTGTTAACTTATGGTATTCCTAATTTTAAACTGGACAAAAAGGTTGTACAAAGAAGGATCGACTGGCTTATAGAAGCGGGTATGAAACTCAACCTTAATATCGAAGTAGGAAAAAATATCGATTTTGAAGAGCTCCTGGAAAATTATGATGCCGTCTTTTTGGGAATCGGGGCTACCAAGGCGAGACGAGCGAATATTCCTGGTGAAGATGCCAAAGGCGCTTTTATGGCGATGGATTTTTTGACTAACGTACAAAGAAAAGTGTTTGGTGACGCGTATGACAGCTCTATGGAGGTAAAAGATAAGCGGGTGATCGTTATCGGTGGTGGCGATACAGCAATGGATTGCGTGAGAACTTCGCTTCGTGAAGGTGCTGCCAAAGCGATCTGTGCATATAGAAGAGATGCTGCCAGTATGCCAGGAAGCAAAAAAGAGGTGAAAAATGCCCAGGAAGAGGGAGCAGAATTTGTCTACAATGTTGCTCCGACGAAGATTTTGACGGATGAAGAGAATAAAGTGATCGGTGTGGAGTTTGTCAAAACGATTTCCACTGTGTCCAAAGATGGATCTAGAAAATTGGAGACGATCAAAAACAGCGAGTTTACAATGGAAGCAGATGTTGTTATTTTTGCTCTTGGTTTTGAAAACACGCCCCTTGAATTTCTCTCGAAACATGGAATCGAGACCAATCAGTGGGGTGCAGTGAAAATTGATCAAAACTATGAAACCACAAAGCCCGGTGTATTTGCCGGTGGTGACTGCTATAGAGGGGCACATCTGGTTGTGACTGCGGCGTACGATGGTAGAGAGGCTGCAAAATCGATTGTGAGAAAGTTGATTGGATAGTGCAATCGTTTATCAGTGATCTGCGATCGGCACTAAAAGAGATCTATCGTACCGTACGGTACGATATGATCGATGAACTCTATCAATACAACGGATACGGGGCCGGAGGAGACCTTTCATCAAACGTGGATCTGCTTGCAGAAAAAATCTACGTAAAACATCTTTCGCGCTATGGTCAGATAATATCTGAAGAGTCTGGAATCATCGGAAATGGGGAGTGGAAACTGATTATCGATCCCATTGACGGAAGCGATAATCTTCTTTCATCTTTTCCCTACTATGGTACTTCTATTGCTGTACAAAAAGATGGGGAGATGCTTCTATCTTGTGTTGCCAACTTCGCAAACGGAGATCTTTTTATCAAACATGATGCAGGCTTTTTCAAAGGGAATATTCTCGAATCAGATATGAAACCTATCCGGTACCATCCCTTTTCCAAAATAGGTCTCTTTGAAAAGGCCTATGCCAATCCCCAGATCGTTGCAAGACTCAACGCCAATGGTCTGAAATTTCGAAGTCCGGGAGCTGTTGCTCTTTCACTGGCGTATGCCTATGCGGTCAAGTATGTCTTGTTTGTAGGCAAGATCAGGGAGTATGATATCGCAGCCGGTTTGCATCTATGTAGTGATTGTCATATCTATCAGGATACCACCAGAATAATAGTCAGTAAGGACAAAGCAATTTTTGATAAGATTAAAGAAATAGTTTTAAAGGATGAGTAGTGGGGATCAGCGATTTTTTTAAAATACGTCGCTCTCAGCCAAGTACAAAGGAACAACCGAGTCACTGGATAAAATGTCCCAGTTGTAATGCACTTATGTACTACAAAGAGGTGCAGAATCGCTACAATGTCTGTCCAAAATGTGGGTACCATTTCCGTATAGGTGCACAGGAACGGATCGAGATACTGTGTGATGAAGGAAGTTTTGTCGAATTCGATGCCGAGTTGGAACCGGTGGATCCACTCAAATTTGTCGATAAAAAGAGCTACAAAAAGCGTATCGAAGAGGGCAAGAAAAAGACAGGAAGAGCCAGTTCCGCCATAAGTGGTGAATGCACGATAGAAGGGGTCCCAACGCAGATCGTGGTTTTTGATTTTGCTTTCATGGGAGGCAGCCTTGGTTCTGTGGAAGGAGAAAAGATTGTTCGTGCCGTCAATAGAGCTATACAAAAGAGGCAACCTTTGGTGATTGTGAGTGCCAGCGGTGGAGCGAGGATGCAAGAGAGTACTTTCAGTCTCATGCAGATGAGCAAGACATGTGCAGCACTTGCAAAGCTTCACCAGGAAAAACTCCCTTATATTTCCGTATTGACAGATCCTACGATGGGGGGAGTGAGTGCCTCTTTTGCCATGATCGGCGATATCATTATGGCCGAACCTGGCGCTCTCATCGGATTTGCGGGGCAACGGGTTATCAAGCAGACTATTGGAGCCGATCTGCCAGAAGGTTTCCAGCGAAGCGAATTTTTGCTAGAGCACGGTTTGATCGATATGATTGTTGAAAGACCCTCTATGAAAAAAACGATTGCAGATTTGCTGAAAATATTGTGGAAAGAGGAAAACGTTGTATCCGAATGACCTGTATGCACTGTGTGATAGATCTTTGCTCAAACGATTCGATATAGATCTTGATGGATTTTTATCCATCGCCCAAAGATTTGGAGCCAAAATTGTCCAGTATCGTAATAAGTCTGACGATATCGAAGAGAAAAAAAAGGATCTACAATATCTTCGAAAAGGATGGAAGGGAATACTCATCGTCAATGATGAACTGGCTTTGGCATCTTTGTGCGACGGTGTCCATATCGGTCAGGAGGATTTGGACAGGCTGATGGTATCTTTTGGTATCCAGTCAAAAAATGAAGCGCTGAGTATCATAAAAAAGCTTTATGGTGCGAAGATAGTAGGCCTTTCCACCCATACATTACAAGAGATTCGAGAAGCCAATGAGCTAGATCTGGAATATGTGGGCTTGGGAGCGTATCGAAGCAGCACGACAAAAGATGTGCAATATGTATTGGGAGAGAGACTCAGCGATATAGCATTACGATCAAAACATAAGGTAGTGGCTATCGGAGGTATTCGGCTGTTTGAGCCGATCGAAAATGTCTGGCTCAGAGCCATAGGGAGCGATCTTTTGATAAAAGGGCTTACATTTGCATAGGATTGCAATCTACTCGATCGGTAAAAAAGATGAGAAGTGCTATGAGGCCATTTACGAGGATTTGATCAAAAATAGCAAAAAATTTGCCCTTATCGAGACGAAGAATGTTTTCAATAAAAAGATCAATGCGGCACAAAGCGATGCACAAAAAGCCATGAAAGCCTATAGTGACACTTTCAAGCCTTTTATACTCAGCGACGGCTTCAACATCGCATTGGATCCTGAAGGAAAATGTTTGGACTCCTTCGCATTTGCAAATCTTTTGAAAGAGCATACGAAATTAGCGTTCTTTATCGGTGGAGCGTACGGATTGGAAAGATCTTTTGTACAATCTTGCGATATGGCTTTGAGTTTGAGTCCATTGACAATGAGCCATAAAATTGCGAAAATGGTGTTATTGGAACAGCTATTCAGAGGACTTTCGATCATACACAACCATCCGTATCATAAATGAAAGAGGAGTAATTATGCGTTTAAAGAAATATATTCTGTTTAGCCTCATCTTGATGGGCTTGGTGGGAGGCCTGATCTATACTCAGACAGAACAGACCTATACGTTGGAAGTGCTTGGTATTCCTGTGACGTTGCCAATAGCCGTTTGGGTTGTGCTCCCGATGTTTTTGATGTTTTTAGCCTCTTTTTTCCATATGGCATACTACTCCTTTATCAATTTCATGCGACTCAAACGCTACAAAAAAGATTACGATACCCTTATAGCTTCATTTGTGAACGCTTTGTATCGGGAACCAAGACCACTTCAGTACAAATCCAAAGAGGCGAAAAATCTGGGGGCTGTCTGCGATGCATCCCACATGATTCCGCAGCACTTCAAAATCGATACAAAAGATGAGCGATTACGAAAAGTGATCGATACCCTCAAAGATATACACAACGGCATGTATGTAGAGATTGATGGCGTAAAACTCTCATCAAAAAATCCGATCCTTTTGCAAAATATAGAGAACAGGATGAAAGAGGAGCCCACATACAGCGGTGTTGTTTTGAAAAACTGCAAAGAGTATCCAAAAGAGCTTTGTAAAAAGGCCCTTTTGATCTTTATGGAATTTAGTGATATCGCGAAAATAAAAGAGTATGCATCACTTTTTGATATCGAATCGTTACTGCACCTTATAGCATATGCGAAAAAAGAGAATAGATCCTTGGAATATCAAGATATCCTATATATCATTCAGCAAGCGCGTATGCAGTTGAATGCCAAAGATTATATCGCCATAGCAAAAGAAATAAAGGATATTTTGGCACCTGATGAGCGATTGAAACTGTTTGAACTGCTTAAAGAAGAGGATGAAAAGAGTGAAGCAGCCTATCTGTATACACTGCTCGATCTTGAAATGATCGAAAAAGCAAGAGAGTTTCTTGAAACGACCAACGAAGAGGAGTTACAAGAGTTCAAAGCCTATCTGGAACTCAAAGAGTGTGGTAAAAACTATCCGTTGGAGCTGTTCGTATAGATGAAACTGGATTTTTCGAAGCCTTTGTATGTTTTAGCGCCACTGGCAGGGTATACAGATCTGCCTTTTCGAAGTGTGGTAAAAAAGTTCGGGGCCGATCTGACCATCAGTGAGATGATCAGCTCCAATGCCCTTGTCTACGATAGTAAAAAAACCTATAAAATGCTTGAAAAATCACCCGAGGAAAATCCCTACTTTGTACAGATCGCTGGAGGTGATCCGTTGATTGTCAAAGAGGCTGTGGAAAGACTCAACGAAATAGAAGGGATTGATGGGATCGATCTCAATTGTGGATGTCCCGTCCCAAAAGTGGTAAAACAGGGAGCCGGAAGTGCACTTCTTGACGATCTCGATAGACTCGGTAAAATTGTCCAGACTATCAAGGAGACCTCCGAAAAAAACTATACCAGTGTCAAAATTCGCTTGGGATTTACCGAAAACAGAGTAGTCGAAATCGTAAAGGTTCTGGAGGAAGCGGGAGCCGATTTTATCACGATTCATGGTAGAACGAGAAGTGGTGGATTCAAAGCTCCTGTAGATTACGAGGCGATCGCACGAGCTAAAGAGAGCGTATCCATTCCGGTTATCGCCAATGGCGACATTACAAATTTTCAAAAGACGCAAGAGGTTCTCTTCATCACAAAGGCAGATGGTGTCATGATAGGACGCGGTGCTATAGGAAAACCGTGGATATTTTACCAGTTAAAACATGGCAAAGAGGATGTGGATGCATCCTTGAAAAAAGAGATCATATTAGAGCATTTCCACCAAATGATCCGTTTTTATGGAACGTATGGTGCGGTACTTTTTCGAAAACATCTGCATACCTATTCCAAAGGATATCCCGGTGCTACCCAGTTTCGAACGAAAATCAACGAAGTGGAAAATCCTGAAGAGATGGAGCAGATGATAAAAGATTTTTTCTAAAACTTTCCACTCGCTTTTCTTTTATACTCTTCTATCGTCGTGAAGATCTCCTCTTTTTCTTGTATTTGTTTGGTTGGTTCGATATTGTGGTTTTCAATGGCACTCTCAAAGGCCTCCATCGATTCGATTTCCCCCTCTTTGTATTTTCCAAGAAGAACGTTGGTGCTTCCTATCAAAACAAGATAATCGATTCCTTTAAAGGAGATGAGGGCGATTTTATTGTGTTCATCCAAAGGCTTTTCAAATTTGATCGTAAACTCCTCTTCCTGTTTTGGAACGATCACCTTTTTCTTTGCTACTTTGTTTGCCGAAGAGAGTTTTATCGCAACGGCCAACATGATCAGTACAACGAAACCGCCGATAGAAATCAATATCCATATACCGGTATCTGTACTTTTGTGGACTGTTTTTGCAAGCGTTTGGGTTGGTGCATAAATTTCAATTTTAAGGCTGAATCCATCTTTGGATTTCGCTGCACGCAGTTTGATCTTTTTTGTGGAGTAGATGATTACGTTGGATCCGTTTTTGGCCGGTAAAACATCGATTTGATACACATTTGGATTGTGCAGTTTTTTTTGCCATGGGGTTAGGATTTTAACGTCCTCAAGATAAAGTATAGTCTTGTCCTTTTCGTGTCTTTCGATGATCTTGCCATCAAAAGGAATATCAAAATTGAGCAAAAGATCGATTCCTCTTTTCGTCTCTTTTACATTGAGGTTAAGGATCATCGTTGCAAAAAGTTGGAGCGTAAGAAATAGGAAAAGTATAATTTTTTTCAATGCTCACTCCTGAGAGGTTTTACCAATTATAGTTTGATTTTGATAAATCCTGCATAAAATTTCTCTAAGTTTCGATATAATCCGAGAAAAAAAAGTGTGCGCATGGAACTGATTCTCGTTGGTATTCTTGTGGGTTTTCTTTCAGGTTTTTTCGGAATTGGCGGCGGAACGATTTTGGTGCCTATCCTTTTATATCTTGGATTTGATATTAAAGAGGCTGTAGGGATATCAGTTACGCAAATGGTATTTAGTTCGCTTTTTGGGTCCTATCTCAATTTCAAAAAAAATATTTTCAAGATTCATGAGGGGTTGGCTCTTGGCATTGGCGGATTTATAGGCGCTCTAGGCAGTGGATACTTTTTAAGTATCGTTTCAAGCCGTGTGCTTGAGTGGATGTTTTTGGGATTTGTTCTTTTTGCGATGTATCGCTTTTTCAAAGCCCCCGCTATTGAAGGAGGAGCAAAGGAGATTCCTCCTCTGGTAATACTTGGAGTGGGAGTGGTAGTTGGATTGTTGGCAATCAGTATAGGAGTTGGCGGGTCGATTCTCATTACACCAATCCTTGTCGGCTTTTTTCATATGGATGTGAAGAAAGCGGCATCCATGGGACTCTTTTTTGTCATTTTCTCATCCATCAGTGGATTTTTGAGTTTGAGTCTCTTTGGACATATTGATTACAAAGATGGTTTGCTTGTGGGGGTATCTTCCCTTTTTGGGGTCTATTTTGGTATAAAGCTAGCCCATATGACACACCATGCGAAATTTAAAAAAGCTTTGATCGTTATCTATTCCATTATTTTGTTATTGGTTGTGAAAAAGATATTTTTTTAGAGGAGTTCAATGAAAAATCATATAGAAATTTTTGGAGCCAAGCAGCACAATCTCAAAAATATTGATCTAAAAATTCCAAAAAATGCACTCGTTGTCTTTACAGGACTTTCAGGAAGCGGAAAGTCCACACTCGCTTTTGACACACTCTACGCTGAAGGCCAGAGGCGATATATAGAATCACTTTCCAGTTATGCAAGACAGTTTCTCGATAGACTCGATAAACCTGATGTGGATAAAATAGAGGGGCTGACGCCTGCAATTGCGATTGAACAAAAAACCACCAGTAAAAATCCTCGCTCGACTGTTGGAACGATCACCGAGATTTACGACTATCTCAGACTCCTTTATGCAAGAATCGGTCAACAGCATTGCCACCTTTGTGGCAAACCTATTTCGCAAATGAATCCACAAGATATCATAGATGAAGTCCTTAAACTGCCAGAAGGTGCCAAAATGGTCATCACCGCACCTTTAATTAAAGAGAAGAAGGGAAGCTTTACCGATCTTTTGGAGGGACTTCGCCAAAAAGGGTATGTACGGGCCATGATCGATGGTGTGATGGTGCGATTGGATGAGGAGATAGAGCTGAGTAAAACAAAAAAGCACACCATTAAAGCGGTTGTGGATAGAGTGGTGATGAAAGAGGAGAATCGAAGCAGGATTGCCCAAGATATCGAAAAGGCTTTGCAAACAAGCTACGGGGAGGTGGAGATCGATATCCTCAATGGGGATGAGCTTGGAATAAAGTCGCATTTTCACTATAGCGAACATCTTGCATGTTTTGATTGTAAAGTGAGTTTTGAACCATTGGAGCCTTTGAGCTTTTCGTTTAATTCTCCAAAAGGAGCCTGTGAGGAGTGTGATGGGCTTGGTATTCGCTATACGCTGGATCTTCAAAAGATCATCGATCAGCACAAATCGATCGAAAAAGGTGCTATCAAGTTTTTGTATGGGTATAACAAAAGCTACTACTATAAGTTCTTGATGGCTTTTTGTGAGCAGGAGGGCATCGATACAACTGTTGCCTATGAAGAGTTGCCTGAACATCAAAAAAAAGCGATTTTGTACGGAATGGGACAAAAGGTCTCATTTAGATGGAAAAGCCATAACCTTGTTCGGGAGTGGCCAGGCGTTGTAAAAATTGCCTATGATATGTTCCGGGATGAAAAAGAGCTTGGCGAATATATGAGTGAAAAGGTGTGTGACAAGTGTGGCGGTCACAGACTCAAGCAGGAGAGTTTAGCTGTTAGAGTTGCCGGAAAGGGGATAGCCGATATCCTGGATATGCCGATAGAAGAGGCGTATGATTTTTTTGCTAATGAGAGCAACTTCTCCTATCTCTCTGAACAGAAGGCGGCAATCGCTGCTCCCATTTTAAAAGAGATTCGAGAGCGGCTCTTTTTCTTGGTGGATGTTGGACTTGGATATCTCTCTTTGGGAAGGGATGCCCGAACCATCAGTGGGGGAGAGGCGCAACGGATCCGGATTGCGAGCCAGATTGGAAGCGGACTAACCGGTGTGATGTATGTTTTGGATGAACCAAGTATCGGTTTGCATGAAAGAGATACGCTCAAACTTATTCGAACACTGAAAAATCTTCAAAAAAAGGGCAACACTGTCATTGTCGTGGAACATGACAAGGAGACGATAGAGTCAGCCGATTTCATCGTGGATATCGGGCCGGGTGCCGGAAAATATGGAGGTGAAGTTGTATTTGCAGGAAGTGTGGATGAGCTGAAAAAGAGTTCTACTCTCACTGCCCGGTATCTCAGCGGTGCCAAGAAAATAGAGTATTTTCATAGACGTCCGCAAAGTGAATGGCTTCATGTAAAATACGTGACTATCAATAACATCAAAGATTTGAGTGTTTCCTTTCCTTTAAGAAATCTCGTAGCAGTTACTGGAGTGAGTGGCAGCGGGAAAAGCTCGCTAGTTCTGCAAACCCTTCTGCCTGTAGCGAAAGAGGCTTTGAATCATGCGAAGAAGGTTCGAAAAGTAAGTGGTGTAACGATAGAGGGGCTGGAGCATCTCGATAAAGTGATCTATCTGGATCAATCCCCCATAGGACGAACGCCAAGAAGCAACCCTGCGACATATACAGGGGTTATGGATGAAATTCGAGCCCTTTTTGCCAAAACGAAAGAGGCACAGATCAGAGGATATGGGCCGGGAAGATTTAGTTTCAACGTCAAAGGTGGTCGATGTGAGAAGTGTCGGGGTGAGGGGGAACTGAAAATCGAAATGCACTTTTTGCCCGATATCATGATCAAGTGCGACGCATGTAAGGGGAAACGATACAATGAACAGACGCTAGAAGTGCACTATAAAGGGAAAAATATCGCCGATGTTCTTGCCATGAGCGTAGATGAAGCGCTGGAGTTTTTCAAAAACATTCCAAAAATCTATCAAAAACTCAAAACCTTGCAAGATGTCGGTCTTGGATATATTACTCTTGGACAAAACGCCGTGACTTTGAGCGGAGGGGAAGCACAGAGAATAAAACTTGCCAAGGAGCTCAGCCGGAAAGATACGGGCAATACACTCTACATTTTGGATGAGCCGACCACCGGGCTTCATTTTGCCGATGTGGATAGACTCATCAAAGTTTTGCATCATTTGGTAGAATTGGGGAACAGCGTCATTGTGATTGAGCACAATCTTGACGTGATAAAAAATGCGGATTATATCATCGATATGGGTCCTGAAGGCGGTATTCGCGGGGGTAAAGTTATTGCAACGGGGACTCCGGAAGAGGTTGCTGCACAACATAAAGAGACAGGCAGTTTTACGGGAGAATTTTTAGCGAAAGAGTTGAAGCGTGAAAGATGACTTGATAAAGAGGATCAGATCATTACCTCCACTACCAAAAACGATCGATGAGTTTGAAAAAGCGGTTGGTAAAGAGGATGTGGATCTGGAGGAAGTTGTCGAAATATTGCAAAGAGATCCGATGCTCGTTGCCGATATTTTGAAATATGTCAACTCCTCTTTTTATGGTTTGAGAGAAAAAATCGAGGATTTAGGTAGAGCGGTCTCCTATCTGGGAATACAGGAAGTACGATCAATCGTTATGCAAAACTCGATCAAAAAGCTTTTCAACATAGACATGGAACCTTATGGCATTACTGCGGAGCGATTTGCCCACATTTCACATATGCAGTCGAAACTGATGGAGCTGTGGTATAAAAAGCACAATCCTGCAAAGGCGCGTTTTTTAAAACTGGCCGCCTTTTTGCAAGAGCTTGGAAAAATCGTTATTGCTGACATTATCATTCAAGAGGATATGGTCTATCCTTTTCGGTCCGAGATCGAAATGACTAATGATGTAGCCTATGTGGAAAAGAGTTTCGTGGGTGCCAGCGCATCTGAAGTAACAGGAGCCATGTTTGATTATTGGGTTTTGAAAAAGAGCTTGTTTTGTCAATAGAGTATGCAGATAAATATGAAAAGGCTGATACCTATTTTGAAGAGTCATTGGCTTTGCATATTGTCAAAAGAGCAATTCCCATCAATAAGCCTTTGGATGATACAAGTGTAACGATAGCGAAAAATATTGCACAAAAGAATGGCTTGAGCGTTGGGATTTTGGCAAAAGCTGTGGAAGAGTTACGGTCCATCATTGCGTAAAGCACTTCTTGAGCTCTTTTTTTGTTAATGATTTTCCTATACAGATTTTCTGTTTTTGAAGTTGATTAATAGATCGGTGTAGTTTTGCTTCGTAGAAGCTTTGTGGAAAACTCATTAGAAAGACTTTATCACTCGTATCGCTTTTTGGATCAAGTGGATATTTTTTCAAACACTCTTTTCCGCTTGATTTTTGCATGCAAATGATTCTTTGCTGTAAAATCGATATGACCGAGTCGACTTTCTTTATCTCCTGTTGACGAAAAGAGTCTGCAAAAAGAGTTGTAAAACAAAGAGCTGCAAGCAAGAGCATACGCATCACTATCCTTTTTTTGTAAAATTATACACAAGATTCTTACAAGGGCTAACATGCAGACACTGACCATCATTGATACATTTGGCTTTTTCTTTCGAAGTTACTACGCTTTACCACCACTCAAAAGTAAAAAAGGTTTTCCGACAGGTCTTTTAACCGGTTTTATCAATTTCATAAACTCATTAGTGAGTGAAGAAAGAAGCGATTACATCGTATTTGCTTTAGATAGTGAGGGTCCTAGTTTTCGAGCGAAAATCGATTCAGAGTATAAAGCGCAAAGACCGGAACCTCCAGAAGAATTAAAAATGCAGCTTCCCGTTGCCATCAAATGGATTCAAGAGATGGGATTTAAGACGTTGGCAAAAGAGGGGTTTGAAGCCGATGATATTATCGCTTCTCTTGTCAAATGCGCAAAAGAGCAGGGGATCAAAGTAAAAATTGTGAGCCACGATAAAGATCTGTATCAGCTCATTGATGATGGGAAAGTGGTTCTGTATGACCCGATAAAAAAAGAGGAGATTGACGAAGAAAAGGCTACAAAGAAGTTTGGTATTCCTCCAAAGCTCATCAAAGATTATCTGGCATTAGTCGGAGACAGTGCCGACAATATTCCGGGTGTCAAGGGTATAGGTCCCAAAACGGCGGTGAAACTTTTAGAGCAGTTTGGTTCCTTGGAAGGGATTTATGAACATTTGGATGAGGTGAAGCCAGAGAGGATTAAAAAACTCCTTATTGAGGGCAAAGAGAAGGCA
This sequence comes from Nitratiruptor sp. SB155-2, assembly GCF_000010325.1. Lineage (GTDB taxonomy): Bacteria > Campylobacterota > Campylobacteria > Campylobacterales > Nitratiruptoraceae > Nitratiruptor. The sequence continues at coordinate 1,208,758 of NC_009662.1, read as the reverse complement.
TTTTTGAGTAAAAAGTTGGTGGAACTTGACGAGAATGTATTCGATCATTGCAATTTGCAACAGTTTCATCTGCCATCCATCAATCCTATCATAAAAATAGCGGACGAGCTGATTGATTATGATATTACCGCAATACTTCGAAAAATAAAGGCTGCACCACTGCAGCAATCAAAAAAACAGAGTGTACAGTTTGAAGCCATCTGTCTCGATACCTACGATAAACTGATCAAAGCTATCCAATCAATCCCAGAGGGTGCGCTGGTTGCGTTTGATACCGAAACAGATGATTTGGACACCAAAAAAGCGAATTTGGTGGGTTTTAGTTTTGCATACAGCGAGGAAAAAGCCTATTATGTGCCCATAGGGCACAACTATCTTGGCGTAGGTGATCAAGTTGGCCTGGATAAAGCACTGGAAGCCATTTCAAAAATCTTTGAACACACTATTATCGGCCACAATCTCAAATTTGATCTCTCACTGCTCTACCGATATGGAATCGATGAGAAAAAAGATATAGTCGATACGATGATACTGGCATGGCTTGTAGATCCTGGAAGCAGTGTAGGACTTGAGAGCGTTGCAAAGCGGTTTTTAGATCACGATATGATCGCTTACAAAGAGACGGTCAAAAAAGGGGAGGACTTTTCACAAGTCTCTATCGATGCAGCTTGCAAGTATGCATCCGAAGATGCTGTCATCACATACATGGTCTATTTCAAACTCCTCGATGCTCTGCGTAAACAGGGAGCATCCCATTTGATCGATGAAGCCAAAAAGGTGGAGTTTCCCTTTGTCAATACCCTTATTCATATGGAGCAAGCCGGAATCAAAATCGACATACCATTTTTTGAAGAACTGAAGAGCTCGCTTGAAAAAAGAATTGATGAAATAACACAAAAGATTTATGAGTATGCAGGAGGCGAATTCAATATCAACTCTACAAAACAGCTTGCGGCAATTCTTTTTGAAAAATTGAAACTTCCGCCACTCAAAAAGACAAAATCGGGATACAGTACGAACGAAACGACATTACAGGCACTCAAAGATAAACATCCGATCATTCCTTTGCTTCTAGAGTATCGTGAACTGTACAAACTCAAAAGTACCTATATCGATCCGTTGATAAACTATGCCAAAAGAGATCCGAAGCATAGAATCTATACAAGTTTTATTCAAACGGGAACTGCTACAGGAAGATTGGCAAGCAAAAATCCAAACTTGCAAAACATTCCTATAAAAACAGAGCTTGGACGAAAAATCCGATACGGTTTTATTGCTGGGGAGGGCAGGCTTCTGATCGGTATTGACTATTCTCAAATAGAGCTGAGACTCCTTGCGCACTTTTCCAAAGACCCGGCATTACTCGAAGCTTTTCAAAAGGGTCGAGATATCCATATGGAAACTGCAATAAAACTTTTTGGAAAAGAGCATGCGAAAGAGAAACGAAATATTGCCAAAAGTATCAATTTCGGGCTTATTTATGGTATGGGCAGCAGAAAACTTGCTGAGACACTTGGTATATCTACGAAAGAGGCAAAAGCCATAATTGAGAGTTATTTTGCATCTTTTCCAACGGTGAAAAGTTATCTTGAATCGGTCGAAAATTTTGCAAAAACACACGGATATGTTGAAACGCTTTTGAAAAGAAGGCGATATTTTGATTTTGCACATGCAAGCGGCGCACAATTGGCGGCATATTTGAGAGAGGCGACAAATACAGTTTTCCAAGGCAGTGCAGCGGACTTGATCAAAATGGCTATGAACAAGATAAAAAATGTAATCGATGAAAAACAATTGGAAGCGAAAATCTTGCTCCAGATACACGACGAACTCATCTTTGAAGTACAAGAGAATCAAGCTCAGGAGCTGGCCGAAGAATTTAAACAGATTATGCAGACCATCCATCCCTTGAACGTACCAATAGAGTGTTCTGTTCAGATAGCCCGTAACTGGGGAGATTTAAAGTAGTTTAAATAAAAATTGTAATTAAAAAAAATGAATGAAATTTTTCAATATTTCTATACAATACAGTAATTTTGCATAAAAGGTCTATTGATGTTCAAAGTCCTACAAAAAGGCTTTTTCTCCATAAAATCCGCGATTATCATGATGTTCATTTTTGCTGTGAGTATCGGCGTAGCTACTTTTATAGAGAACGACTACGGCTCGCAGACCGCATGGGCTCTTGTTTATACGGCGAAGTGGTTTGAGATTCTCCTTGTACTGCTTTCTCTCAATCTTTTGTACAACATTTTCAAATTCAGGCTTTTCCGAAAAGAGAAGTTTTTTACAGGACTTTTTCATCTTGCATTTCTCATCATTATCATCGGTGCCGCTGTTACGAGATATTTTGGGTATGAAGGGACGATGCATATCAGAGAGGGATCAAGTAGCGATACCATCCTCAGTGCTCGAAACTACCTTCAAGTCAAACTGGAAAAGAACGGAAAATACTATCTGTATGAAGAGCCGATCTATTTATCAAAGCTTGGCTCTAACAGATGGGAAAGAAGTATCCGTTTTGGCGATGAGAGAGTGGATATAAAGTTGAAAAAATATCTTCCGAATGCGTCCGTCGAGTTGGTTCCATCCAAAAATGGACCAGCTTACATTCAGGTAGTTTTATCTGCTGCCGGAAGTGGCAGAGTCGAAAAGAGCATCAAGGATGGGGAATTCCTAGACATCGGCGATGCCATTATCGCTTTTGATACCACTATCGACTCCAAAAAGCCTCTTATCAAAGTTGTACGAAAGAATGGAAAACTCTATATTCAAGCTCCCTATGAGATAGAGACTCTGCGTATGGCCGATATGTCTAAAAAACGTTACAAGGCAAATGAACTCGTCCCTTTTTCAAAAGGGCATCTGTACGAAATAGCGGGACTCAATATTGTTTTGAAAAACTTTTTACCTCATGCCCAAACAAAGATAGTTTCCAAAAATCCTTTGGCTAAAAAGAGTGAACATCCGGATCTGTTACTATTTGAGATAGATACCAAAAAGAGTAAAAAAGAGGTCCAGGTATTTGGTAAAAGCGGAACGGAAGGAGAACCTGTTCATGTTCGAGTAGGAGATTTGGATGTGACGATAACCTATGGAGCCAAGCGAATCAAGCTTCCATTTGCAATAAAACTCAAAGATTTTCAACTTGAGCGTTATCCTGGATCCATGAGTCCAAGTTCCTATGCAAGTGAGGTAGTCGTGATCGATAAAGAGCAAAAGAGAGTTTTCCCGTATCGCATCTATATGAACCATGTTTTGGACTATAGAGGATATCGTTTTTTTCAAAGTTCGTACGATATGGACGAACATGGAACAATACTTTCAGTCAACCACGACCCAGGCACTTTAGTTACATATATTGGATATTTTCTATTGGGGCTAGGAATGCTCTTGCACTTTTTTATGCTGCAGAGCCGTTTTCAAAAACTGGCCCGATTGACAAAGAAGGTACAAGAAGAGAGAAATCTTCTTTTACAAAATATGGCAATATTGCTGATGTTTTTTGCTTTTCACCTCCATGCTGCAGATAATTATATCGACGTGGCAAAAAAGCTGAGTAAATCCCATGCCGATAGATTTGGAGCAAACATTTTAGTTCAAGATAACGGTGGACGTATAGAACCGGCTGATACATTAGCAAGGGAGGTTTTGGCTAAACTTGCAAGAAAAGAGGAACTGTATGGACTTGATGCCAACCAATACTTTCTTGGGATGACGGTACGACCAGATATTTTCCAAAAAATAGATATGATCTATGTGCATCATCCAAGGCTTAAAAAAATCATTGGTATCCCTACAAATCAGAAATATGCCTCTTTTGATGATTTTTTTGATCAAAATAACAAAATCAATCCCTATAAACTTGCTCCCTATGTTCAAGAGGCTGTTGCCAAGAAGCCCGCACAAAGGAATCAGTTTGACAAGGATGTCCTTAAAGTAGATGAGCGTGTCAATGTTGCCTATATGGTCTATACCGGAGCACTGCTTCGGATCATTCCCAATCCCCATGACAAACATGGGAAATGGCTCTCTCCAGTCGATGCGATCAAGAGTTTTCCACCGAAAGAAGCGAATCTCATACGACTCATCATCGCCAGCTATTTTCAAAATGTGGATGAAGGGATGAAAAGTGGCGACTGGAGCAAGGCTGACAAATCGTTGGAGGTGATCAAAGAGCTTCAGCACTATTACGGATCTTCGATGATTCCTCCGAAAACGAAGATTGAAGCGGAACTTCTTTATAACAAACTCGATATATTCAACCGTCTCGTCGGATACTATATGCTCATCGGTTTCGTTCTTTTGATATTGATACTGGCGAACCTTGTCAATCCGAAAATAAAAATCGGCCCGGCTGTCAAAATAGGCGTAGCTCTTATTGCTCTTGGATTTTTGGCTCATACCTTTGGTATGGCTTTACGATGGTATGTTGCTGGTCACGCACCATGGAGTGATGGATACGAGTCGATGATCTATATCGCCTGGGCGACGATTTTTGCAGGCTTTTTCTTTGCGAAAAAGAGTCCTATCGCATTTGCGGCCACCGCCTTGTTAGGGGGGCTTATCCTTTTTGTAGCCCATCTGAACTGGCTCGATCCGCAAATAACAAATCTCGTACCGGTTTTGAAGAGCTATTGGCTCATGATTCACGTCTCAGTGATCACTGCAAGTTATGGATTTTTAGGATTGAGTGCGCTTCTTGCTTTCATCGTTTTGGTTCTTTTTATCTTTATCAATGATAAAAATAAGCAGATGATGACACTTACATTCAAAGAGCTTACCTATATCAATGAAATGAGCCTTATTATCGGTCTTGTGCTGGTAACGCTTGGAAACTTTTTGGGTGGTGTTTGGGCAAACGAGAGCTGGGGAAGATACTGGGGATGGGATCCCAAAGAGACTTGGGCTGCTGTAACGATTTTGGTATATGCATGTATCGAACATATCAGACTCATTCCAAAAATGAACAGGCTCTTTTTATATAACGTTCTTTCACTGTTAGGGTACTCTAGCGTCATAATGACCTATTTCGGAGTCAATTTTTACCTGAGTGGAATGCATTCTTACGCTTCGGGCGATCCTGTGCCTATTCCTGAGTGGGTCTATTGGGCGATAGGCTTGATATTTATCATTATTGCATTAGCTTATTGGAAGAAAAGAAAATATGCGATTGATCTGAGGATATAGTAAAGAGCCTCAGCTCTTTACTTTGTAAACCAGTTTTTTACCTTTTCAAAAATGGATGAGAATTTCTCTTCGTGTGGCTTGCTCTCTACGCCAAAACTCTCTTGCAGTTTATGTAAAAGTTCTTTTTGTTCATCATTGAGCGATGTAGGATAGATGATTTTTACTTGCGCGATCAAGTTGCCTTTTTTACCCGTATGGACATTTTTAAATCCTTCCCCTTTGAAGACAAACTGCTCTTTATCTTTTGTACCTACATTGAGTTGGAGCTCGCGCTCACCTCTAGGCGTTGGAATGGTGATCGTTTCTCCCAGAGCAGCTTGTGTGAAAAATATAGGAACTTCCATATAGATATCGTCGTTGTATCGTACAAAGTGATCATCTTCTTGTACGAAAACAGTAATGTAAAGATCCCCCCTCATTCCAGAAGCGGAGACATTTCCTCGACTCTGAGCGCGGATCCTGTTACCACTATCGATCCCTTCAGGAATATCGATGGTAATTTTCTCTTTTTCGATGCGATACCCTTTGCCACTGCACTCTTCACAATGCTCTTGTGCAACCTCGCCTTGGCCATGGCATCTTGGACATGTTTGGGAAAAGGTCATGAAGCCTTGTCTATAATAGATCTGACCACGACCGTGACACTCAGGACAAGCAGTCAATTTGCCATCTTTCGCTCCGGTTCCCTTACATGCACTACATGGGACCTTGAAACTGTAATGAACCTCTTTTTGTGTACCAAAAAGAGCCTCTTGAAAACTGATTTCCATTTCAATGGAAAGATCGAGAGGATACTTTTCATCACTTCGTCTTCTGCTTCCAAAACCTCCCCCGAAAGTTTCTCCAAAAACGGATTCAAAAAAGTCCATGATATCATCGAAACTTTTTTGGTTGAAGCCGCTAAAACCCTGATTTTCAAGGCCTGCTTTGCCATACTGGTCATACAGTGCCCTTTTCTCTTCATCGCTTAGCACTTGGTAGGCTTCATTGATGAGTTTGAATTTCTCTTCTGCCTCTGGATTGTCGGGGTTTCTGTCGGGATGGTATTTAAGGGCGAGTTTTCTATACGCTTTTTTAATCTCTTCAAAACTAGCGTTTCTGTCTACTTCCAAGAGTTCATAATAATCGATATCAACCAATCTGCTTTCCTTTTAAGCAATTTTTAAGTCGCTTTAAGTTTATCAAAAGAATCGTTATAGAAAGTTGAATTTTTGATATAATTTTGCAAAAAAATGGGGGAGTATTGAAGGGAAAACTCAAAAAATTCTACAATCTGGTAGAGGCTTTAGAGACGCTTCCATCCATCGGGAAAAAGAGTGCCGGGCGTTTGGCTTTCCATATGGTCCTACACAGTCCCATGGATGCATTGAAACTTGCCCATGCAATCGAAGATGCGGTCAGTTCCATTCACAGGTGCACTCAGTGCGGAGGACTCAGCGAAGATGAGCTATGCTATATCTGTAGTGACGAGTTACGAGACCGCTCATCTTTGTGTTTGGTAGAGAGTGCACGAGATATCTACGTGATCGAAGAGAGTGGAGAGTACCATGGACTCTATTTTGTTTTTGAATCTCTCAATGAGCGGATCCTTGCTAATCTCAAGGAGATGATCAAAAACAACGGTGTTCAAGAGATTATATTTGCATTTACTCCCTCTATGCAAAGTGATGCCACTATGCTTTACATCGAAGATCAGCTCCAAGAGTTTCATCTCCATTTTACGAAAATCGCCCAAGGAGTACCTACTGGGGTGCATCTTGAAAATGTTGACATGCTTTCTCTATCCAAAGCTATAAGTGAAAGAGTTAAGATATAACTCACCCCTTTTTTTGGTATAATGTGCCAAATTTTTAAAAGAGGTTATCATGAGTTGGAGTCCAAGCAGTTGGAGAAACTTTCCTATAAAACAGCAGCCAGATTATAAAGATAAAGAGCTACTTCGAAAAATCGAAGAGGAGATCAAAACATTCCCCCCTCTTATATTTGCTGGAGAGGCAAGAGAACTAAAATCGAAGCTCGCCAAAGTCGCCAAAGGGGAGGCGATTTTACTTCAAGGCGGGGATTGCGCGGAGAGCTTTGCCAATTTCAATGCAGCCAATATCCGGGAACTTTTTAAAGTACTGCTGCAGATGAATATGGTGATGATGTATGCCACGGGAAAACCTGTTGTCAAAATTGGTCGAATAGCAGGCCAGTATGCAAAACCAAGAAGCAGCGATTTTGAAGAGATTAACGGGATTAAGCTGCCAAGTTACCGAGGAGATATCGTTAATGATGTGGAGTTTACTCCTGAAGCGCGAGAACCCAAGCCACAGAAACTTTTAGAAGCATATTACAAGTCTGCAGCAACGTTAAATCTCATTCGCGCCTATGCACGAGGTGGATTTGCCGATTTGCGGGCGATTCACAAGTGGAATCTGGAGTTTTTAAAAGGGAATGAACTGGAAAACAAGTTTAAAGAACTTGCAGACAAGATTACTCAAGCACTCCATTTTATGGAGGCTTGCGGGGTTGATCCGGATAATACGCCGCAACTGAAGCAGACGACACTCTATACAAGTCATGAAGCGCTTCTTTTGGGATATGAAGAGGCATTGACGAGGAAAGACTCCTTTACGGGAGAATGGTATGATTGCAGTGCCCACTTTTTGTGGATAGGTGATAGAACAAGGGCATTGGATGGGGCCCATGTGGAATTTTTTAGAGGGATAAAAAATCCAATAGGCGTCAAAGTTGGTCCATCTATGCAAAAAGATGAGCTTCTTGCACTGATAGATAAGCTCAATCCGGAAAATGAGCCGGGGAGATTGACTTTGATCGTTCGTATGGGTGCGGAAAAAATTGCCGATATTTTCCCTCCACTGCTAAGAGCTGTAAAAGAAGCGGGTAAAGAGGTTGTTTGGAGTATCGATCCGATGCACGGTAATACCTATAAAACAGAATCCGGCCTGAAAACAAGAGATTTTGAAAAGATTTTAAGCGAAGTCAAACAGTTTATCCAGATCCATCAAAGTGAAGGTACAATACCTGGTGGGATGCATTTGGAGATGACTGGCAGTGATGTAACGGAGTGTACGGGAAGTATCAGTGCTTCCATCACAGAAGAGGGTCTGCAAAGCAGATATCATACCCAATGTGATCCAAGATTGAACGCAAATCAAGCACTGGAGCTTGCATTTATGGTTGCTGAGACATTTAAAGATTTACAAAAATGAGAACCCTTTTTGTTTTTCTTTTTTTGACAGTAACACTATTTGCCTACACCGACCTGGATGCCAAAAGCTTTTATAAGCTTGCACAACAAAAGGATGTGATACTTCTTGATGTTCGAACCCCTCAAGAGTATCTCGAAGGTCACATTCCTGGTGCTAATCTCATCCCCCTTCAGCTGTTTCGGTACCTTTTTCTTGGTGGCAAAGGAATAGCGGACAAAAGGATATTGGTTTATTGTCATAGTGGTAACAGAAGTGTCGAAGCGAGTAAAATGCTGGAATCCTGGGGCGCCAAACGTGTCTATAATCTAAAATATGGTATATTGGATTGGAAGAAGCGCTCTTTGCCGCTTCAAAAATGATATAAAAATTCCTATGCTTATAAAAAAATGGACAGGCCCATTGAAATCGCTCCAAGAGTCTGGTGGGTTGGTTATGTCATTCCAAATGACCCTTTCCAGTGTCATGTATACTTGATAGAAAACGGCGATGAGTCGATCCTTATCGATCCAGGCTCCAAAATTACATGGGAAGTGACCCGAAAGAAAATAGAGTCCATCATCTCTCTTGAAAATATCAAATATATCGTGGCTCATCATCAAGATCCAGATATTGTCGCATCTGTAGAGGATTTGCTGGATGAAATTGGCATTGAAGGCCGTTTCGTGGTGACCCACTGGCACACGAAGATGCTTTTACAGCATTATAACTGGGGCATCGAGTTTTACGATGTGGACAAAATGATTGGAAATTGAAAATCAAAGATATAGAACTAGAATTTATATTTACTCCTTATATGCATTTTGCCGGCAATATATGTACCTATTATTCCAAAGAAAAGATTCTATTTTCCAGTGATATTTTTGGTGCATTGAGTGAGGAGTTTGAACTTTTTGCACATGATGCTAGAGACTATTTTGAAAAGATGAAGCTTTTTCACATGCATTATATGCCGTGCAAAGAGGTTGTCGAGTATGGCATGAATAAAATTAGTCAATATGATATGAATCTAATTGCACCACAGCATGGTTCTATTATCAAAAAAGAGTTTATACACTATTTGATCAATAAATTCAAAAATTTGGATGTGGGGATCTATTTGGAATATCCAGGTGGAAGCCATATTCAAAAATTGGCAAAAGCACATGAGACCTTGTCGAAACTTTTTGAAATGGTCAGTTTTACCACTAAAAGCAACTACAACAATATCGGTATGATTTTGGAGATGTTGAGACAGATCCTACCGATTGAGCGTATTGTATGTTTTTCATATTACGAAAAAGGTGTGATCTGTTTCGATTCTGCAGTCCCTTTTCCGATTGACACAAAAGTATCCTTGAAAAAGTTTTTGCATGATCTTGAAAACTACTCCTCTCAAGGATCAAAACTGCTCTCGCTCGATTCAATCTATTCTATACAATTGGGTAAACACTATAAAGCATACCGCTTTGTGACAAAAAATGAGAATGAGCAGACTATAGGACTATGCTTTATTCTTTTTGATCCTACTGAGATGCTCGAAACAGAAGATATCAAGATCTTGGAAAGCCTACAGAAACTCTTTTCGATAATGCTCACAAAAGAGCGGGAATTTTACCGTATTAAAAAAGAAGAGGCTCATCTTTTTCAAAAGGCGATAACGGACGGATTGACAAAGCTGTACAATCGATACTATTTAGATAAATTTATCGAATCGGAATTTGAAAAAGCGAAAAGATATAACTACCCACTTAGTGTGGTCATGATCGACCTCGATTTTTTCAAGCGTATCAATGATAGTTATGGACATGAAGTAGGGGATATGGTGCTCAAAGCTTTTGCTGAATTTTTGAAGAAAAATGTTCGAAAAAGCGACGTTGTATTTCGGTATGGTGGTGATGAGCTTCTGATCGTAATGCCTTTTACCGATTTGCATCAAGCGCGTGATGTGATGGAGCGAATACGAAACCTTTTACATCAAAAGGGGACACTTCAGTTTGGTGATATCAAGATTACATATACCTTCAGTGCAGGCATTGCAACCATTGATGAAAACATCAAAGATGCGAAAGAGTTGATAAAAAAAGCGGATGAAGCCCTTTATAAAGCAAAAAAGCTTGGACGAGACAGAATCGAGTTAGCCAACTAACTCGAGACTTCTTCTCATTAACGACTCGATTCTCTTTTTATCTATTGAAAAATCGGTAAATATCTCATTTGCCAAAATCCCTTGATACAGTAGCATTTCCGTACCATCTTTTGTGATGAGTCCCATATCGTTCGCGAGCTTTAAAAAGGGTGTCTCTTTGTTGTAAATAACATCTACTGCATTTTGTGCCTGAGAAAATATTTTTTCCAGTAACTCTTTGGGGGCAGGAAGAGTGTTGTCAGATAAACCTGCCGAAGTAGTATTGATGATAAGATCATAACTGCCGTTTCGAAACTCGTCCCATGTAAAGGCTTGAAAATTTTTTTCCAAAAAGTAGCTAAGTCTTTTTGCACTTCTATTGAGGATAACTGGTTCGTACCCTTTATGCCTGAAGTACAGAGCGATCGCTTTTGCCGTTCCTCCGGCTCCAAGTATCAAGACCTGTTTGAAATTAAAATTTCGTACACTTTCATAAAATCCGGGAGCGTCGGTGTTGTATGCGATGATTTTTCCATTGTCGTTGTACCATGTGTTGACGGCACCTATCTCTTTGGCGATACCCAAAACTTCATCTGCTAATCTATAGGCCCACTCTTTGTGGGGTACCGTGATATTGGCGCCTTTGATCTGCAAACCAAGAAAAATATCTTTGAGCCCTTGCCCATTTTCGACCAACACTTTGGTATAACATCCATTGAATCCGGTATGTTTGAAGACGAAGTTATGTAGGATTGGCGAGATGGAGTGTTCGACAGGATTTCCAAAAATTGCATATAGTCTCACTCGGCAAGCTCCTCTAAGGCTCTTTTTAAGGCACCAAGTTTGTTATTGACTTCAAGATATTCCAGTTCCGGTTTGCTATCTGCTACAATACCTGCACCTGCTTGGAATATCACCTCATCCTCTTTCAGCAGGGCTGTACGTATCGTAATGGCACTATCCATATCTCCGGTAAATCCAAAGTATCCCACACTGCCGCTGTAAAACCCCCGTTTGAGCTGTTCGAACTGGGCAATCAACTCCATTGCCCGTATTTTAGGTGCTCCTGTCATTGTTCCGGCTGTGAATGTTGCCATGAACAGATCAAACATATCATACTTTTCATCTAGTTTAGCTACAACGTCGCTGACCATGTGCATAACATGGCTATAGCGTTCTACCCGCATGATCTCAGGTACTTTGACCGTTCCAGGTTTTGCTACGCGGCCCACATCGTTACGGCCAAGATCGATGAGCATGACATGTTCAGCCACCTCTTTTGGATCGTTGAGCATCTCAAGCTCAAGTTCTTTGTCTCTTGTGGGTGTATTCCCTCTTTTTCTTGTTCCCGCTATTGGACGAAGCAAAATTTCTCCATCCGTCAATCGCACCATCACTTCAGGACTGCTACCGGCGATGGCAAAATCTTCAAATTCCAGTAAAAAAAGATAGGGAGATGGATTTAGACTTCGCAGTTTCCTGTAAAAACTGAATCGATCCACCTCTGCTTTTTGTTTGAGGCGATTGGAGATGACGATTTGAAAAACGTCACCACTTCGTATCATCTCCTTCGATTTTTTTACCATTTTGAAAAACTCTTCCTTGGAGTGAGCAAATGTGGCTTCACCTAAAATCTTAGCCTTTTTCAAGGGAGTATAACTGTAGCTATCTTTTATCTCATTTTCCAAAATTTCAAAATAGCTCTTTTTTGTCTCTTCGTCACTACATACAAGTGTCAGCTTCGAATTTTTATGAGAGTAGGCTACTATCAGTTTTGGACGAATCATGTAAAAATCTGGTGTATGCAGTTCATCTTTGAGGTCTTTCATGTATGGCTTGAGGACAGGTTCAAACTCTTGGACCATATCGTAGCCGATGTAGCCGATAAAACCATCAATAAATCCCACTCCGAGCTCTTTTGATCTCTTTTTATAATATGCAAAGTCGACATTTTGATAGTACCTTTTCATGAAGAGGAGAGGGTTGGAATCGATCTCTTTCGTTTCTCCATCATTTTTATAGTAGCTTTTGCCATTTTGTGACCAGATGGCCTCTTTCTCTCCGGCAACAATGTAACTAAAGTTTCCATCACTTGTATTGACGACGCTTTCAAAAAGAAATGTCTTTTTATCGAAATGGTTTTTGATCTTTTCATACAGAGCGATAGGTGTAAATTCATCAAGCATAAACTGTTTTGCATAGATCATCAGCGAACCTTCGTTATAAAAGCTTGTTTATTGATCGATTTTCTAACTTCCACCAATGCTTCTCGTGCATCCGATTTGGAAACGAAAGGACCAACGTATACTCGTTTGATTTTTTTCCCATTAATGGTATAGGACTTGATTATATAATGAAAGCCAAGCTCTTTGATTTTACGTAAAAGGCTTCGATCGGGTGAAGAGCGTAAAAATGCTCCTACTTGGATATAGATGTTTCCTTTGAGACTTTTGGTAGTAGTGGTTTTAGGCTTAGTGGTTTTTACGCTTTGTTGTACTGCTTTTGGTTGTACGGTTTCCTTTTTGAGCGCACTTTTTTTGGTTTCTTGAACTATCGGTCTCGACTGTGGTTTTGCAGCAGGTTGTTCCTCTTTTTCTGTTTTTTTGACCTCTTTGAGAACTTTTTGGATCGGCTTTTCTTCCTGGACCGATTTTGGTTGAGTCTCTTCGCTTTTTTGAATAGGGACCTCTTGGAATTCGTCGTTTATAGGCTCTTCATCTAAAAATTTTTCGTTTTCGGTTAAGGCATCTTGATAGTTCGGTGTTGCATTGTTGAACATCTTGACAATTGTTAAGATGATGATAAAAACAAGAAGGAGAGAGCCGATAAGTAAAAGATATTTTTTCAACTTTTCTCGTTTTTCATCTTGTTGAAGTATTATATTATCTAAGTTATCTGTCTCTTTTTCTTCATTTATCGGGAACTCTTCTCGATTCATAGGGAATCCTTTAGTGATGTTTGGAGGTGGAAATATTATAATGATTTTTTTCTAAAAGGGAGCTTGAAAGAGGAGAGACCTTAATAGGTCGGTCTGTCGTAAATGACAAACTTACGAGCTAGAGCCACCATCTCCTCTTTTATCTTTTCATGCAGATTCACATCGTGAATATTATCAAGAACATCTGCGATTTTGTTGGCTATAAGTTCAAATTCAGCCTCTTTCATACCTCTTGCAGTCAAAGCCGGACTTCCTATCCGGATACCACTAGTAACAAACGGACTTCTTGTCTCTCCGGGAACGGTGTTTTTGTTGACCGTAATTCCGGCGCGTCCCAAAGCTTCATCCGCATCTTTCCCACTAAAATCTTTGTCAAGAAAACTAACGAGTACGAGATGGTTGTCCGTTCCACCACTGACAACGTTGTATCCTCTGTTCATCAAAACGGTTGCAAGAGTAGAAGCGTTGATGCGCATCTGTTTTGCATACTCTTTCCATTCCGGTTTGAGATTTTCACCAAAACCGACCGCTTTTGCCGCTATGACGTGAACAAGCGGACCACCTTGGATTCCAGGGAAAATTGCGCTATTGATCTTTTTAGCGATATCGGCATCATTGGTCATGATCATACCGCCTCTTGGACCTCGAAGAGTTTTGTGGGTCGTCGTTGTAACTACATCGCAGTATGGGAAAGGACTCGGATGTTCACCTGCAGCCACAAGACCGGCGATATGAGCGATATCCGCCATCAAAAGCGCACCCACTTCATCCGCAATCTCTCGAAACTTTTTAAAATCGATTACTCTTGGATAGGCGCTTGCACCGCAGACGATCAGTTTTGGCTTGACAATCTTTGCAATATCTAAAACCCTATCATAATCGATCCATCCCTCGTCATTGACGCCGTAAAAGAAACTTTGATAGATTTTCCCGCTGGCATTGACTTTTGCCCCATGAGTCAGGTGACCTCCGTGGCTTAAATCCATTCCCAAAATTTTGTCGTATGGTTTTAAAAGCGCGAGATAGACTCCTTGATTGGCTTGAGAGCCAGAGTGGGGTTGAACGTTAACAAACTCACATCCAAAAAGTTCTTTTGCTCTTTGAATTGCCAACTCTTCAATGGCATCAGCATATTCGCATCCGCCATAATATCTTTTTCCAGGGTAGCCTTCAGCATATTTGTTGGTAAACACACTGCCCATGGCTTCCATGACAGCTGGACTAGTAAAGTTTTCACTGGCGATCATTTCAAGATGATCTGTCTGTCTTTGCAACTCTTTTTCGAAAATCTCATATACGGCTGGGTCTTGGTTTTTCAAAAAATCCATTTTTTATTCTCCTTTTTCCTCTTTTTGTATAGGTTTCATAGCTGGAAATAAAATCACATCTCTAATGGAATGTTGGTTCGTTAATAACATTACGAGTCTATCGATTCCGATGCCTTCCCCTGCAGTTGGAGGCATACCGTATCCAAGGGCACGGACAAAATCCTCATCCATATGCATCGCTTCGTCATCCACCTCTTTAGCTTGTACTTGCGCTTTGAAACGCTCATACTGATCCAGTGGATCATTGAGCTCATTGAAGCCGTTCGCGATCTCTTTGCCGGCGATGAAAAGCTCAAATCTTTCGGCAATCTCAGGATTTTCATCACTTCGTCTAGCAAGCGGGCTGATATCTATCGGGAAGTGGGTGATAAATGTTGGGTTGATGAGTTTTTCTTCTACGAAATTGTCAAAAAGTTCGGCCTGGAGAGCACCAAGACTCATTTTGTGTGCAAATTCTGGTTCAATGCCTTTATCTTTCAAAAAGCTGATAATCTTTTCTTTATCTTCCACTATATCTTCAGGTACTTCACCGATTTCGATGATGGCATCTTTATATTTTATTTTGCTAAACGGTGTGGAAAAATCGATCGTATGTTCACCATAGGTAAGCTTTTTGGGCAACGAGAGCTTTTCGAAAAGGTAATCGAAAAGATCTTCAGTGAGTTTCATCAAATCTTCATAGGTATGGTATGCCCAGTAAAACTCGATCATCGTGAATTCTGGGTTGTGGGTAGCATCCATCCCTTCGTTACGAAAGTTTCTGTTGATTTCAAAGACTGCTTCGAATCCCCCGACAATAAGCCGTTTGAGATAGAGTTCAGGTGCGATTCGAAGGTATCTATCTACGCCTAACGCATTGTGGTGGGTAATGAAAGGACGCGCGTTCGCACCGCCCGGAATCGGATGCATCATAGGAGTTTCCACTTCCAAAAAGCCGTGGCTTTCAAAGAAGTCTCGAATGAGGCTAACGATACGGCTTCGAAGCATAAAAACTTTCTTCACCTCAGGATTCATGATAAGGTCTACATAGCGCTGTCTATATCGAAGCTCTTTGTCTTGTAGCCCATGAAATTTCTCAGGAAGGGGAACGATAGCCTTTGTCACTAGGTTTAATTCATTTGCATGGAGGGTGAGTTCACCAGTTTTTGTTACAAAGGGATACCCTTTTGCTTCGATGATATCGCCGACTTCAATCAATTTTTTTACTTTTTTAAACCACTCATCGCCAAGGGAGTCGCGATTGAAGTAGATCTGTACGATCCCGCTTTCATCTTCTATTTTTGCAAAAGCGGCCTTACCCATATGTCGTAGAAATTTGATGCGGCCGTTGAGTTTTACGCACGCCTTTTCATCTTTCTTTTCTTCAAGATCTTTGACATACGCATATTTTTCTAAAAATTCATTATTGGAAATCTCTTTGCAAAAGCCGTGTCCATAAGGGTTGATGCCTGCTTCTTTCAGTTCTTGCGCTTTTTGTATGCGTAACTGTTCATACTGGTTGTCAAATATCAATGTTACTCCTTACTGTTGTTAAGTTTTTTTGCTGTGGAATCGATTGTTTGATGAATTGCTTTTGTTTGTAAATCTTTTTTTGTGTTCTGGAGAAGTCTGGAGCTCTTGCCCTGAACATCTTGCGAGACGAAATCTTCCGGTTTTAATTTGATGATATATGCACCTGTTTGAATCATAAGAGGGTAGAGAATGGAGTTTTTCGTATATTTTTCAAGAACTCTTTTGGTGATCTCCATGCTTGATATTGCATAGATGATGACGGCAAAAATCAAAAAGATCTTGGCCCATCCAAACAAGACTCCAAAGAGTCTATTGAAGAAACCAAGACCGCTCATGTGTGTGAGTTTTGTGACAAGATTACCCAAAAGAGCCATGGCTATCCAGATTCCAAAAAGCCCTACGAGAAAGCCTACGAAGGTAAGTGCGGCTTCATTTTTTATCGTAATGATATTGTGGTCGATAAAACTTCCAACGGTATCTGCATAGCGTGATCCAAAATAGATCCCTCCGATGATACCAGCAAGTCCAAAAAACTCCTTGACAAAGCCGTCAATGAGCCCTTTGAGACCAAGAATGAAGATGATAAGTGCGATGACGATATCGAAACTTGTGATATGTTCCATTTCGTTCCTTAATTACAGGTGTTTGATATAGTTGAGTAACTCTTCTGGACGGTTGGCATATTGTAAAGCGGTCTCTTTGTCGATGACATGTTGCATAAGGAGCTTTTGTAATACTTTTGTTTGTGTCTGCATCTCCGTCTCTTGTTGGTTGAGCTGCATTTGGGAATAGATCTGGTGTACTTTGTTTTCTCGAATGAGGTTCGCAATGGCAGGGGTGTTGATCAATATTTCGTGTACGGCTATTCGTCCTCCTCCGATTTTTGGCAAAAGAGACTGCGCAATTGCAGCTACGAGACTTCCAGCGAGTTGTGCTCTGATCTGTGGTTGCATGTCACCTGGAAAGACATCGATGATCCTATTGATGGTACTTGGTGCGGAATTTGTGTGCAATGTACCGAAAACCAGGTGTCCCGTTTCAGCGGCTGTAAGGGCTGCATGAATCGTTTCTCTATCTCGCATCTCACCGATGAGGATAACATCTGGGTCCTCACGAAGAGCATATTTCAATGCATTGGCATAGCTTTTCGTGTCGAGCCCCAGTTCTCGATGTGAGAATAGGGAGAGCTTGTTTTTATGCAAGAACTCTACCGGATCTTCGATGGTGATGATATGTTTTCGCTCTGTTTCGTTGATTTCATTGAGCATTGCAGCGAGCGTTGTTGATTTACCGCTTCCAGTAGGACCGGTAATGAGAATAAGCCCTTTCTCACGCTTTACGAGCTTTTTAAATACCTGTGGAGCCCCTAAATCATCGAGAGTCGGGATCTCCATGGGAATGATACGAAAGGCTCCTGCCGGAGCTCCCAGAGTTCTATAGTAGTTTGCCCGAAAACGTCCTACATTTGGAACGGTAAAAGAGAAATCGAGCTCAAACTCCTCTTCGTATATTTTTTTCTGTTTTTCTGTCAGCAAGCTGTATAGCAGTTCCTGTACCTCTTTGGGTTCCAGTTTTGGAAGATTGAGTGGGACAAGTCTACCATCAATACGGATTTGCGGTTCACTTCCTGCAACGAGGTGCAAATCGGAAGCTTTGTGAGCTACGACAGTTTTAAATAAAGAGGTGAGTTCGATTTGCATAGGGCTTCCTATTCAATGATTTTTGGAACGATGAAGAAATTATCTTCCGATTTAGGTGCGTTTTGTAGGATTTTTTGTCCAACTTCTGGATGTGGACTCGGTTCATCTTTTCTGAGCGGTGCTGATGCTTCAATAGGGGAAAAGGTTGCTTCTACCCCAGAGTAATCCAGCTCATCCAAAATGTCTACAAACTCCAAGAACTTGTTGAGTTCCTCTAATATCTGATCTTTTTTTGCTTCGTCTACTTCAACCATGGAGAGGTTTTGAAGACGTTTTAGTAGTTGATGGTCGATTTTTTGCATTTTTTCTATGCCTTCATGAAATTTTTGATAGCATTTTACCATAAAATAATCTTTTCTTTGATAAGATTAAAGCATTCAAAACGACTTGAAAGGCCTGATTTTGGGAACAAAAGAGAACATCGATTTTATCAAACAGGAGCTAAGCAACGAAGAGAAGCTGTTAGAGTCGGTCATTCGACTTGAAAAGTGGTACAAAAAATATAGCAAAGTCATCATATCATCTGTAGTTTTGGCCCTTTTAGCGGGTGTTGGATACAGTTTATATGAGTGGAAGAAACAGGGTGATTTGGAAGAGTCCAATATTGCATATCTTAAACTTTTAAACAATCCAAAGGATTCTTCATCTTTACAAATTTTGCAAAACAAAAATCCAAAACTCTATATGCTTTATCTGTATCAAAAGGGTGTCAGCAGTAATAGTGTAAAAGATCTGGAAGCAGTAAAAAATGGTGGCGATACCATTTTGTCCGACCTTGCTTCGTATCATATAGCCGTTATCAAAAAAGATCAAAAGGCTTTACAAGAGTATGCAAACAAAGACACCATCTTACAAGAGTATGCCATTTTGGATCGAGGCTATACTCTATTGGCGCAGAACAACATCAAAGGGGCTCATGCAGTTTTGGATGATATCAAACAAAATTCTCAGGCCTATCTTTATGCAAAGATGCTTAAACATTACGGTGTGAAGGAAAATCGATGAAAAAATGGATATATGGAATCGGTATCGCGGCGGCTCTTATATTTGCAGGATGCAGTTCAAAACAATATTTTCAGCCCGAAGAGATTGCAGGAGCCGTTAGCTTTGACGGGAACTTACCAGCTCCTATTACAGATGTTTTGAGAGATGGGGCAACACTCGCCGATGGTGAGTTTATTTCACAAGAGGGTTTAGAAGATTATAAAATGCCTAAAAATTTTCTATTCATTAAAAAGAGCGAGGGCAAATATATCATAGCTGACAGATGTAAGAGGGTTGAAGTTGTAGATGCATCATCAAAAAAGATTATTTTTGAAAAAAGTTTTGATATGAAAAATGCGATAGCGGCCAACATCAACGGGAATCTCCTTGCCCTTGTTTTTGATGACAACTCTCTTGGGCTTATCGATATTCGAAGTGGTGATGTGCTCTATTCCTCCCGTCAAAAATCGGCAATCGCCAATGATACGAAAATAGCCAACCCTTATTTTTTGGGAAAACTTGTCATTTTTCCAACCCTTGATGGGAAACTCGTTGTGGTTGATCCTGAAAGAAAGAAAGAGCTTCGCACCATTATCGTTGGAACACATGAAAATTTTAACAATGTCATCTTTTTAAACGTCATCGATGATAAATTGATTGCTGCAACGCCAAACAGAATCATCTCTGTTACGCCACAATTTACCAATGCTTTAGATGTAGAGCTGAGTGATGTGGTGTATGTAAAAAATAGAGTCTATCTTCTGGCAAAAGATGGCACTATCACTCTTACGGATCCCTCATTAAACGTCTTGAAACAAAGAAAGTACAATTTCGCTCATTATACCGGAGCGATTTATGGCGAGTATCTGTACATCATAGAACGAAGCGGATATATAATCGCTTTGGATAAGGATCTGAGGGCCTCCAATATCTTCGAATTCCCATCGAAAGTGGAGGAGTATATCTTTACCGCAAAAGACAAAGTATTTTATAATGATAAATATTTTACGCTCAATAGATGAAAAAACTTGTAGAAAAACTGAAAAACAGAGAGCTCTTTCAACAATTGCGCCAAGTTGATCTGGTCTCTTTGGGTATCAAAAAGAGATGGGAGCTTTTTGAAGGGGTAAACGAAAAAAAGGAATATATTCTTGTCCTGCGGATAGCGCGTAAAAGTCGATTTTTGGTAAAAGATGCTCAAGAGCTTGAAAGTGTGAGTGCTTTGGTTGCAAAAGAGCTGGGACACAATTTTAAAAAGAGATATCTTTTGCTGCAGGCACCTCTGTGTTCAAAAGCGGCCGAGTATCTCAAAAAAAGAGGCTGGAAAATCGATGCTTCTTTGTGATATAGGAAATACCAATATAAAAATATACAATGACGGATTGGTGCAAATAGTATCTCAAGAAGAGCTTTTGTCCTATCAGGATCAAAGGCTTTTCTATCTTAGCGTCCATCCCTCTTTACAAAGTTTTCCGGATTGCAAAAAGTGGATCAATCTTGAAGCATTTGTTTCTGTAAAGAGTAGCTATAACGGATTGGGAGTGGATAGAAAAGCATTATGCTCTCTTGTAGATGAGGGAACGGTGATTGACGCAGGGAGTGCCATAACGGTTGATGTGATGCAAGACAATATTCATACGGGTGGATTTATCTATCCTGGGAAAAAAGCTTTTTTTGAAGCTTTTAGAAATATTTCACCAAGGCTTGATTTTTCTTATCAGGATATTTTGAAAAATCGATTGCCTCAAGAGACACGTTCGGCACTGAGCTACGGTTTTATAGCTCCTTTGGTGGCGCTGGTCGAAAAACTTCCAAAGCCGTGGTATGTGACAGGGGGTGATGGAGGATTGCTGTTGCAATATTTGCCAGATGCGATATACAGACCTCATATGATTTTTGAAGCGATGAAGCAAATAATACAAAGGAATGGATTATGCTAACGATTGCACTTCCAAAGGGTCGAATAGGTGAGGACTCTTTAGCCCTTTTTGAAAAGATTTTCGATACGAAATTTGAATTTGGAAAACGAAAACTGATTTTGGAAGCAGGTGGCTTTCGGTTTATGAAAGTGAGAAATCAAGATGTTCCTACATATGTGTATCATCAAGCAGCCGATCTCGGTATTGTAGGATTGGATGTATTGGAGGAGAAACGACTCGATATTATGCGGCTGCTCGATCTTGGTTTTGGCAGATGCGATATTTGTATCGGAATAAAAGCAGAAGAGAGTCTCGATTTTTCTAAACCGAGCTATAAAGTTGCTACCAAAATGGAAAACATCACAAGAGATTTCTTTAGCAAGAAAGCAATTCCTGTTGAAATTATCAAATTGTACGGCTCCATTGAACTCGCACCCCTGGTGGGGTTGGCTGATATGATTGTCGATATTGTAGAAACCGGTGAAACAATGCGTCAAAACGGGTTAAAACCTGCTTTGAAGATCATGGAAAGCAGTGCCTTTTTGATCGCTAATAAAAATAGCTTTTATCAGAAAAAAGCGCAAATTTTGCATTTGCGTGAGCAGATGAGTAAGGTTTTATATGGGTCTTGAACTCTATGCGAAAATAGAACCATATCTTGGCTTTGAGGATGAAAAACAGAAACTTTATCAAATCTACATCGATAAGCTACAGAGTTTAGGAATAAAAAATTTTCTTGATTTGGGGTGTGGGAGCGGCGTTTTTATGCAATTAGCAATCGAGAAGGATATGGAGCCTTTTGGTGTCGATTTGAGTACGGAGATGGTTCGCAGATGTCATGAAAAAGGCTTACATGCGAAGGCCATCGATATCTGTGCACTTGATGGTGAATATCCAGCGGTCACAGCCGTTTTTGATGTACTCAACTATATAGAGCCTAAAAATCTTGGGAGATTTTTTGGTTGCATTGCGAAGAATTTGCAAACTGGTGGCTATTTTCTTTGCGACATCAATACACTGTTTGGTTTTGAGGAGATCGCGCAAGGATCACTGATTATTGATCAAACCAATGTTTGTATAGGGATCGATGCGGAGTTTGACGGAGAAAAATTGCTGACGAAAATTGTTCTCTTTGAGCAGATAGATAACTGTTTTCAAAAATCTGTCGATAATATAGTGCAATATTATCATGATGTTGCCGACCTGAAAAAATTTGCGTTACAATTGGTTGATATAGATTTGATATCGTTGTATGCAGATCAGGCAGATAAGGCGTTATTGACGTTTCAAAAGGGTAGATGATGGGGTTGTTTGGTTTTGGTAAAAAGAGAAAGGAGCAGGTTGCTGTCAGCGAAACGAATGAAATTGAACATATTGCCATTAACCATCGAAAAGAGAATCGGTATATTGCAAAGTCTGGTACCACTTGCAATTATGGTGAGGTTGTCGATTTTTCAAAAAAGAGTCTTGCTGTAGCTGTTACGAAAGGGTCCCATGAAACGGGTGAATCTTTGCAATTAGAGTTTGAAGGAATCAGTATTGATGCCAAAATATCACGAGTAGCTCCTAAAAAAATGGCTTTAAAGCTAGAAAATGATCTTGCCGAATCTGTAGCAAAACGGATAAAAACCAAACTCAAAGAGAGTGAAATCGAACCAAAATCTTTACTCGATTTTCAAAATATGGAACATGATCCCGATATGGAGAAAAAAAGAGCGATCATTAATCTTATGCTTGAACTAGAAGATCCCAATACAAGTGTAGAAAAATTTAAAGATAGTATTCGTGCTATTCCAAAAATACGAGATCATCTTATCGCCCAAGCCAATTCACTGGAAAACAGCAGACTGGGTGAAGTAAAAGATGAGGGAGGAGCCGTTACGAGGCTCGGTTTTGATAGAGTAAAGGCTATTGTGTATGAGTATATTATGCAAGAGAGTACGAAAGCGGATGAATCCCTTTCACATTTTAAAGATTTCGATATATATAAAATTGTTTTAGGGGCTTATTTTAAAAAGTTTGCGCCTCTTTTTGGCTTTAAAGATAGAAACAATGAAGCGATCCACTTTTTAAGTACTCTCAATATAGGAGCAGAATATCTTGCAAAACAGAGTAAACGTCTAGCTGAACTTTATAAATCTCCGTATGAACTCTTTAGTTTTGAGATGCGATTTATGGAATATCGTGAGTTTGGAACCGATCTTTTTGAAATTAACAAATATTATTTCGTCGATTCGCTTAATATTTTTCGGTATATCTACGATGGATTTATATTGGCAAACATGATGCTTTATCCCAAATACACACCTCATTTTACGATAGAACTGAGCGAAAGAAAAATGCGTTTTGGGTTTATAGTCTATCTTTGTATTTTAGCTCTTCGCTTTATTCTTTCAAAAGACAAATACAGTGGAGTCGTTTTTTATAATAGACTCAAACGATTGGGATATGATGCGGTAAGTACAAAAGAATTTATCAACGAAACAAACGCTCTTATCAACCAGCAATTGGTTCGTTTGGGAATTGACAAAAAGATTCAGCAGCCAGATCTTGGAAGCGGATATGCATTTTCATTGGAAAATTACATTGGGTCAGGGATCTATTATGAGTATGTTCATAGAATGCTTGTTTTATTTGATGACGAAGCGACAAGAATAGCTTTACGGTTTGAAGATGAGTATTATACGATGGACGTACTGGAAAAAGTGCTCAATTTTGATGAATTTGGATTTAAAAACAGCGCTTTTGTTATAGTGCCTTGCAGTGCCCTGGCCGATGATGAAGTCCCAATGGATCAATTCAAAGCATTCAATCTTGTCGTTTTTAAAGATGTAGACAAGCTTCCAAAAAAATTACAAAAAGATTTTCTTAAAATATGGAAAGATTACGAAGATAAGATTATTTGTACATTTAGCAGCGATTCGATGATAGAGTATGAAAACAAAGAGCTTTTTGAAGCATTACAACCTTATATTGTCGATTTTCCAAGCTACTACCAAAGTCCGCTTCTCTATACCAAAATGCTTACCAACACAGCACAGCAAATCAATAAATTTCTTGGCACATCTGCTTGTGATATTGCGTTGTTCAAAAATGATTATGTGACGCAAAAGAGTGTATATGTAGAGTGTTTAAAGTAAAACGGGCGTAGGCCCGTTTTATTATTTGTAGATTGGCTGAAGTTCTTCAAATGGGTTTGGAATTACCCGTTTTCTATCAACGATATATGGAACAAGTGCAGCGTGTCTCGCTCTCTTAATCGCTTCTTCTACCATGACTTGATGTTTTTTACAGTTTCCTGTGAGTCGTCTTGGCATGATTTTGTATCGTTCGCTTAGACTATGTTTGATCAATTCGATATCTTTGTAATCGATAAATGTAACTTTTTGTTCACAATATTTGCAAGTTCTTTTTTTAAATCTTCTTTTTTCTGCCACTGTCTAATCCTTTCTAAAATGGAATTTCATCATCATCGATGTTTATTTCTGGAATTTCTGGCTTTTGTACCGGTTGGGCTGGAGTGGGTTGAGGCTGAGCACTCGCTCTTGGCTCATTCGGAACAGCTGTTGTTCCTTCTTCACGTCCTCCAAGCATTTGCAGGTTATCCACTGCGATAGAGTGCTTGCTTCGTTTGTTTCCGTTTTGATCTACCCACTGCTCATACACGAGTCGGCCCTCGATCAGTACTTTTCTCCCTTTGGAGAGATACTGGTTGGCAATTTCTGCAGCTCGTCCAAAAAGTGTGATGTCAATAAAACAGGTCTCCTCTTTTTGTTCGCCGCTTTGGGTTTTGTAGCGCCTGTTTGTTGCTATAGCACTTTTTGCAATCGCCATACCAGACCCGGTATATCGCAGTTCGATATCGCGGGTGAGGTTGCCGACCATTATGACTTTATTAAACATTTTCGTTTGCTTCTTCTTTTGCTTCGCTGTTTGTTTGTCCGCTTAGTTTTTTTGCTCTTTCAACCATCTTTTCCCAAGCGCTAATATCTTTTTTTGTTTCATATTTGATAGTCAAGAATCGGATGACATCTTCAGTGATTCGATAGATTCTTTCAAGCTCCAAAACAGTATGAGAAGGTGCGGTAAAGTAGATGATATAGTAATGTCCCCGCTCAAATTTTTGAATAGGATACGCAAGTTTTCTTACACCAAGATCCTCAGTAGCAACGATTTCGCCACCGTTGTTTTGGATCACCTCTTTAATGAACTCAAATTTCGCCTTGGACTCTTCATCCGTCAAAGTAGGCTTGAGCACGAAAAGTGTCTCGTAATGTCTCATTTCTTCTCCTTATGGCTATATATCCGAGTTTCCCCGGCAAGGCTTTTTTCTCAATATAAAAAAGCGCCCTTATACTATCAAAACAAAGCTTGTATTTTTATTAAGTAAGAAAACAAGATTGCTTCTTTGTCGATATTGGTTTTTGTCTTCAAAAGGAGTTCGCACTCTTGAAGCAAGAGAAAAATTTCCGGATATTTTTTGATACGTATAGCCAGTTGTACGCGTTCCTCTTCTATCTGTTTTGGGAGTTTATAACCCAAAATGGCTTTGGAGTCGCTTTTGCCATGGAGCCGAATATAGCTGTAAAATAAAAAGAGCTGTTGCAGGAAATTTTCAAAACCAAGCAAAATTTTCATCTCATTTTGCTCTTCTTCCAAAATCTTTTGGAGTTGTTCTTCGATGGGCTCCTTTTTTATGATTGACTTATACAGATGTTCCAGTTTCAATGGATTGAGAGGAAAAACCAAAGCATCTATCTCTTTGGAACCAATCGGACCTTCTATCAAGGAGAGTTTTGCAAGTTCTTGAATAGCAAGCGAGAGATTATTTTGCAAAGTGGCTAAAAGATGTTCGATACTATAGCTATCGATATTGATGTTTTGCTCTTTGGCATAGTGCAAAAGTTCGTTTTTCGCTTCATGTAAAGAGGGTTTGAAAAAACGTACATGTACTGCACTATTTTTAGGACCAAAAAGCGTTTCAAGTTTTTTGCCCTCATTGGAATCGAGTTGATAGATTAAAAAGGAGTTGGGATTTTTGTTGCACAGTTGGATAAGCGTTTCGATCTCTTTTTTGGGTAACGCTTTGTCATGTTTGATAATCAAAAGATTGGTGTCGCCAAACAAAGAAGCTTGCGAAAGGTAATTCTTGGCCGCTTCAAAATCATATTCGTCAAAATAGAGTTGTAAGCGATTCTCTTTCGGGGTAATGGAGTCAGCTGTTTTTTTGGTGTATTTTTGTGTGAAGTAGGGCTCATCACCCCAAAAAAGATAGGCATTGTATGTTTTTTTTTGGGTGTCAAACTCTTTTTTATACATCCAATACTTCCACTACTTTTGCGTAGATTTTTGTGGTGGCGATATTGACATCGATGATTTCAACGATGATTGTATCAAAAAGTTCTACCTGGGCTCTTGGCAAAAAGATTCGGGCTCCTTTTATCTCATCATCAATTTGGGCGATTGGCGTTGATTCAGGATCAGTGACAATGGCTCGAAACCGTTTGCCCAAATTTCTTTTTGCCCATCTGGCAAACTTTCTATCCATAAAGTCCCACTCCACTTTTGCCGCCTCTCGCTCAAGTTCGCTGATACGAACGGTTAACGGTTCAATGTTTCGCAAAATAAAATCGAGCTGCTTCTTGTTTTCTTGGATCAATGCCTTAAGCAGTCTATGGAGTGTCAAATCGCTGTACCTTCGAATAGGGGAAGTGAAATGGGTATATTTTTCAAAACCAAGTCCAAAATGTCCAATATTTTCGGCGGTGTAGCCTGCCTGTTTTTGGGTTCTAATGAGAAGCCTGTCCACATGCTCTTTGATGCCCAGTTTCTCGGCCTCTTTTTGGATATGCAAAAAGAGTTCGTGAATGGTGTTGTACTCTTTTGTGAAGATCCCAACTTGCGCCAAATCGTTTAATAGCTCTTCGATCTTTTCCATGGAAGGCTCTTCATGGGTTCGAAAGATTCCATAATCAAACATCTTGGCAGTCGCTTTGTTCGCTAAAAGCATACAATCCTCGATCAGTGTATGACTGGGTGTTTCTGTTTCTATAACAGTTTCAACAAGCTCTTGATTTTCGTCAAGAACGAGTCTGATTTCAGGATTGGTAAATTCAAACCCTTTTTGGAGCCGCTTTTTTCGAAGTTCTTTAGTCACTTCAAAAAGCGGCATCAGCCATGCCAAAATCTCTTCATCTGTGTTGTCAATTCCGATTCGTTTGCCTTCTATAAACTCATCTACACGGTCATAGCTATATTTTCGTCTACTTTTGATAATGGCATCGAAGAGTTCTTCTTTGACAGGCTCATACGATTCATTGAGTGTGATTTTACTCACATAGGCCAAGCGCTCTTCATTTTCTTTGAGTGAGCAGATCCCTTCACTCAGGCTTCTTGGCAGCATAGGGATCGATTTGTGTGGAAGGTAGATACTAAAGCCCCGCTCTTTTGCCTCTTTGTCGATTGGTCCCATAGCGCTGACATATTCGCTTACATCGGCAATGGCAACATAGAGTGTATTTGAATTTTGATCAAAGTAAATGGCATCGTCGTGATCTTTCGCGGTAACTGGATCGATCGTGCAAAAGGGCAGATGAGTCAGATCGACTCGATTGGGATAGAGACTTTTATCCACAACGCTTCCATAGGCGCTTGCTTCAAGTTCCGCTTCCTTGCTAAACTCCTCCTTTTTGTTGTAAAGAGCTAATGAAATCTTTTCATCTACAAATGGATCGTCTAAAACACCAAGGACTTCGACGATAAAGGCTGCTTCATTGTCAATTTTCACAACGGTACCATCTGGAAGGTTTTTAAGTGACTTTTTTGATGCTTTTACAGCAATTGGCATCTCATTTTTCACATTGAAAAAGATGTTGTTTTCTTTGTCATAGTACGCCACACTGAAGCGGAAAGCTTTTTCAAGGATATAAACCACTTTTGCTTTTGGGCGACCTCCGCCTTTAAATATTCGCTTGGCGACTACAAGATCGCCTTTGGTGGCTCCATTAAGATCTTGGGGTTCTATGAGAAGATCTTTAGCATTGATGCCAAGAACCTCTAAAAATCCTGTGCCATTTCTTGCAATGTCAATTTTTCCGACACGATATTTTGAACTGATTGTATAGATTTTGCCGTCTACCTTTATGATTTTATGGCGTAGAAGATCATCCACTAAAGGTAGATACTCTCTTGGAATATCTTTTTTATCGATTCCTCGAATGAGTTTGAGTATAAATTCTTTCAAAATATATTTCCTTAAATCTTTTTAAGAATTATAACAAAAGTAGTAGAGGAATTTGGAAAGAATTTATTTACTCATTCCTAATTCCCTATTTCCAGTTCCAACTTTTATTCAGACATAAAGAAGTTTTAAGTAAAATTAGCCAAAATTTTCCAAAGGATGTACGATGGCATTACCAATCTATTATGACAAAGATTGTGATATCAATTTGATTAAAAGTAAAAAAGTAGCGATTATTGGCTTTGGAAGCCAGGGACATGCGCATGCTGAAAACCTAAGAGACAGCGGTGTAGAGGTTAAAATCGGTCTGTACCCTGGTGGTAGAAGCTGGAAAAAGGCGGAAGCAAAAGGTTTCGATGTTTTAGAAGTTGCTGACGCTTCTGAATGGGCCGATGTTGTGATGATCTTGATTCCTGATGAGATCCAAAGCGAAGTATATTACCGAGATATCGAACCAAATCTCAAAGAGAGTGATACGATCGCTTTTGGTCATGGATTCAATATCCATTATGGAAGAATCAAACCCAGAGCCGATATCAATGTTATGATGGTTGCTCCAAAAGCTCCCGGACATACAGTGAGAAGCGAATTTGTCAAAGGTGGCGGGATTCCGGATTTGATCGCGGTTGCACAAGATCCAAGCGGCAACACATTGGAACTTGCAAAAAGCTATGCAAGTGCTATTGGTGGTGGACGAACCGGAATTATCCATACTACTTTCAAAGATGAGACTGAAACAGATCTTTTCGGTGAACAAGCCGTCCTTTGTGGGGGTGTAAGTGCCCTAATCCAAGCAGGATTTGAAACACTCACTGAAGCAGGATATCCAGAGGAGATGGCATATTTTGAATGCTTGCATGAGCTCAAACTCATCGTTGATCTTATCTATGAAGGCGGTTTGGCAAACATGAGATACTCTATCAGTAACACTGCAGAGTATGGAGACTATGTCAGTGGTCCAAGAGTGATCAATGAAGCAAGTCGACAGGCGATGAAGGATATTTTGAAAGAGATCCAAAACGGAAAATTTGCAAAAGATTTTATCCTTGAAGGTATGGCTGGATATCCGAGAATGACGGCTGAGAGACGAAACTGTGAAGCACATCCGATCGAGCAAGTGGGTAAGCGACTTCGAGCGATGATGCCTTGGATTACGGCAAATAAAATCGTCGACCAAGAAAAGAACTAAAACATAGGGCTCCTCCCTATGTTATATGCGCTTCATGGCTAAAAAACGCTCCACAAAAAAGAGGAAAAAAAAGAGTTCAAAAGAGTTTCTTTATACCATTCTCATAGCACTTCTTCTTTTTGGCGTTGCTGGAACGGGTTTTTTCCTCTATACACTCGGATACGAACAAGGCTACGAACAGGCTAAAGAGAAGTATACAAAAAGAGTTGAACAGACCAAAATAAAAACTCTTCAAAAAAAGAGACCAAAGAGAAAAACTGTTCGTAACGTTGCAAAAAAACATCAGGCGGTACTTTCAGAAATAGAAGATTACAAAAGAAACAGTGAACGGATGAAAGAGCCTTCCATTTTGCAGCAAAAACATGAAAAAGCCATAGATACAGATAAACCAAAACTTGCCATTATTATCGACGATGTTGCTTATGGATACCAGGCAAAAACGATCAAAAATCTTGGGATTCCTATCAATCCTTCCTTCTTTCCTCCATCTCCAAGACACCCAAAAACGCCTCAATATGCGGCGATGTTTTCCCATTACATGATCCATCTACCGATGGAAGCAAACCACTATTTGCATGAAGAACCAGATACGTTGCGAATCACATCTTCTCTTCAAACAATCGAGAGAGTTATCGCAAAAATACGAAAAGAGTTTCCAAAAGCGAAAGTGATCAACAACCATACGGGAAGCCGCTTTACGGCGGATTATGAAGCGATGAAACGATTATATAAGGTACTGGATAAGTACCATTTCGTCTTTTTGGACAGTAGAACGACGGCGCAGACCGTCGTACCAAAACTGGATAAAGAGCTTGGACGACCCTATCTTGCAAGAAACGTATTTTTGGATAATGAGCAAAATGTGGCTTACATCAAAAATCAGCTGCGTCAAGCCGTTGCACTTGCAAAAAAACGAGGGGTTGCCATTGCGATAGGCCATCCCCATCCCGCAACACTCAAAGCCCTTCGGAAGTCTAAAGATATTTTAAATCAAGTTCAACTAATATATGTAGATAGTCTTCTCAAATAAAGGGTTACTGTGCGGCATATATTGATTTCTATAGTGCTTGGAACAATCCTTTTTTTCCTTTCTTCGACACTTTTTACCTTGAAGCAATCTTTTTTGGTGGGCATCGTTGCAACCCTCGTTTATCTTTGGAGTAGCGAAGCGTTGCCACTTGGTGTTGTATCGCTGCTACCACTGATTCTTTTTCCCCTGTTTGGCATTTTGGATATGAAGAGTACTGCTCCAAACTATTCAAAATCGATAATCTTTCTTTTCATAGGAGGATTTTTACTGGCTATCGGAATGCAAAAAACCTTCCTGCACCAAATCATAGCCAATAGACTATTACGTTTCTTTCCAAAAAGTGCTCGGGGAGTCATCTATGCCTTGGCGGTTACTTCCGCTACACTCAGTGCTTTTTTGTCCAATACCACAGTAACGATCATGCTTGTCCCAATCGCTCTTTTTTTGACTGAAGACCCTGCACTGAAAGTCCGATATCTTTTGGCGACTGCTTATGGAGCGAGTATCGGAGGCATATTTACTCCTATAGGGACGCCTCCAAACCTTATTCTTCTTGGTTTTTTGGAGGATTGGAATATCCAAGAGCCTACCTTTTTGGAGTGGATGGGATTGACGATACCTGTCGTTATTGGCATGTTATTGATTGTTCCTTGGTTTCTCTCATTACGTGTTAAAGATAGAGATATTTCATGTGCGCTTGAGCCGATAGGAGAATTGACGAGAGAGCAAAAAAAACTTCTTTTGATTTTAGGTACGCTCGTTGGATTGTTGCTGGTAAATGCTGTTTTTAGACCTCTTGTTGGATGGAGCATGAATGAGAAAATACTTTTATTGGGTTTTGGATTGATGCTCTTTCTCCCCGGGGTCGATATCTTACAATGGAGTGATACCAAAGAGATGCCCTATGAGATCGTTTTTTTATTTGGAGCCGGTTTTGCGATCGCAAAAGCTTTCATTCAGACAGGACTTGCTGAATCAATCGCGAAGGAGTTCTCTGTTTTTTCCGGGTTTTCTTTACCGCTTTTACTTTTTATCATTGCTCTTTTCGTCTCCTTCGCTACAGAAATTACAAGCAACACGGCGCTCACTTCCATTATTTTGCCAATACTGTATGAATTTAGTATGCAACATCATTTTCCGACCCCTATCATCCTTTTCACAGCGACTATTGCGGCAAGTTACGCGTTTATGTTGCCTATTGCAACCCCGCCTAATGCGATAGTGATGAGTTCTCGCGTCATCAAGATAAAAGAGATGGCGAAAATAGGTTTTTGGGTCAATCTGCTTGGTGTCATCCTCGTCACTGTCGTGGCCACTACGGTTTGGAGAGTCTATTTTGGTTGAGATAGAAGGTGTAAAACACTACTATAAGGGGGATCTGCAACTTTTACAAAGACCTAAGGTCTCTATCGTAGGGACTCGAAGGCCAAACAGCTATACCAAAGCCAAAACCATACAGCTCGCTGCTGCTTTGGCCCAGAAAGGGTATGTTGTTGTCAGTGGCGCTGCCATGGGAGTGGATGCTTTGGCACACAAAGGAGCCGGATTTTCAAATACCATTGCCGTTGTTGCAACGGGTTTGGATATTCGCTATCCCGCGGTGAATGCAGGACTCATTGAAAAGATTGAAAAAGAGGGTTTGGTTCTTAGCCGGTTTGATTATGGAAAAAGGGCTACGAAATGGAGTTTCGTCGTACGTAACGAAACGGTCGTAGCCCTCGGTGGATACCTTGTCATTACCCAGGCAGACAGAAACAGCGGGAGTATGCGAAGTGCCGAAATAGCACAAAAGTTTGGGAAAAAGATCTATGTCTTGCCGCATAGAATGGGAGAAAGCGAAGGGACGAACGATTTGATCAAAGAGGGCGTGGCAGAAGTGATATGGGATATTGATCAGTTCGTCGGAAAAGAAAAGAGGGACGCTTTCATTGAATATCTCAAAACAAATCCTTTATATGAAGAGGCTTTGCAGCGGTTCGGTGAGAGGATTTTGGAAGCCGAGTTGCAAGGCCTGATAGAAATACAGAATCTAAAAATAGTTTATAAAGGAGCATGATGGAACGTATTCCTTTGAATAAATATGCAAAAATGAAAAAGATGAGCAGAGCGCAAGTGATCCACATGATTGTCAAAGGAGAAATTGAAGCCGAAGAGGTGGAAGAGAACGGAAAGAAAGTTCGCTATATACTCGTTGAAAAAAAGCAAACACAACCTATTCAACAGCAAAAAAATGATACACCAATTCCTGAAACCGTTTTGGTACATATTCGGAAATTTGTCGATATTTCATCCATGAAGTATTGTTATGAAGGGATGCATGATTACTACATGGCATTTGAAAACCAACTGCTTATTTTCAATAAAGAGAGCGCTGTAGTGACTGTGGTTCCAAAATGTGAGGAAAAGGAATGAGAAAACAGATATTTGCCGGTTTTTTGGCGGGACTTTTGGTCCTTGTGCTATGGCGGATGATTCCTCTTGTAGAAGTGATGATAGCGGCCAAACCAAAACCCGTCACTCCTCGGGGCGATTTGATGAGTATCGAAAAGAGCAACATCAAAATTTTCGAAGAGGCCAAACCGAGTGTCGTTTACATCTCAACACTCCAAAAAGTGGTAGACTACTGGAGTTTGAATGTATGGGATATTCCGAGGGGCACGGGAAGCGGATTTGTCTGGGACAATTTCGGTCATATCGTTACCAATTTTCATGTGATTGAGGGTGCCAGTGAAGCGGTTGTGACACTCAGTAACGGTCTTGGATACAAAGCAACGCTTGTAGGAGCCGATCCATCGCACGATTTGGCGGTACTGAAAATCAAACCGATTCCAGGCATTATGAAGCCGGTCATCATTGGAGATAGCGATAAGCTTAGAGTTGGACAGATAGTGTATGCTATCGGCAATCCCTTTGGATTGGATTGGACGATGACGATGGGCATCATCTCAGCACTCAATCGTGTCATCGATGAGGAGAGTGGGGCCAAAATCAAAGGAGCCATCCAAACCGATGCCCCTATCAATCCCGGAAACTCCGGAGGACCACTTCTAGATAGTGCCGGCAGGGTAATCGGTGTCAATACCGCAATATACAGTCCCAGCGGTGCAAGTGCCGGGATCGGCTTTGCCATTCCTATCAATACGGTGAATCGTGTGGTGAGCTCACTCATTGCGTATGGCCGTTATCTGCCTCCAAGGCTTGGTGTAGAGAGTGATGATCGTATCAATAGAGTTTTGCAAAAAAGATTTGGAATAGAAGGGGTCGTGGTTTTAAAAGTAGATCCTCAAAGCCCAGCGGCAGTAGCAGGGCTCAAACCGACTATACTCTATCCTGACGGACGAATAGTTTTTGGCGATATTATCGTGGCTGTCAATGGCAAAAAGGTGCATAGTTTCCAAGAACTGCAAGATATGTTGGAGCAGTTTAACCATGGAGACGAAATTACTTTAACAGTTCTACGGGGCAGAGAAACGGTGCATATCAAGGTCCGTTTACAATAAGATATAATAGAAAAAAAGCAAGGAGCAGTTATGCTAAAAGATATGTTGACGCTCGGAATCGGCAGTGCACTGCTTGCTAAAGAGAAGGTGGAAGCGGAGTTACAAAAGCTTGCTGAAAAGGGGAAGGTCTCCAAAGAGGAGGTAAAAAAAATTATTGAAGAGGCGAAAGAGAAGGGAGAAGAGCAAGAAATCAGGGCCAAACAAGAGCTCAAAAAATTGCTCAAAGAGGTTGTTTCTGAATTGGGACTTGCAACAAAAAATGATATCGAAGAGTTGAAGAAGCTCCTTGAAAAATAACTATTCACTAGGAAGAATTTATAAGATCTTTCTATTGTTACTCTCTTTTTTCCTATTGATAAAAAAGAGACCTTCATTTTTAGGAATACAACCGTATAAACCTCAAAAAATGAGACAAGTCATTGTCGAACTGGGACCAAGTTTCATTAAACTTTCCCAGGTTCTGGCTACTAGGGCAGACTTTTTTGACGAGTCGTATCTCAAAGAGCTCAAAACCTTGCACGATGAATTACCACCGATGAAAGAGGATGAACTAAACAAGGTATTCCAAAAAGCTTTTGAAAACTCTCCATTTGTTTACTTTGACTCAAATCCGATAGCAAGCGCTTCGATTGGACAGGTGCATAAAGCTATCTTGAAGAGTGGAGAAGAGGTCGCTGTAAAACTGAGACGTTTCAACATAGAAAAACGGATTCGAAGCGATATCAGGATCTTAAAAGGGATCAATCTTCTCTTTCGTCCGCTTTTTAGCGAATATACAAAAAACTCGATAGAGGCTGTGATAAACGAATTTGCCGATATGATTGTCCAAGAGGTGAGTCTTACAAAAGAGCTACAAAACCTTAAAAAGTTCGCAAAAAACTATGCGCATTGCAAGATTTTATTTCCCAAACCTTATGAATGTTATTGCAGCGACGATGCACTTGTCATGAGTTTTATGGATGGTGTTCGGTTCGATGACAAAAAGGCGCTCCAGCGGATGGGTATCGACTTCCATCAGATATTGGAGCGGCTCATCGATTTTTATGCGGAACAGATGCTTATCGTCGGTTTTTTTCATGCCGATCCCCATCCGGGAAATCTTTTGATCAATGAAAGAGGTGAGCTTATACTGCTTGATTTTGGAATGGTCAAAAGAATTCCAAATGACGTGCGAGTCGCTATTATCGAGATGGTGAAATCTGCTTATGAAAAAGATTATGAACTCTACATCACCAGTGCAAAAAAACTCGGTGTTATAGCGTATGAAGCACCAAAAGGTGCAACTGCAGAGCTGGTTGAAAATATGTTTGAAATTTTTAGTAATGAGCGTTTGAATGCACTCAATATGCAAAAACTGGCTTTTGAGCTCCTTGAGTCGATGAGGGATCTGCCTTTTAAACTGCCTCAGGAGGCGATATATATCCTTAGAGCCAGCGCGATTATTGAAGGACTTGGAACCACGTATATAGAAAATTTTAACGGAGTGAAGGATATTTTACCGATTTTACAAAAAAACATTCCAAGAGCGTTGGGATACAAAGATTCAATATTCGAGATGATTTTTGATGAGATAAAGGAGAGCCCTTACGTTGCAAAAGATTTCAAAACGACTATCAAAAAGGCAAGTGAAGGGAACCTGCAAGTTGAGATGTCTCCACTGCAACTTGAGTGGATACGAAAAGAGTTCAAAGAGTACATACGTCCGATAATTGCGAGTTTTTCAGTGATGCTTCTCGGTATTTTGCTGGTATTTATTGGAGGAGTATGGCAGGGCTTGGGAGTTTTCCTTTTTGCCGCTGCCTTTTTACGATTGCTCTTTCTATACTAGATATGATTATTGAGCGATTTCGAAAGTAAGTGTAACGTCGTTCCAGGTTTTCCCCTGATGTTTGTCAAAACAGGCTTTTGCGATACTGGCTAGAGCTTTATTTCCTTGAAAGTCGAATATATCGATGACTCCTTTAGCTTGAATGAGATTTCCATCTTTTGTATAGGTAAAGGGCACTGTTTTTGTAATGCCATTGAGGGTGATGGCAAC
This sequence comes from Nitratiruptor sp. SB155-2, assembly GCF_000010325.1. GTDB lineage: Bacteria > Campylobacterota > Campylobacteria > Campylobacterales > Nitratiruptoraceae > Nitratiruptor. The sequence continues at coordinate 1,172,871 of NC_009662.1, read as the reverse complement.
ATCAAGTCTCTTTTCATGAACTTTAAGAATCTTTGCTACGATATCTCCTTTGAGAAGTGAAAAGAAAAATTGATCCAATGTTCTGTCCCGTCCTGGATTTTTTGTATTGACGCTGTGTTTATTTATTGTTACCTTGGCACCTTCCAGGCACTGCTTGCCTTGGGTAAAAGCGATTTTGTCAAAGCTTCCTGTGACTCCAAGTTTTAGAGGTGTCTTATATGCAGTCCATGTGAGATTTTGTACACTGCATTCGGATGCAAAAAGGGAAGCTATGCTCAATGCGGTTACGACTATTTTTTTCATATTTCACTCCCATTTGTATTTTGTGAGCGGCGTATCCGGATCGTTCGCCCACTCCTTCATACTCGCATCGTAGAGTCTGACTTTACTGAAACCGAGTACTCGATGAAGGATATACCAATTCATACTTGTTTCAAGTCCACCGGTACAGTAGGTGATCACGGGGCTATCTGGATCGAGCCCCAATCCATCGATAAGCATTTCATGTAACTCTTTTGGATCTTTGATCTTCTCATCATGGAAGCTAAAAACCCAAAAATAGCTTGTTGCTTTTGGAATATGGCCGGCTCTTGCGAGTACCTTCTGTTTTTCGGCTCCAAAATAAAAAATCGGATTTCTTGCATCGATCATACGCATTTTACCGATATTTGCTAAAACCATAGATTTGTCTGCTATAAGTTCAGGATGGAAAGTTGCCTTGAAATGAGACAGTTTTGGCGTCTGGCTCTTATTTGTAAGATTGGCAATTTTTCGATATGCATCCAATCCACCATCTAAAATAGAGCTATTGGTAAAACCCATGGCCTCCAATGCAAATGCTGTATAGCTCGTTTTTAGAAAATCTTTTCCCCATCGGTGACTATAAAGAACCACATGCGAATTTTGGGTAATTCCAAGAGAGCGTATCACTCGTTCCAATTTTTTAGGATTTTTTAAAAGAGCGTGATGGCCAACTTTTTTGCGCCATAATGAAATTGGCGCATTGATCGCTTTTGGTATATGCTCTTTTTTATAAAGCTTTGGACTGGATACATCTAATATGACGATATTTTTGTCATTCAGATGATTTTTAAGCCAATGGGCGGAAACGAAAGGCTCAGCTGCAATAAGGGCTAGTGAAAAACAGAGTAGGATCACTTTTTTCATTGGATCTCTCCTTTTATGTTATGGATAAACTCTTGGATATCTTCATACAGTCCTTGTAAATCCTCTTCATGCTCCACTTCATCAGCCAATATCTGGCTCACTATATCGTATGTGACTATATCTTTTCCCTGTGTGATTTCAGCTAATCGGCTATAGACTTCAATGGCACATTGCTCCCCTTTGATGGCTTGTTCCAAAACATTTAACACATTAGGATTTGTGGGAGCTTCATAAGCACAGTTTGCATGAATGAACCAATCTTTTGGATGTAACAGCGGCTCTCCTCCAAGTTGCAAAATTCTGTCTGCCACCATGGTGGCATGCCTCAGTTCATCAGCAGCGTGCTGGTTCAGTTCGGCTACAACACCATCTTTCATGATCCCTTTTACAACTTTCGCTTCAATAAAATATTGATAATAGGCCAGCCACTCATCGGCATAGGCCTTGTTGAGTAGCGCTATGATTTCGTTCGCTTCTATTCCTTTGAGGATGCTTATCCCTTTACGAGCCATGATTTCTCCTTTATGGGTCTATTTTTGCTAAAATATACTTACAAAAAAATTAATTTTAAAGAAAAAAATTATCAAATAATATTCTTATTTCTATCTTAATAAAATAATTATATAGTAAAATTTTTGACAAACTAGTAATGAATGATGTATAAATGCAGTAAATATAAAGGGGGAAAAGTGGAAAATCGCTATCATATCTATACAGAAATGCTGAAAAGTAAAGAACTCAAATCCACGCCTCAACGGGTAGCAATGCTGGGTATTCTTGATAAAAAAGGGCATGCCGATATCGAAGATATTTACAGTGAAATAAAGAAGGAATTCGTCACTATCTCTTTGGCTACTGTCTATAAAAACATCAATACAATGCTTGATTCCGGGATCATCCAAGAGATAAAGATCCCTAACAGAAAAAGTAAATTTGAAGTAACGAAGCATAAACACAGCCATTTTGTTTGTCAAAAGTGTGGAGAAGTGTATGATGTAGATGAACCAAAATGCCTTGAGATAGAATTGCCCGAAGGGTTTGAGCCTTCTGAATCGTCCGTTATGATTATGGGTGTGTGTGCCCGGTGTCAGTGAATATGACGATTAAATTTTTGCTCTATGGTATCTAAGATCTCAGGGTCAAATACCGACTTTTTACTCGATATGAGATATGAAATGATCGATGTAACCGCTGCGAAATGGGCTGTTTCAATGCCAAAAAGCTCCGCTGCAAGAATTGTCGAAGCAATTGGAGCATTTGTAGCACCACTCAGAACAGAGACGAATCCTAGCGCTGCAAAGAGGGATATATTGGAATCGAGCAAGTGACCCAAAAAATTTCCGAAGGTTGCACCAACAAATAAAATAGGAGTAACAAACCCTCCGCTTCCTCCACTTCCTAATGTGACAAATGTAGTAAAGAGTTTTATAAAAGGTGTATACCAGGCAATCTGTGTCTCGTGCGACAATGAAAGATCTATCGTTCTCAACCCAAGACCTAGATATTGATCTCCAAAGGTAAAGGCAACGGCTACAAGAATCACTCCTCCTAGAAATCCTTTTAAAAAAGGATGGACCGTTTCGCTGAGGGCCAGTTTTCCAGACCACTGCATGAGAACGATAAACAGATAAGCCAAAAAACCGAAAAGGAGTCCTGCGAAGACCGTTTTTATAATATTGAAAAGCTCCCAAAAATTGGGTACGAGACCTACGGTAACAGGATGGTAGATATAATGGATATCGACTATATGCATGCACCAATAGGCAATAAAACTGGAAATGAGGGATGGTACGAGAACGCGATATAAAATCTTACCGGCAAAAAGTGCTTCCAGAGCGAAAAAACCGGCTGCAATAGGGGCTCCAAATACTACGGCAAACCCTGCACTCGTGCCTGTGATAATGAGAATGATCTGTTCTGTTGTACGAATATGAAAGAGTTTCCCTGTGATTTTTGAAAAATAGGCTCCCATTTGTGCCGAGGGGGCTTCTTTTCCAACAGAACCTCCAAAAATCATGGTGCAAAAATTTGCGACCTGTTTGAGAAAGAATCGAGAAACATTGAGCTTTCTGTCACTATATATAGCCTCTTTGATAATCTCTTCGGTACCATCTCCTATGACCTCTTTGTAAAAACGAAAAAGAAGATACGAGATGGTACCCAAAAGGAGGGGAAGGAAAAGAAAAAGTGAAGGAATATGGATGTTTCTTTCTTGAATACAATACTCCAGTAGTTTTAATGCCCAGGCCACTCCAAAGCCAACGAGTATACCTATAACTATGGCTAATACACTCCATTTTATGACATCGTTGGAAGCTTTTAAAAGATCTTTTGAGTTTTGAGTGAAACGAATGACAAGATGTTTATAATTTTTTTTGATCACGAAATACTCCGACTACCGGTGCATGATCACTTGGAGTAGGGGATCTTCTCTTCCTCGTCCACATATCCACTTCAATCGATTCACAACGCTCCTTCATGGCAGGTGAAGTTAGGATATAGTCGATTCGCATTCCTTCGTCTCTCCATACGGCTCCGTTTTTGTAATCCCACCAGGTAAACTGTTTCGTATCGGGATGGCATTCCCGAAAGAGATCAACAAGACCTATAGATAAAAAATCTTCGAATGCTTCTCGCTCATCGTCCATAAAACCGATTGTGTTACGAAGGAGCTCGGCATCCCATACATCGATATCCTCTCTTGCCACATTCATATCACCTACAACTACAATATTCTCTTTTTTTAGATCGAATTGCGTCATATACTCTTTGAGATGTTTAAAAAACTGCAGTTTGTAGATGTGCTTTTCACCATCAAAATCTCCATGAGGAGCATATACATTGCAGAAGTGAGTGCCATTGATTTTTGCTTGAATGAAACGCTTCTGTCCATCCCAGAAAGGATCGCCAAACCCTTTTTGTACCTCCTCAAAACCATATTTTGAACAGATGGCAACGCCGTTGTAGGCTTTTTGACCAAAAACGGCACACTGAAAGCCAAGCTCTTCAAAATCTTTGAAAGGGAAACGATTCTCTTCGCATTTAATCTCTTGCAGGCATAAAATATCGATAGGATTTTTCTCACTTAACCATCTTTTGACCAGTTCAAGTCGGGCATTGATGGAATTGACGTTAAATGTGGCTATTTTCATGTTTTTCAAGCTCCTCCAAGATCTCTTGATTGATCTTTTTTTGATCAATTTCGAATTGATCTTCTTTCTCTTTCGGTTTACGAAATTCAAGATAGGTACCTACAAGTCCAACCAAGACAATAAAAGCAAAAATAAGTATTTTGCTAAGATCTCCGCCTTTGAGTTCCATTAGCACTCCAGGTTGCGTAAAAGCTTTGGATAGATCATACCTGTAAGTTCGAAAATATGATCCCCTTGCAATTGAGTCACTGAACCCTTTTTGATAAGGATGTTTGCCTCCTCACATCCGATGAGATGGGAGATTGTTTGTGAAATATCGGGTTCATGTCCTATGAAAGCCACATTTTGATAGCTTCGGAACCGTTCGATCATCTCTTCATATTTGAGTGGTGTCGCTCCTGGATTGAGTCTGGAAGTTTCGTAGTATTTCGCGTTGGGATAGACTTCTTGTAACAGTTTGGCCGTTTGAACTGCACGCACAGCTTTAGAAGATACGATGACATCGATCTGAAACATCAAAGGAAATTTTTTGAAAAATAATTTGGCTTTTTTGATACCATCTTTGCTGAGTGGACGCAATAGATCATCCTCTTGCCACTCCTCTCTCGATAATGCCTTAGCATGTCTGATAAATAGTAGTTGCATATAGATCCTTTATGCAATGATGCTCTTCAATTATAAGTCTCTTGATCTTAATCTATCATAAGATAAGCATCGCATCGCCATAGCTGTAAAACCGGTACTCTTTTTCAATGGCCTCTTGATAGACTCTTTTGGTCGTTTCCAGTCCAATGAATGAGGCTACCAACATAATAAGCGTCGATTTTGGCAGATGAAAGTTGGTAAGAAGATGATCGACTCTTTTGGGGGGATTGAGAGGATTTAAGAAAAGGTCACACTCTCCAAAGCTTTTTTTCGTCCGGACGTAATATTCGATCGTTCTCGTGACGGTCGTGCCTACTGCCAGAACTTTTTCGTCACTTTCAATCACTTCAATAGTATCTTTGGGGATTTCATAATATTCTGAATGCATGGCGTGTTCGGTGATGAGGTTGGCTTCCACGGGTTTGAACGTACCGGCTCCCACATGGAGCGTTACAAAATGGAATGGAAACTCTTTTGCCATAGAATTGAGCATCTGTTCAGTGAAATGGAGTGATGCGGTCGGTGCCGCGACGGCCCCTGCCTTTTTGGCAAAGATTGGCTGATAGTTCGTTTCATCCTCTTTTTTCGCCGCTCGATCGATATATGGTGGGAGCGGAATTGAGCCAATTGTATCAAGAATCGGTAAAAGTTCATGAAAGGATAGCCGCTTTTCGTCGTGATAAAATGTGACGATACGAGTTCCATCTTCAATCAGCTCTTCTACTATGGCTTGGAGGCCTTGAGAAAAGTGAAGCGTTGTTCCAACCTTCACTTTTCCCCGGATAAAGACATTGAATCTCTCATTTTCTAAAGGACGATTGATGAGCAGTTCTATTTTACCACCACTGCTTTTATGGCCAAAAATTCTGGCTTTTATCACTTTTGTATCGTTGAAAACAATATGTGTCTTTTGGGGAAGAAATTGTGGAAGATTTTTAAAAATCGTATGAGTGATAGTATCTGTTTTTCTATCATAGATTAACAGTTTTGCCCTGTCTGCTGGTTGCACCGGCTCTTTTGCTATGAGGTGAGGGGGAAGGTGATAGTCGTAGCTATCCACCTTCAAGGGATCGAGCATTATTCGCTCTCCTCTTCCTCTTCCTCTTCAGGTTGGGCAGGATTGACCATCTTAGCTATAAGAATCGATACTCCATATAATATGACCAGTGGCCCAGCCATCAAGAGCTGACTGAGAACATCCGGTGGAGTGAGCAGAGCTGCAACCAAAAAGATGATGATGATGGCATATTTGAAAAAACTTTTGAGACTCTCGTCTGTGACAAGGCCGAGCTTTGCCAGGAAAAATGTTATAACAGGGAGTTCAAAAGCGATGCCAAAGCCTATCATCAGTTTCGTAAAAAATCCCACATACTCTCCGATACTTGGCAGTGCGGTAAAGAGCTGGGAGCCGAAATTGATCAAATAGCTAAATCCAAAAGGGAAGACCACATAGTATGCAAAAAGTGCTCCTGTAACAAACATTCCCGTTGCTGCAATCACGAAAGGAAGAACAAGCTTTTTTTCATGTTCATACAGTCCTGGAGCGATAAAGAGCCACAACTGCCAAAAAATGACTGGTAAGCTCACGATCAAGGAAGCAAAAAAGGAGACTTTGAGTGCAGTAAAAAACGCTTCACCAACCTTGGTAAAGATGACATTGCTTCCTGGAGGAAGGGCTTGTTTCAAAGGCATGATCATCCAATCCAGAATATGTTCCCAAAATCCAAAACAGACCACAAACATCACAAAAAGGGTTGCGATGATAATGAGGAGTCTTTTACGAAGTTCTGCTAAATGGGGTTTGAGCTCTTCAAACATTCACTTGATCCTTATCTTCATCAATCAGTTTTTTCTTTTTGAATTTTACAACTTCCCGTTTCGGTTCGCTCTCGATTGCAGATTTGATCTCTTCCACTTCCGCCAAAGGATCTTCTTGAAGTTCTGCGGTGATGGAACCCATCTCTTCGGTAACTGAACGGAATTTTTCTTTGTATTCGAGAGCTTCGTCTTTGAGTTCAGTGAGTTTTACTTCCTGCTCTAGCTGCGTTTTTGCATCATTCACCGCTCGTTTGACGCTTCTAAAAAACTTGGCTACATCCACAAGAAATTGCGGTAACTTGTCTGGTCCCAAAAAAATAACTGCCACAACGGCAATCATCAATATCTCAGTAAAACCCATGCCAAACATAAAGAGTTCCTTATCGGAAATTTGGAAAATTGTACATCAAAAGATATTACAATTTGATAAAGTATCATATCCTAATCCATAATAAAAGGGGAAGAATGAAATTTGTACTACTTTTTGTACCTATATTGCTTTTTGCCCAAGTAAAAGAAATACCTGGGACATACACCTATTTAGAAGCGTTGCATGCGTGCAAAAAACTTGGAAAAGAGTGGAGAATAGCAGAGATTTGGGAGCTTTTTGAACTCAGAGGTCAAGTAAAACGATTTGGAAAAGATAAGCTGTATTGGAGCGGTAATACTTTGGGTGAGGCAAGAATTGAGAAAAATATCCGTCACGAGAGTGAAATATTTGTCCAAAACAAAGCGATCCCCGCTTTTGCATTTTATCTGCAAGACGGAGATATTACACCTACACCAAAAGATACGAAAGCGTATGTCATCTGTACAAATGAAGCAAAGATCCATCAACTGGACCAAGATTTTAAAAAGCTTGCAAACGGTATGGTGGCAGACTATAAGAACAAAATCTATTGGGAACCGTACGATAAAAAACGAGATGCAAAAAAGTCCAATTATGAAGAGGCGCAGCAATACTGCGAGAATCTCCATCTTTTTGGAAGATCTTGGCGTTTGCCGACAGTGGATGAACTCTATTCCATTGTCAACTACAACTATGTCAAACCTGCTGTGAATAAAAAGATTTTTGGTCACATGCATCACAAATACTACTTAAGCGACGATGAATTTAATGATGATGAGGTCTATTTGGTTGGATTTGCCGTTGGTAGTGTGGCTACGGGTCCGAAAAATGAACGCTATTTTTTCCGTTGTGTCAGTGATATGGAGGAGGTTGCCAAAACCTATGGGATCTTTGATCCTTATATGGAGATACAAGAGATTGTAGAATCAAAGCGAGAGCAAAAAATAAAACTGCAAGATCTTTTTGAAATTGTAAAGCGATATGAACTCGATAGTAAAAGCGTTCAGTTGATTCAAGATTTTTTACGAACTATCAAATCAGAAAAATTGCAATCTATCAAGAAAAAGATTTTACATAATATTCGAATCAAATCAAGTTTCTTCGCATAGAAACAGAGCTATTTCATCAGCTAAAAAAAAGTTTTTGTTATAGAGTCTTCCTTCTCGTATCTCGACTTTTTTCTCTTCTTGAAGTAGAGCGACTTTTTGGGCATCGAGAAGTTGCATATCGACTCCTACAATGCTGCGAAGTCCCAAAAATATCTTTTCGAATCGGAGTTCACTTTCACTTAAGATTTCTTCTTCATACATCGTTGGATTTTTGATATATGCTAAAAGATCACTGCTTGGATAATATCGTTTTTTGTGAGCAAATCCGACAGCACCACATCCTATGCCAAGATAGGATTTGAGTTGCCAGTATCCAAGATTGTGCTTCGAACGGTACTCTCCAAAATTGGAGACCTCGTACTGTTCGAATGGAATGAGCTCTTTTAGAAAATAGCCTTGGTGTTCGTCATCTTTTTTCATCTCCATCTTGTTTTCAAAGGGTGTTCCCTCTTCTAAGATGAGGGCGTATGCTGATATGTGATCTATAGGAAGCTTGATTGCTTGCATGACCTCATTTTGCAATAGCTCTTTGCTATCGAGTATGGTGTCGTAAATAAGATCGATACTGATATGCTCAATTCCAGCTTTGAAAGCCGTTTCTACCGCTTTGATGGCATCTTGTGGAGTATGGGCTCTTCCAAGAAGTTTCAATTTTTCTTCATGAAAGCTTTGTACGCCGAAACTGATACGGGTGATTCCCAAAGATTTTACCCCTTCCAGCCAGGATTTGGTAGCGCTGTTTGGATTGGCTTCAATGGTGATTTCTGTATCTTCATCAATGAGATTGGTTATTGTGTCAAAAAGGGGCTCGTAGAGTTTCGGTTTTATGGTGGAGGGAGTACCACCACCAATGTAGACTGTCTCAAGCTTTTTGACTCCAAAACGGTCAAGGTCAAATTTGAGTTGTCGTAAAAATGCGTCCATATACTCTTTTTTTAGATGATGATTGGAAGTAAAGGAGTTGAAAGCGCAGTAATGACATTTGCTATCACAAAAAGGGATGTGACAATATAGAAGCAATTTTATCCTTTTTTAAAACCTTTGTGGGTATTATAGCGATTAAAAAAGCGATACCGAAGCGGGATTCTCCTGCGGCATGAGGAAAGAATGGAAAAAAAGAGATATAGGCCGAATGTGGCAGCAATTGTATTGAGTAGCAACTATCCAAAAAAAGTGGAGTTTTTCATTGCTGCAAGAAGTGATGTGCCAGATTCGTGGCAGTTTCCTCAAGGTGGTATCGATAAGGGTGAGAGTCCCAAAGAGGCCTTGCTTCGAGAGCTTAAAGAGGAGATTGGCACAGATAAGATAGAAATCATTGCCGAATTTCCGGAGTGGGTGAGTTACGATTTTCCAAAAAAGATAGCGAAAAAGATGTATCCTTACGATGGGCAGACCCAAAAATATTTTCTTGTCAAGCTCAAACCCGAAGCGAAAATCGATCTGGATACAAAAGAGCCGGAGTTCAATGATTATAAATTTGTTCCATACAAGGATCTTTTTCATTATGTGACATTTTTCAAAAGACCGGTCTATAAAAAAGTTTTGGAGTATTTCAAAAAAGAGGGGTATTTTTGATGTTGATCGTACAAAAATATGGGGGAACGAGTGTTGGATCGCTTGAGCGGATAGAAAATGTTGCCAAAAGGGTGGCACAAACGAAAAAAGCCGGCAACGATGTGGTAGTTGTAGTCTCTGCTATGAGCGGAGAGACCAATAAATTGATCGAGTTTGCAAAGCATTTCAGTGCTACGCCAAGCAGAAGAGATATGGATTTGCTTTTAAGCAGTGGTGAACGTGTCACTGCGGCACTGCTTTCAATCGCTTTAAATGAGATGGGCTATCCCACCGTTGCGATGACAGGACGGCAAGCTGGCATCGTGACAGACAAATCCCATACTGTCGCACGTATCGAAAAGATCAATCCAGAGCCGATGCAAAATGCCTTGAAAGAGGGTAAGATTGTAGTCGTTGCAGGATTTCAGGGAATTACGGAAGATGGTCAGGTAACGACACTTGGTCGCGGTGGAAGCGATTTGACTGCGGTCGCCATCGCTGGGGCTCTCCATGCAGATAAGTGTGAAATATATTCTGATGTGGATGGTGTCTATACGACAGATCCGAGGATTGAGCCAAAAGCGAAGAAGTTAGAGAAAATTAGCTACGACGAGATGTTGGAACTTGCGAGTCTTGGTGCAAAAGTACTGCAAAACAGAAGCGTGGAACTTGCAAAGAAACTGGGCGTCGTGATTGAAGCGAAAAGCAGTTTCAACGACAATCCAGGAACTATCATTACAAAGGAAGAGGATATCATGGAAAAACCTTTGGTGAGCGGCATTGCGCTTGATAAGAATCAAGCACGAGTGAGTCTAAGAGGTGTCAAGGACAGACCGGGTATTGCAGCGGAGATATTCAAAGCGTTGGCCAGTGAAAATATCAATGTGGACATGATCGTGCAGACGATCGGTGAAGATGGCAAAACAAACCTTGATTTTACTGTTCCGCAAAATGAGCTAGAGAGAGTGAAAAAGGTGATGGAGCAGTTTAAAGAGGAGTATGAAAAGATTGAATATGATCCCGATGTTGCAAAAGTAAGTATTGTCGGGGTTGGTATGAAGTCTCATAGCGGCGTTGCCAGCAAAGCTTTCGAGACCATGGCAAAAGAGAATATCAATATCGAAATGATCAGCACCAGCGAGATCAAAATATCGATGATCATCGATGAAAAATATGGAGAGCTTGCGGTCCGGGCTTTGCACGCCGCATACGAACTGGATAAATGAGCGAACAAACCACTTTTGATCAATGGACTCTAAAGACTATCCGCTACGATAAAAGTATGATGAACTGGCTGGAGGAGCGTCGCTATGAGTGGCTTCCTCTGGCTATGGATGCTTTAAAGAAGATCATATCGGGCTATAGTGTATTGATGCTCACAGACGATGAACGGGACTGGTTTTGTGACTACGCTATCACGACATTTAACAAATCGCTGAAAACCCGTCCTTTCATTCCCATCTACAATCTCAAAAAAACAGCTCCTTATCTCAAAAATATCCAGACAAACGAAGATATAGAGCTTTTTTTTGATATGCTCGATATTTCCTATGCCGGGGAGTATTTTATCTGGTATGTGGGCCGGTCCAACTATCCTTTGGTCAAAATAGCGAAACGGAAAGATGACAGTTTTTTATGGATCATGGACGAGGATATGCAGAACAATTTTACGCTTAAATCCTATGATGAACTCCTCGATATGAAACTGTTGCAGCTTTTTCGTCTTTTTGAAAAGAGCCTGGATGCGGCGATTTTTGGAGAGTTTGCATTACAAATATGATAGATGGCCAAAGTAAAATCATTATTTGTGAAGATTTTGAAGCTATAAAACTGCAGTTTCAAGAAGGGCTTGAGTCCGAAAATCTTGCTATATTCGAAGAGAGCGAGATAAAACTGGAACTTGCCAAAGAGGCGATCAAAGAGGCTTTTATCGCTACGAAAGAGAAAAAATATATTTTGCTTTTTGGGAACAGATTTAATATCTATGCCCAAAATGCTCTTTTAAAAGTTTTGGAAGAACCCCCAAAAAATGTCTGTTTCATCCTGATTTCCAAAGCAAAATCCACTTTTTTGCCAACGATTCTTTCCAGACTTCCCGTAGTGAAAGAAAAAAGCAAAGAGGCGCAAGAGATAGATTTGGAAAAGTTTGATTTGGAGATTTTATATGAACTCGTCAAACGAAAAGATATAACAAAAGTTGAAGCAAAAGAGCTTATCAAATCGATGCTAAAATTTGCTTTGAAAAACGGATATCCTCTCTCACAACGTGAGATGGACTACTTTTCCAACGCACTGCATCTTATCGAGCTCAATACAAATATCTCCAACGTTTTGATCACGGCCGGTTTGATTTTGTTAACCCATAAAAAGAGGCGAAGGTGACGATACAAAAGATCGATACACACATTGATGCTTCCAAATTGATGAAAAAGATTGGTGTCGATAAACCCGGTATCACCATCATGTCCAAAAAGTGTGAAGTAATGCTTTTTTTGATCAAAAATCTTCACGTGGGTGCTGCCAATATTTTGAAGCAGGATGCATTGAGTGTCGGGGCCGATGTAGCGCTTCCAAACGGGACCATTACTTGCGCATTCAAATCGGTCGATGTTTTATTGATGGGAACGAGAAAACATATAGAGATTTTGAGTCGAAAAGAGCTTGCTCAGCCATATGGTCTGAAATCTTTGGCGAAAGAGTTGCAAAGATATCTGAAAAGAAATCGGTTCGAGACAAAAATAATGGGGATCATCAATGCCAATGATGACAGTTTCTATCCCGGAAGTCGATTTCAAGGAGAAAAAGCTCTTGAAGCGATTGAGAGAATGATCGTTGATGGGGCGGACATCATCGATATAGGAGGCATGAGCACCAGACCGGGCAGTGAAGAGATCAGTGAAGAAGAGGAATTGGCAAGAGTGAAGCCGATTATAGATGCACTCAAAAAAAACCATTTTCCTGTACTGTTCAGCATTGATACCTATAGGCCAAAAGTAGCCGAATATGCGTTGCAAAATGGATTTCATATCTTAAATGACATTACTGGACTAGAGAGTGACGAGCTTGCACAGATAGCTTCCAGGTATGGTGCGACAGTTGTCATCATGCATAAAAAAGGGCGTCCAAAGGATATGCAAAACAATCCTTTTTATGAAGATGTGGTTGTAGAGGTAAGCCGTTTTTTCGAAGAGAGAATCGAAAAAGCGAAACGATTTGATATCAAAAATATTATTTTGGATCCTGGTATCGGTTTTGGAAAGAGACTGCAAGACAATATAGAGTTGATCAGAGATTTGAGTGAGTTTACGAAATTTGGTTATGAGGTTTTAGTGGGAGCCAGTAGAAAATCGATGATCGATGCAATCGTTCCAGCTGCTGTGCAAGAGCGTCTTCCAGGAACATTGGCCATCCATCTCAAAGCAATTCAAAATGGTGCCTCCATCATTCGCTGTCACGATGTCAAAGAGCATCATCAAGCAATCAGGGTATATCAAGCATTGGAGAGTATAAAGTGAAAAAAGTTGTTGTCAATAAAAAGGCCTCCCAAACCCTTTTGCAGTTTTTCCCTTGGGTATATAGAAGCGATATTGTTACTCCTTTGGAAAAATTTGGCATAGAAGTCGTACACATAGAAAATGAACAGGGGAAATTTTTAGGAATTGGATACATCAATCCAAAAAGTACTATTGCCATTCGAATTTTAAGTTTTTCAAATGAACCGATAGATGCCAACTTTTTTAAAAAAAGAGTTCAAGAAGCGTTATACAAACGACTTGATATTCCATCGAATGCGTATAGACTCATTCACTCTGAAGCAGATATGCTACCGGGTCTCATTGTGGACAAGTATGAAGAGTATCTAAGCATCCACTTTGTCACTGCCGGTATTCTTCTATTTCAAGAGGAGATTGTCAAGACCCTATTTGAAATCACAGCACCAAAAGGAGCTTATATCACAGCTCCTGAAAGTGCGATGCGAAAAGAGGGAGAAGAGCCTTTTGAAAAAATGATCGGTGCATTGCCGGAACATATTGAAATCGAAGAGAACGGTATACGTTTTGTAGTTGATATCAAAAACTCTCAAAAAACGGGGTTCTATCTAGATCAAAGAGCAAATAGAGCGATTGTTACCAAGTTTATGAAACAAAAAGAGCGAATGCTTGATTGTTTTAGCAACAGTGGAGGGTTTGGTCTGTATGCTGCTTCGAAAAAGGGTGCCGATGTGGAGATTGTAGATATATCTTCTCAAGCCCTCGCTCTAGCAAAATCAAATTTCCGGCTCAATGGTGTGGTTGGAAAATTTGTAGAGGCTAATGTGTTTGACTATTTAAGAGAGCTTCGTAAGAAAAAAGCAAAGTTTGATACTGTCGTTTTGGATCCTCCATCTTTTGCCAAAAGTAGACATCAAAAAGGTGGTGCATTGAAAGGATTTAAAGATATCAGTGTCAATGCCATGAAGTTGCTGGACGAGGGTGGTAAACTGGCTCTTTTTTCTTGCTCCCACTATGTAGATATGGATGATCTTGTGCACATTGTACTCAAAGCCGCAAAAGATAATCACAAAAGAGTGGAAGTGCTTGCCCATATGTATCAAGATATCGATCATCCCTATATTCTCAACAATCCCTTTTCTTTATATCTCAAAGGCCTACTCATCCAGGTTACTTCACACTGATTTTAGACCTATTTAAACTTTTTTTGTTACCATCGTAATATGAATTTAAAAAATGCTGAATATTTAAAACTATTGGTTATTTTTTTATTTACTTTCTCTTATGCAGACATGATTATTGATCCGATTCCCCATGAAAAGAGATCTTTAACGCCCAAAGAAATTCTAGGAAAAAAGCTCTTTTTTGATCCCAACCTTTCCGTTACAAAAAAGGTTTCATGCGCGAGTTGTCACGATTTGAAAAAAGGGGGAACGCTCAATCAAGAAAGAGCCAATGGGGCTCTTGGAAAAAAGACGCTGTTTAATGTTCCTTCCATATACAATCTCAAATATCAGTTTGCTTACAGCTGGCAACAAAAGATCTACTCATTGCGAGAAATGATCACAATCGTTTTGTATGATGAGAAGAAGATGGGCAATACTTCCGAATCCTTACAAAAATATATCGATCAAAACAGCTGGGTGAGAGAAGGCTTGCAGGCAAATTTCAAAAAAGCGGATATTGAAGCTTTGGTGGAGGCATTGCGAAGTTATCTTCTGACGCTAACGACACCTGGATCGAAATTTGATCTTTATCTTGAAGGGAAAGTAAAACTGACGCCAAAAGAAGAGGAGGGCTATAGACTCTTTAAACGTTTTGGATGCATAGCATGCCATAACGGAAAAGCGGTTGGCGGGCATATTTACTATAAATATGGCTATTTTTCAAAACAGAAAAATCAAATCTCTGTCAAATGTCCAAGTCTTCGAAATGTTGCTTTGACCTATCCCTATTTTCATCATGGAAAAATTAAAAGTCTCAAAGATGCGGTGATATGGATGGCAAAAGTGCAGCTTGGCAGGGATATATCTTCGCAAGAGGCTGAGAAGATTGTCGCATTTTTGAAAACGTTGACGGGTCGACTCCATGATTAAGTGGATCAAAGTTTTTGTATTTGTCGCTTTTTTCTCTTTTGTTATGCTCTATCTTGATCGGTTTATCGAATACAAAAAGATGTCTCGTTTCAACACTTTAAATAGCGCTTTGAAAAATCTTGATTATTACAATCACTTGATCCGTGAGAGTATCAAAAATGTCTTGGGAGAGAATTTCGTCAATCACGATCATGTCATAGAGGCTGTAAAAGCTTTTGAAAAAAACCTTTTTTTGATTTGTAGATCCGATTTAAACGAGCAGATCGATAAAAAAAAGGTTTGTAACCATATCAGGAAAATCTTCGCGAAAGAGTTGGATGCAATGGAGAGCCTGTTGCAAGAGAGTGCATTAATAAAAAGTTCCGCTCTTTACCTTCCAACGCTCCAGAGTGATTTGATCTCAGTCAAAGCAAATCCTAAGCTTTTGAAACAGGTTCAAGAGATGATAGAAAAGCTCAATTATCAAATCTATCTCGATGAACCGATGGATCGACAAACCTTTTTCGCACTTGCTCAAAGTATTGAAACGTTAGCCAAAAGGCAAGAGCAGAAAAAAATAGTACGAAACTTTCTTCAGCATTCCATGATCATTTATATGTCTCTAAACCAACTGGAAAACAAGCAATTAGAGTTTGAGCAAAAATATAACCTTCTTTCAAAAAAGATTGGTGAACTGCAAAAAGAGTTTGATAGTTATGTAATGGCACAGGAAAAACAAAATATCATTATGGAAGGTGTTTTGGTTTTTGCGATCTTTTTATTTACCATACTTGTGTACTATTTCATTTCAAAAGAGCAAAAAATTGAAAAAGAGTTGGAGTATATGGCCAGTCACGATTTTGTGACGAAGCTGCCGAACAGATACGCTCTTTTTCAGCTTTTACAGTCGCTGCAGCCTCCATATTATATCGTCAAATTCAATATCGACAATTTCTCTTATGTCAACGACGATTTTGGTGTACAAGCGGGTGATGAGGTTTTGAAACTGTTGGCAACAATCTTTAAAAAGAACAGATGCAAAGCATTTCACGTCTCAAGCGATGAATTTGTAGTGATTGTGGAAGATGTTGACACAAGATTGGTAGAAATATTTTTCAATAAAATATCTCATGAATTTAAGCACTCATCACCTTTTGCTATTACGGTGAGTGCTGGTGCTTACCTGGTTCATGAAAAAATTGAGACATTTAAAATCAACGCTTTTTTACAAGCAGCCCTTTTTAGTGCAAAAAAAAGAGGCGGGGACAGGTTAATTGTTTTCAATGATGGTGATCCATATATTAAAGAGTACCAGCAATTTACACAACGAGCCATCGCGAAAAGGCAACAGATCCTACAGATTTTGCAAGAAAACAGACTCAGGCTCGTTTTTCAACCTATTATGGATATACGAACACATCAGATTGTAAAATATGAAGCGTTATTGAGAGTTGAAGGAGATGAGTTTAAAAACATTTCAGAATTTATAGAATATGCCGAACGCTTTAATCTCATTAGTGAGATTACGCAATATGTTATCGATAAATCTTTTAGAGAAATAATGGTGCATGGTATTCATCTCAATATCAATCTTTCCGGTATCGATTTGATGGATGAACATCTTGAAAAATATATTGAACAAAAACGGAATCAGTATCATATCGATACAAAGAAAGTGACATTTGAAGTGACTGAAACGGCGGTAGTTGAGGATATGGAAAAAGGCACACGCTTTTTGTCCAAACTTCGATCTGAAGGTTATAGTGTGGCAATCGACGACTTTGGTACAGGATACACCTCCTTACGATTTATCAGGGAGATGCCGGCTGACTTCGTAAAAATCGATGGGAGTTTCATTAAAAATATTCATAAAGATGAAAAATTGCAAGAATTTGTGCAAAATCTCGTTATTATTCTAAAATCGATGCATAAAAAGGTGGTAGCTGAATATGTAGAAAATGAAGAAATTTTTACGATTCTCGAAAAAATCGGTGTCGATTATGCGCAAGGGTTTTATATCGGAAAGCCGAAAAGTTTAGAATATTGGCAAAAGGAAAGGGATGATTAAAAATTACCAAGAGTATAAAGAAGCAGTTGAAAAACTCAAGCGTTGGGCCTATGCCTACTATGTATTAGACAATCCAGAGGTTCCAGATGAGGTGTATGACAAACTCTATAGGGAAGTAGAAGAGTACGAAAAAGCCCATCCTGACCAAATCGATCCTACCTCTCCAACGCAGCGAATAGGGGCTGAGCCTGCAAAAGAGTTTAAAAAGATCAAGCATCTGAGTAAAATGTGGTCTATGGAGGATGTTTTCAACCAAAGAGAAATGCATGAGTGGTTGGAAAGAGTCTATAAGAATGCTGGAAGAAAAGATCTTCAGTTTTACATAGAACCAAAGTTTGACGGGGCTAGCCTCAATCTCATCTATGAAAATGGCCTACTCAAAAGTGCTGCAACGAGGGGAGATGGGGAAGTTGGTGAGGATGTAACGGCAAACGCCAAAACGATACCCTCCATTCCTCTAGGAATCGACTACAAAGGGCTCATAGAGATCCGAGGAGAGGTTGTTATACGAAAAGACGACTTTGAAAAGCTCAATCATGAACGTGCATTAAAAGGTGAGTCTACTTTTGCAAATCCCAGAAATGCGGCTGCTGGGAGCTTAAGACAGCTCGATCCAAAAGTGACGGCTCAAAGAAAACTCTACTTCTATCCATGGGATATCGGATACAACACACTCAACTTCAAATACCAACATGAAAAGATGGATTTCGTTTACCAACAAGGCTTCATTAAACCATTTAAACGGGCTATTTGTGAAAATGAAGAGGAAATTCAGCAACTTTATGAAGAGTTTTCCAAAGAGCGAGATAAACTTCCTGTGATGCTAGATGGGATGGTGGTGAAAGTAGATGAGATAGCCCTGCATGAGATTTTGGGCTATACCGTTAAATATCCCAGATGGATGGTGGCATATAAATTCCCAGCAGTTGAAAAGATGACTAGAATTATCGATATCGTTCCTCAAGTGGGGAGAACCGGCGTTATTACACCAGTTGCTATTTTGGAACCTGTAGAGATAGAAGGTGTAGTAGTCGAGCGGGCAACGCTGCACAACTATGCAGAGATCGAGCGAAAAGATATTCGCATAGGGGATATGGTTATCGTTATAAGAAGTGGAGATGTGATCCCTGAAGTGACAAAAGTATTGACACAGTATCGAACCGGAAAAGAGAAGAAGGTCGAGCGTCCTAAAGTGTGTCCAGTGTGTGGACAGCCGGTATTGGATGAAGGAATTTTGATCAAATGCCAAAATCTGAGCTGCCCTGCTCGCGTTGTCAACTCCATCATCTATTTTGCATCCAAGCAGTGTCTGGATATTTCGGGACTTGGTGAAGCGACAGTGAAGCTACTGTATGAAAAAGGGCTTGTCAAAGATGTGGTGGATCTATTTAAGCTCAAAAAAGAGGATCTATTGAGACTTCCCGGATTTGCCGAGAAAAAAGCGCAAAACCTGATCGATGCGACCCAGAGTGTCAAAGGGGTGGAGTGTTGGCGGTTTGTCAATGCCCTTGGGATTGAGCATATTGGAGAGGTTGCCAGCAAGAAACTGTGTGAGAAATTTGGGCTTGATTGGTATAAAGCACCAAAAGAGAAGCTGTATGAGATTGAGGGTTTTGGACCTGAGATGGTTCGATCGATCGAAGAGTTCGTTGAGGTCAATAAAGAAAAAATAGAAAAACTCATAGAGCTGTTACAGCCTACGGAACCGAAAAAAGAGGAAGAGGTTGAAAACTCTCCATTGGCACATAAAACCGTAGTCTTGACAGGAGAGATGAAGCTTCCAAGAAGTAAAATCAAAGAGCTTTTGGAGCGTGCGGGAGCACATGTGACCAATAGCGTTTCCCATCATACCGACTATGTTTTTTACGGAGAAAATCCGGGGAGTAAATTTCAAAAAGCGCAGCAGCTCGGTGTACCATTACTGCCTGAAGAGAAGATGTGGGAGCTTTTAAAAGAGGCTGGGATTGAGGCTTGACAAATATCTGTATCAGAAAGGTTTTACCTCAAGTCGCAACAAAGCTGCAGAACTGATACGAGAAGGCTTGGTGAGCGTTGATGGGAAAGTGGTTACGAAACCCTCTTTTGAGCTGCAAAAGGGCGAAGTGTCCATCAAAGCAAAACCCTACGTAAGCAGGGCAGCCTACAAACTCAAACATTTTTTGGATACGATAGATGCCTCTTTTATCAAAGATGCCGAAGTATTAGATGTCGGGGCCTCCACGGGAGGGTTTACCCAAATTCTTTGCGAATATGGAGCAAAAAAGGTCATCGCTTTGGATGTTGGGAGTGGTCAACTTCATCCAACGATCAAGTCCAAACAAAATGTCATCGATATGTCCAATACCGACATACGCACGTTTGAGCATGATCCATTTGACATAGTGACCTGTGATGTGAGTTTCATCAGTGTTTTGAAAATTGTGCACCATATCGACAGGCTAAGTAAAAAATATATTATTATTCTTTTCAAGCCGCAGTTTGAGGTTGGCAAAGAGGTCAAAAGAGACAAAAGAGGGGTGGTTCAAGACCAAAAAGCGATTGAAAAGGCAATGCGACAATTTGAAAAAAAAACGAAAGAGTTAGGATGGCAATTGGTGCAGAGAAAAATCTCTTTGGTGGAAGGAAAAGAGGGAAACCGTGAGTGGCTCTACTTATTTAGGAAAGATTGACTCTGTGGCTATAGGAGCTTTTGATGGAATGCATAGAGGCCATCAGGCACTATTTCAAAAACTCTCTTTAAATGGAGCAGTGGCTGTTATAGACAAAGGGTATGCTGTTTTGACACCTGGATATGAAAGATGTATCCATACTTCCTATCCATGCTACTTTTTCCCTCTTCAAAAGATTAGGCATTTGGATGCAAAAGGTTTTTTGGATCTCCTTCAAAAGAGATTTCCCTCATTGCAACGAGTTGTCGTGGGATACGATTTTGCTTTTGGAAAGGATAGGAAATATGGTATCGATGATCTTGAAAAACTTTTCCATGGAGAAGTGATCGTTGTCGAAGAGGTGCAAATTGATGGGATTGCCGTACATTCAAGAACGATTAAAGAGTTGTTGCGACATGGAGATATTCGCATGGCCAACAGAATGCTTGGAAGAACCTACTCGATAGCTGGAAGCGTTCAAAAGGGATTAGGTCTTGGGAAAAAGAAGCTCGTTGCGACGCTCAATCTCAAAATAAAGGACTTCTTACTGCCAAAAGAGGGGGTCTATGCGACATGGAGTGGGCTTGGTGGGGAAATTTTTCCAAGTGTAACATTTATAGGCAAGCGAGAAAGTGTGGATGGAAGTTTTTCGATTGAGACCCATATCATCGATAAAAAAATAGATTATCCTGTCGAGGCTGTACGAATCTATTTTGTCCAGTTTCTTCGTGAAAATCGAAAGTTTGATTCATTTACATCTTTGAAACGGCAAATTGAAAGTGACATTAGGATGGCCAAAGAGATTGTATGCGTGTAATCATCTTTTTGTTCGTATCTTTGTTTGTATGGGCAGAGGCACAATACAAGTATACAAATGAACTCATTTATGAAGAGTCACCGTATCTTAAACAACATGCCCACAACCCTGTACACTGGCTGTCTTGGGGCAAAAAAGCTTTTGAGTTAGCCAAAAAGCTGGATAGACCGATATTCTTGTCGATTGGCTACAGTACCTGCCACTGGTGCCATGTAATGGAGAGAGAATCCTTTGAGAATGAAGAGATAGCAGAACTTATTAATCGCTACTATGTTCCTGTGAAGGTGGATAAAGAGGAAAGGCCCGATCTTGACAAGTTCTATCAAACGGTTTTTAGAGTAATGCATCATCGAAGTGGAGGGTGGCCGCTGACTATCATCATGACCCCGGAAAAAAAGCCATACTTCAGTGCTACATATATCCCGGCAGAAGATGGATATGGAGTAGAGGGGATGAGAACCGTTTTGCCAAAGTATGCCATTTTGTATCATCGACAAAAGCGAAGAGTCCAAAAGAGGGGCGAAGCGGTTTTAAAACTTGTGGATACTGTGATGCATGCAAAGTTCAATCCTGTGCAGCTTGATAAATCACTAGCCCTAAAGGCACTGAACGAGATACAAAAAGATTTTGATCCTGTATACGGGGGATTTTCAAAAAGGGTCAAATTCCCACAAAGTTCAACTATCGAATTGCTTTTGGATATCTATCAACTAACAAAAAAGGATATTGCTCTTGATATGGCTGTGAAGAGTTTGGATAATATGGCATATGGGGGTATTTTTGATCAAATCGATGGTGCATTTTTTAGATACAGTACAAGAAGAGACTGGTCGGCACCCCATTTTGAAAAGATGCTCTATACCAATGCCGAATTGATTCGTGTTTACACAAGAGCCTATACGATCACCAAGAAACCTCTGTATAAAGAGGTAGTGCTTCGTTCCATCAAAGAGATCGATCGAAGATTTGGTCATTATGGACTCTATTTTAGCGCAAGCGATGCAGACACAAAAGGAGAAGAGGGAGGCTATTTTCTGTTTCGCTATGAGGATGCCTTGAAGGCTTTGAAAAAAGCAGGAGTGAAAAATCCACAAAAAGAGCTCGAAAATCTCTCCATTGAGCCGGATGGCAATTTTGATGGGGAGTATTCCAATCCGATAAAGAAAGGGAAGGTTTCTGCGACAACCTTGAAAGTGCTTCAAGATATTCGGAAAAAAAGAGAATATCCTTTCATTGATCAAAAGATCATTACCGCGTGGAACGCGATGTATATCGAAGCGAAAATGCAAAGTTTTATTTTCGATGCAACCTATAAAACTGAAGCCATCAAGTCGCTGGAAAAATTGATCAAAACAATGTTTATTGATGGTCGTCTCTATCATCAAAAACTGCCTAACTCAGAGCCAAAGCGTCCAGCAATGCTAGAAGATTATGCTTACCTAATCAAAGCTTTAACTACAGCATACATGCTTACTTGTAATGAGAATTATGTGCAAATGGCAAAAAAGCTTTTTGAAAAAGCAAAACTTCATTTTTATAAAGAGGGTGTCTGGTATATGGACGCCAAAAAAAGGGTTGCTGCAACGATTGATGACAGTTACTACAGTTCACCACTTTCCGTTTTGTATCATGCTATGCTTGATTTGGCTTTGCTCACATATGATCTGAAGTTGTATCACTTTGCAAAAACAAGTATCAACCGTTCATCGGCATTCATACATGAATCCCCTGCAAGCTTTCCTACTGCCACACTTGCGGCACTTCGAATGGAGTTCGGAGATGTTGTTATAAAATCGAACAAGAACGTTTTACAAAAAGTACTCGGGAAAATTGCTTTCATTTCCTATCCGTTTGTTCTTGATAAGGAGGAAAATTTGCAAGGGTTTGAAGCGTGCACTGTCCAGACATGTTTTGTAAAAAGTGATCGATTTGAAGATATCGCCAAAGCTATTGAGCAAAGAGTACGTACAAAAGAGCAGCCAGGAGGATGGGATTTTGGAAAAAGATAAGGTTTTTGCCAAGCCGATAGAGAAAAGATTCGAGTTTGATGAAGAGGTGGCGAGTGTCTTTGACGATATGATAGCCAGATCGGTCCCTTTTTATAAAGAGAACATGGCATTGGTACGAGATATTGTAGTGAAAAATGTTGTACAAAAGGATAGAGTGTATGATCTTGGATGTTCAACGGGATCCCTTTTGATAGATATTGCTAAAAGGTCTCCTTTTTCTTTGGAATTGATTGGTCTTGACAGTTCTGAAGCGATGCTGCAAAGAGCACATCATAAAGCGAAAGCTTTTGGCGTTTCTATCGATTTTCAAAAAGCTGATATTATCAGCTACGCTTATAAACCGGCAAAAATATTCATAAGCAATTATACGCTACAATTTATAAGACCCTTGAAGCGAGAGCCTCTCGTTCAAAAGATTTATGACGCTTTGGTAGATGAAGGCATTTTCGTTTTTAGTGAAAAGGTTATAAGTGCGGACAAAACACTGGATAAGCAGTTACTGGATATCTACTTTGATTTCAAGAAAAAACAGGGCTACAGTGATTTTGAAATAGCGCAAAAGCGTGAAGCTTTAGAGAATGTTTTGGTGCCTTATACCCTCGAAGAGAATATGGAAATGGTGAAAAAATGCGGATTTGGCTTCGTTGAACCAATCTTTCGTTGGGCCAATTTCGTTACATTTGTTGCTATAAAGAGGAAAAAATGAGAAAAAAGTTTAATTATATGCTCATTGTATTTGTTGTGTCTGTTTTTATACCTGTTGCAATGCTGCTTGTGTATAGTTTTAGACATTTTTCCATAGATTTTTCCAAAGATAAGGCTTATGTAATTGCCAAACTAACACGTGATGGACTAACAACCCATATGGAAAATGGAATTATGGATAAAAGAGCGGAGTTTTTGGCAAAGATAAAAGGATTGCGGGGAGTTAAAGGGTTAAGAGTCTTAAGAAGTGAAACTGTAGATAAACAGTTTGGAAAAAGTTTTGAGAGCTTTCAAAAATTATCACCATTAGAAAAAGAGGTGCTTCAAACAGGAAAAGAGAAAGACAAGCTTATAGAAGATGCAAACAAAGTTGAGTTAAAAGTAGTGATTCCCTATATTGCCTCTGCATACAATAAGCCAAATTGTTTAAAATGCCATAAGGCAAAGGAGGGTGAAGTTTTAGGTGCTATTAGTATGAATTTCGATATTACTTATGTAAGAGATTATGCTATAGGAATTATTTTAAAGATAGTGGGTATCATTTTAATTTTGACAATTATTGCGCTCTATTTCCTAAATAGACATCTTAATGCTTACATAACATTTTTTGAAAATCTGAAAAATGTTATGCGTCATGCTTATAATGGTGAGTATAACTATCGATTGCCGGCTTCAAATGAAAAAGAGATTCAAGAGGTCTTTAGATGGATTAATACCTTAATGGATAAAATCGAACATAATCTTCAAAGAATTGCAACAGCAGTCCATAGTTTTGTTCACTATAGTAGCAAGAAAACAGATCCCCTTCATATGGTTACAGATCTTGTAGAGGAGTTAAGCAATATTTATAACTTTAAAAACATCATCGACAAAGATAAAGATTTAGAGCAGATATATGGAAGAATAGGGGAACTTTTAAATAAAAAGTTTGGTTTAAAACAGTTTTGTATTTATGAAATTAATAAAAAAGATGTTAAGCGTTTTGTTCGCTTTGAAAAAGAGTATGAGAAAATATGTCCAAAAGCTGATGAGGATATTTCACTGTGTCGTGCATATCGTATCAAAGAGCCGGTCTATTCAAATAGTATCATTGATGTTTGTAGTGCAGTTGAGAAAAAAGAGTATAAATATATCTGTATTCCATTAGTACTTAGTGAAGATGTTGTAGTTGTAGTAAATATGATTACAAAAGATGAAAAAGAGTTTGAAGAGATTAAAGAAAAAGTTGAAACACTTCAAAACTATCTTACTATCTCCAAAGTCTCTTTACAAACAAAACTTTTGATGCAAGAGTTGCAAAATCAAAGCTTGATTGATAGAATGACAGGTGCATACAATAGACGCTATTTGGATATATTTATGAAAAAAAATGTTCCTCAAGCGCTTAGAGCCAATGTCCCATATACTATAATGATGCTCGATATTGATCATTTTAAAATGGTAAATGATACATATGGGCACGATGCAGGGGATAAAGTGATTAAGATACTTGTTGATACTATTAAAGAAAACATTAGAAAATCTGATGTTGTAGTAAGATTTGGTGGTGAAGAATTTTTGGTGCTCCTATATAATTGCCATAAAGAGGATAGTTTACAAATAGCAGAAAATATTCGAAAAAGTTTTTCAAAAAAACGGATAGATGTAGGAGATGAAAAGATTCATAAAACTGTAAGTATTGGACTGTGTGAATTTCCAAAAGATACAAAACAGTTCTGGCATGCGATAAAATTGGCTGATATGGCACTTTATCAAGCAAAAGAAAATGGCCGAAATAAAATTGTGGCATGTAATTCAGTTGAAGCAGAAAAAATGAAAGAGTATTGATTACTCTTTCTCGCTGAGTAAAGATTGGATGAAATTTCGAAGATCGTGATAAACGAAAAACTCTTTCATTCCTTTTATCTTCCCGCCACTGGCATTAGGATGGCCTCCTCCACCGGCAATTGCTTCTGCCATTTTGGATACATCGATTTTGTTGTCTGCCCGTAAGCTAAAAGTTCCCCTTGGACTTACATTCATGAAAAAGTGGAAATGGGGGTTCGCTTTTAAAAAGGCATTGCCAACGATGGAACTATTTTGAATGCCAAAGGTCAAGATACCTTTTGAACCCTGGTATTCGACGGACATTTCGTCACTTTTCAAGTTTAAGAGGTCCACTATGTAAGATGTCAAAAGGTTGTCGAAAGTATCATTTTTGTCTTTTTGAAAGAAAGATTTTTTTATGGAACAGATCGCTTCGTCCAAAAGAATATGTCCGTTGTCTTGAGGTAGATACTGTAAAGCCTGTTGGAGCATGTAATGTTTATAAGAGATATTTTCTGCATTGAATGTGAGCCTGCTTATCTCTTTGGCTTCATCGATCAGTCGCATCAGCACTTTTCCCATTTCAAAAGCTAGATCCTCCTGAAGCCAAATGTCGACAGCATTGACTGCTTTGATTAAATATTCAAGATTTTGAGGTTTATTGAAATATTCATAGGTGATGAGAGAAGCGGATTTTGTGACGTCCAGATGGTACCAGTGAAACTGCTGTGATGTTTCAAGTCCCGATATGTGATGATCAAGAAGCTGCAGTTTGAGATTTGAAAACTGTTTTGTTTTCTCTTGCAAAAATGCCGCTTCTTCGCTGGAGAGATTGAGATCGGTTATGAGGAAGAAGTACTCTTTTGCAGGATTCTCTTCCATTTTTTGGATTATTTCCTCAATCCGAACCATTATCTCATCGCCATAGTTCGCATTGGTGAAAAAACCGTCAGGGTAGATCTGCTTTGTAACGAATTGGCATGTATATCCATCGAGATCAGTATGGGAAAGGTGGAAAAATTGCATAGTTACTCCATTAGATCTTGCAGTGTCAACTCTTCTAAAAAGTCGTCGACTCGTGTTTGTAGTTTGTTAAGAAATGGCCAAAGGGTGCAGAAATCTCCTTTGTTGCTAGGACAGCAGGCCTGATCACTGGAGCAGTCAAATATATTGACGCCCTTTCCTTCTGCGGCGGTGGAGATCTCTTTGATTGAGAGTTGATTGGCTGGTCTTGCCAATTGAAATCCGCCTGAAGCCCCTTTGTACGACTTTAAAATATCTTGTTTCGCAAGGGCTTGCAAAATTTTGGCAAGAAAGCTTCTTGAAATATTGAGACGTCTAGAGAGGTAATCCGTACCCAGAGGTCTCTCCTCTTTGGCAATTACGACTAGAGCTAAAAGGGCATATTCTGTTGCTCGTGTAAAAAGCATTCTTGATCCTGATTTTTTTTGTAAATTATACTAAATTTCTCCTATTTAGCAATCTTCTTTATAAAAGAGAAGATTTGTTTTCAGGATATTTTAAAATTGCATAAGTTCATTCAGATCTGGCACTCTCCAAAGAGGAGAGAGGAGTGCAAATCAGATACACATTTCCAGGGCTCAAAGGGTATAAAAGATTAAAGCAAATCTATTACAATAGCCTCATGATAAGTGAAGAGGCAAAAAGAAGAAAAAAGATACTGGAGTTTTGGCAAAAATATGGATTGGAAGCTACAATAGAGGCTTTTGGAGTAAGCAGAAGAACGCTTTATCGCTGGAAAAAGAGTTTCAATGATGCAAATGGAGATATCAAAGCCTTAAACCCAAAATCACGTAAACCAAAAAAAGTAAGAGAGTCAAAAGTACCACTAGAAGTTATAAAAGAGATAAAACGATTAAGAGAAAAATATCCCAACATCGGTAAAGCAAAACTCTACCATCTACTGAAACCCTTTTGTGAAGCAAAAGGAGTGAAAACTCCTTCAGAATCAACAATAGGAAGAATTATCGCAAAAGCACCAGATACAATGAGACTCGTTCCCTATCGCATCGATACAAAAGGAAAAGTTCAACCAAAAAAGAGAGTTCAAAAAAGTCGCAAACCCAAAAACCTTAAAACTAAACCATTTGAACTCTGGGCAGTAGATACCATCCAAATAGTCTCAAACGGTATAAAACGATATATCCTTACCATGATAGACCCACTCACACGTATTGCATTCGCAGTGGCAATTCCATCCAAAAGAGCAAAACATACTGCATACGCCTTGGAAGCTCTCATCGATGGAATAACATCTATCAAACATAAACGTAAACTCGCAATTCTTTCTGATAATGGCAGTGAGTTCAAAAAAGAGTTTGACGCTCTGCTTGAACAAAAAGGTCTCACACATTATTGGACATATCCTAAAAGTCCTAAAATGAATGCACACAATGAGAGATTTAACAGAACCATCCAAGAACAATTTATTCAATACTATGAAGATGTACTCTTTACAGACTTACAAGAATTCAATAAAAAATTAGCAAAATGGCTTATCGATTACAATACCAAAATACCACACCATTCACTTAATCTCAAATCTCCGGTTCAATTCCTCCTTGAAAATCATTATGAGTGCCATATGTATTGGACTTATACAAAAATTTGCATTTGATATAGTTCTTGGATATAATGGCATTTCCAAATTTAGACCAATCAGGAGGCTGCTATGGCTTTAGATTCGGCGAAAAAACAAGAGATTATCTCTAAATTCGCAGAGCATGAAGGTGACACGGGAAGTCCTGCTGTCCAGATCGCACTTTTAAGTGAAAGAATCAGCTATTTGACTGAACACTTGAAAGAACATAAAAAAGATCACTCATCACGACTCGGTCTTTTGAAACTAGTTGGACAAAGAAAACGATTGCTCAACTATCTCAAAAGAAAAGATTACGAAAAATATACACAAGTAATCAAAGAGCTCGGAATTAGAGGGTAACCTCTCCTTCCGATACAAACTCTTCATTCATTTGCTTCACTTTCACACCAACTTTTTATAAAAACTTCACCGACAAACCTTTTCGTAAAAAAATACGTTAGTACAATAAGACTGCCAAAACATTTTTATATAAATATTTTAGCTTAATAAACTTGACAACACTACACTCAATAGTATATAATACTATCAGCAAAATTAGAAAAAGAGTGCTAAAATGGATAAAAAAGAGATAGTACTTGAAGGTGTCATAGAAGAGTATATCGATAAACATGTTCCCGTAAGCTCTAAAACTCTTCAAGAACGCCTTTCGATTACTATTTCAAGTGCTACCATACGATACTATTTTAAACAACTGACAGAACAGGGATATTTGCAAAAAGAGCATGTTAGCAGCGGTCGTATTCCAACGGCCATGTCTTTGAAACGGTTCTGGCAAAATAGATTGGAAAAAAAATATATTCGGCTGAGAGATAGAGAGACTTTGAAAAATATTCAAAATGATGAAATATTTTGTGAATATCTCATTTATGAAAATATCCATTTACGCTCCATAGAAAACTACAAAAATCGATATATCGTAGCCATTTTTGATAATGAAAAAGAGTATTTGATACCCTATAATGAAAAACTGGAAGAGTTTCTTGCAAATCATATCGATTTAGACCTTGAATCTCTTAGCAAACTTTTAAACGAAGTGGGGTTAATAGGTTTGGCTTCTGAACTTAAAAAATTTGCGAAAGAGGATTTTCACATCTATAACATGCGCGAACTTCTTGCAATTGCAAAAGAACACGATGCATGGGCAAAAACTGATTTACCAAAAATAATGAGTGGGGAAAAACTGGTTAGACAAAAACCTGGAATAATGTTTCATGACAATTTTTTGGCGTACAAATTTTATATCGATATAGATGAACACAAAAAAGGTGAAATGCTGCTCATGGGACATCTATTTCGAAATTTCCAGCAATTCATACAAAAACTACATTAAGGAGTAGACAATGGCAGAGAAAAAAAGAGCACAAGAGCAAGAAAAAGTACAAGAAGATCAAAAAATGCAAAATGAACAAAATGAGTGTGAAGAGGTGGAGAAAAAACTCCAAGAGTGTGAAGAGAAGTATCTACGAGTGCATGCCGATTTTGAAAATACGAAAAAACGGTTAGAGAGAGAAAAAATTCAAGCTATAGAGTATTCATTGGAAAAATTCGCTCAAGATCTATTGCCGGCACTCGATAGTCTTGACATGGCACTGGCTGCGGTAAGTCATGATAATCTCAATGCCGAAGAGGCCGTCAAAGAGCTCAAAAAGGGCATCGAGCTTACAATTGATCAATTCATTAAAGCCTTCAATAAAAACGGAATAGAAGTGATTGAGATCGAAGAGGGTGGCGAGTTCAATCCTCATCTACATGAAGCGATTTTACAAGTGGATGACGCTGAGAAAAAAGCTGGTCAAATCGTTCAAGTGATTCAAAAAGGGTATAAATATAAAGAAAGAATTTTGCGGCCAGCTAAGGTGAGCGTTGCAAAAGGCAACGAATAAATGCAACTTTAGTAGCAGAAATCTTTAGTGAACTTAACTATAATTTTTAAAAATAATTATCCAAAGGAGTGAAAATGAGTAAAGTGTTAGGAATAGATTTAGGGACAACAAACTCATGTATGGCGATATATGAAGGAAAAGAAGCAAAAGTTATACCAAATAAAGAGGGTAAAAATACAACGCCATCTGTCGTGGCCTTTACCGATAAAGGTGAAGTTCTTGTAGGCGATCCTGCAAAACGACAGATGATTACAAACCCAAAAAGAACTATTTACTCTGTAAAGAGAATCATGGGTATGATGTGTAATGAAGAGAAGGCCCAAGAAGCCAAAAAACGACTTCCATACAACATCGTCGATAGAAATGGTGCTTGTGCGGTAGATGTGGATGGGAAAGTCTATACGCCACAAGAGATCAGTGCAAAAATTTTGATGAAACTGAAAGAGGATGCGGAAGCCTATCTGGGTCAAGAGATTACTGAAGCGGTTATCACCGTTCCAGCATATTTTAACGATGCACAAAGAAAAGCGACAAAAGAGGCTGGACAGATCGCAGGGCTCAATGTTCTTAGAATTATCAACGAACCGACTGCAGCAGCCCTCGCATATGGACTTGACAAGAAAGAGGCTGAAAAGATCGTCGTATATGACCTTGGTGGTGGTACATTTGACGTAACTATTCTAGAAACTGGAGATAACGTTGTCGAAGTTCTGGCAACCGGTGGTGATGCATTCTTGGGCGGTGATGACTTTGACAACAGAATCATCGATTGGCTTGTAGATGAATTCAAAAAAGAGACAGGAATCGATCTCAAATCAGATATCATGGCATTGCAGCGACTCAAAGAAGCGGCTGAAAACGCGAAAAAAGAGCTCAGCTCAGCAATGGAGACTGAGATCAACTTGCCATTTATCACAGCAGATCAAAGCGGTCCAAAACACTTGGTCAAAAAGCTTACACGAGCAAAATTCGAAAGTCTCATTGAAGACTTGGTAGAAAAAA
Source organism: Nitratiruptor sp. SB155-2 (assembly GCF_000010325.1). GTDB lineage: Bacteria > Campylobacterota > Campylobacteria > Campylobacterales > Nitratiruptoraceae > Nitratiruptor. The sequence continues at coordinate 1,141,950 of NC_009662.1, read as the reverse complement.
CAATTACCATTGCGAACAATGTGCTCAAAGACTCAGGTCTAAGCAAAGATGAAGTGAATGAAGTTGTTTTAGTAGGTGGATCGACTCGAATTCCGCTCGTACAACAAAAAGTAAAAGAGTTCTTTGGAAAAGAGCCAAACAAATCAGTAAACCCTGATGAAGTGGTGGCTGTCGGTGCGGCGATTCAAGGAGCTGTCATCAAAGGTGACGTGAAAGATGTACTGCTTCTTGATGTTACACCGCTCAGTCTTGGTATTGAGACACTTGGTGGAGTTATGACGAAAATCATCGAAAAAGGGACAACGATTCCTGTCAAAAAATCACAAATCTTCAGTACCGCTGAAGATAACCAACCTGCAGTGACTATCCATGTATTGCAGGGTGAACGAGAGATGGCAAAAGATAACAAATCACTGGGCCAGTTTACACTGGAAGGTATTCCACCAGCCCCAAGAGGTGTTCCTCAAATTGAAGTTACATTTGATATCGACGCAAACGGTATCTTGACGGTAAGTGCAAAAGATAAAGCGACCGGCAAAGAGCAAAAAATTACTGTAACCGGAACGAGTGGACTCAGCGAAGAGGAGATTCAACGAATGATCCAAGATGCCGAAGCACATAAAGAAGAGGATAGAAAACGAAAAGAGCTTGTCGAGACAAGAAACCAAGCAGATGCTTTGGCATATCAGACAGAAAAGAGCCTCAAAGAGGTAGGCAATGCAATAAGTGCAGATGAGAGAGCACAGATTGAAGCAGCATTGAATGATTTGAAAAACGTACTCAAAGATGAAAATGCAACGAAAGAGCAGATCGAAGCGAAAGTGCAGGCTCTTACGCAAGTGAGCCACAAACTTGCTGAAGCGATGTACAAAAAAGAGCAAGGCCAAACAGGCGGGACTGAGCAAGGTGGCACTGAGCAGAAAAAAAGCGGAGGAGACGACGACGTCATCGATGCAGAAGTAGAGTAAGGTTCCTCCCTTACTCTCCCCCCTCTTTAAAGCCTCTTTCTACACTTCTTTTTAGTTTAACTTAAATAAAAGTTTATTATTATAGTATGCAAATAGCCAAAAAGGACTCCTATGGCCAATACCGTGTGTAATAAACGCTTCTTCGTCTGTAAATCCATCAAATCAAAATTTATCATTAATCTTGTTCTTTCCATCGGTGCCTTTTTAGTTACGATTGGTATCAGTTATTTCATAGCACTCAATGAAATCAAAGATGTAATGAAACAAGATATCAATTCAGTCGCAGATGCACTTGAAAAAACGATTAATTATATAGCCAAAGTTAAACCAGATGCTATAAATGACCCAGAGTTTCGAAAACAGATCTATAAAATCAAGATTGGTAAGAGTGGATATGTCTATTTTGTAGATAAAAAAGGGACATTTGTCGTTCATTTTAAAAAAGAGGGAAAAAATTTTGCAGGACACGATTATGTGGACTACATACGAACGCATCCAGAAGGCGGTATTTATGAGTATGTATCAGCTGCAACCGGCCAACATAAAATCGCGGCATTTCGGTATATCAAACCTTGGGGTGTTTGGGTAGTGCCAGGAACCAACAAAGCGGACTACTACGATCAGCTAAAAAGAAAATTTTTCTATCTGCTTATCATTTTGGGCGGTATCGTTATCGCCGTTTTGATTTTTATCAATTACATTACAGGAATCAGCATTTTACGGCCTGTTGAGAGACTCGATGAGGTTGCGAAGGATATTGCTGAGGGTGAAGGAGACCTTACCAAACGACTCCCTGAAGACTCTACCGATGAAATCGGAATTGCTACGATGTATTTGAATCGGTTCATAGCAAAAATAGCACAAACGATTCAAAAAACGAAAGATCAGCTTGGAAATGTTGTGGATGTGGCGCAAAGCATAGACAAAATATCCACAAATCTTTTAAATAGAGCCATGGAAGAGTCCAAACAGGCCAATGAGAGTGTCCAACTGGCGAACGAGATTAAAGAGAAGAGTCAATACAACGAGGCTATGGCGAAAGAGGCAAGGGAAAAAATACTCGATGCAACGAAAAAAATGGATGAGGTGATGGAGAATATCAATGAAATCTCCAAAACGATCGATATCACTTCACAAACAGAAGAGAGTATCAACAAAAATTTTGAAATTCTAGAAAAACAGATCAAAGAGGTGGAAAATGTTGCAGATATTATTTCGGATATCGCTTCTCAAACCAATCTATTGGCGCTCAATGCCGCTATTGAAGCAGCTAGAGCTGGCGAACATGGAAAAGGGTTTAGTGTTGTCGCAGATGAAGTGAGAAAGCTGGCAGAGAGGACGCAAAAAGAGCTAGAAATGATTACAAACATCATCAAAAATATCATAGATAGCATTAAAAAATCCCATACGTTTATCGATAAAAACTCCAAGCATATGAAAAGTCTTGTGCAAAAAAATCAAGTTTCGACAACCATCATCCAGCAGCTATCGCAAAATCTCAACGAGAGTGCGAAAAAGAGTGAAGTTTCTTATGCAAATTCTGTTGAAATTTCTCAAACTATCGAATCTATTGCGGCTAAAATCTCTCATTTGGCAGAGCTTTCTGAAAGCAACAAAGCAGATATTAACGAGATCGCTTCCTTGGCAAACGAACTGCTGCAGTCAACCAAAGATCTCGAAGCGATGATCAACCATTTCAAAACATGAAAGAGTTCCATCCTTTCGAGCCTTTTATTGACAAAGAGTCTAAAGTATTGATTCTGGGCTCTTTCCCCAGTTTTGCTTCTTTAGAAATCGGTTTTTACTATGGCCATCCGCAAAACCAGTTTTGGAAAATAGTTGCAGACGTTTTTAAGCAAAAGGTTCCAGATACACTTGAAGAGAAAAAGGAGTTTTTAAAAAGGCACCATATCGCTTTGTGGGATATGGTAAAGGGATGCATAAGAGAAAACTCCTTGGATAGCTCACTCTCTTCAATTGAAGTTAATGACATCGAAAAGCTACTGAAAACATATCCAAATATAGAGGTAATTTTTTTCACAGGTAGAAAATCTCAGCAGCTTTTTGAAAAACAGTTTTCACATGTGAACTTGCCACGATACTATCTTCCCTCCCCATCTCCAGCATATAGGGCCATGTCATTTGAAGAAAAAGTGCAACAGTGGAAAAAAATACTAGATTACATCGATGAGGTCACTTCTCCTAATATGAAAAAAAAAGCTATTGTGAGTAGTGGTAGAAAAACGGGATAGACTCTGTTTGTTTTCTTGAAAAGGTAGATATAGAACCATCCCCATGCGAAAATAAGTGCCACAATGTGTGTGACAAAAAGAGGTAGGTAGACTCTTGCATATTTGCTGAAACTTGTTACGAAAAGTAAAAAGAGAAGAAGAAAGATATCAAATAGAAACTTTCTTTTATCCCCTTCGTACTCTTTGACTATTTTTAAAATACCAACGATAAAAAGGAGAGCCAATAAAAAGGCTAGTTTTATCATTGTAGATACTCTTGGAACATATTCATGAATTTTTTCAGTTTTGGGGCGATGACTACCTGGCAATATCCCTGATCTGGATGGGTATTGTAGTAGTTTTGATGATAGCTCTCCGCTTCATAGAATGTTCCGGGATTTTCAATAGTTGTCACTATTTTGTTCTCGAAATAGGGGTTGAGCTTTTGTATCACTTTTTGTGCTATCGCTTTTTGCTCCTCATTTAAAGGAAATATGACTGAACGATATTGTGTTCCAATATCGGCGCCTTGTCTATTGAGTTGCGTAGGATCGTGCACGGCAAAAAAGATATGTAAAAGTTCCTCGTAATTGATGATATGTGGATCGAAATCGATCTTGACGACTTCGGCGCATTTTGTAGTACCAGTGCAAACTTGTTCATAAGTTGGATTTTGCCTTCTACATCCCGCATATCCGCTCGTAACTCTATGCACGCCCTTTACTCGTTGGAAAATAGCTTCGAGGCACCAGAAGCAGCCTCCACCAACTATCGCACTCTCACTCATCGATAGCCTTTAGGATAGAATCGCACGATTTGCTTTGTGAAAAACATTTTGCACGGTCACAAAGCATGAATCCCTCCATCTCCTCCTCTTTTACAAGAACAAAAGGGTATTTGACAAAGTCGATGGATCCAATGCACTGGATTAGATCTTCTTCATTTGCCTTGATGACGCGATCTTGATAGACAAATCGTAATACATCTTCGACAAATTTTGCCGCCCAAGGAAGGTACTTATAGATTTTCTCACTATAAAATTCGATCGATAGAAAGGAGAATTGAATATACTTTGGATCCAAAATCGTTCCTAAAGTCAGCATAGCATCCACTATAACTGCGGCACTGCTTGGATAGGAGGTGTCGGTGTGCTCTGCTTCTGTGACGATTTCGCCTTTACTAAAATACCAGCGCCCCTCATCAAAAAAGTTCACTATTGCATCGTTAACCAAAAGATTTGCTTTCGCAAGATACTCTTCATTGAGTGTCGTTTTGTAAGCTTCAAGAAGGGCTGTAGCCAAATAGGCGTAATCTTCCAAAAAGGCCGGAATTGTTGGTTTTTCATCGATAAGTGTTGCATGGTAGAGATGATCGTCTATGAGCATAGTCTCAAGAAGCTTTTGCAGTGATTCTTCGGCAATTTCGAAATATTTTGTATCGATTCTGCTAGCTATATAAAGAGATTTGATCATCATCGCATTCCAGCTGGTGATGATTTTTTTATCGATAAAGGGATAGCATCTGCTTTTTCGTAGATCTTTTAGAGACTTCAAAGCTCTTTTACTCGTTTCACAAAGTTCCAATTCTTCGCTTCTTGGGATATTTTTTCCCTCAAAATTGCCAGATTTAGTAATACCCAGTTTATTCAAAACGGTTTTAATCTCTTCCTCGCTAAAACCATCCTCTTGAAGTTTTTGGACAACCTCATCGTAGCTATAGACAAAATATTTTCCCTCTACGCCTTCGCTATCGGCATCGCTTGCACTGAAAAAGAGCCCCTTTTGGCTCATATATGTCGCGATAAAATCGGCTGTTTCAAAAGCGATCTGTTTATACATCTCATTTTTCGTTGCATGATAGGCTTTCAGATAGCTCTCCATCAACAAGGCATTATCATAGGCCATCTTTTCGAAGTGGGGTACAAGCCATTTCTCATCGACACTGTAGCGGCAAAACCCACCATCCACAAGATCTCTAAGACCCCCTTTGGCCATATTGTCCAAGGTATATGTAGCCATATGTAACGCTTCTTCGTTACCGGTAAGGCGGTACACATCAAGTAACGTATTGATAGTGGATGTGTGTGGAAATTTTGGTTTGCTTCCGAATCCTCCATGGTTTTGATCAAAAAACCGTTTCGTAGTCTCTACGAATTTATGTGCGATACTTTCATCAAAGCGTACAGCCTTTTGCGGGTTCGCCGGTTTCATGAAACGAAGAACCTCTTGTGCCTGATGTTCGATATCCTGCGGTTTTTTTTCAAAGACCTCTACCATGTTTTGAAGAAGCTGTATAAATCCGGGCATCCCGTATTTTGGTTCCAGTGGAATATACGTGGCTGCATAGAAAGGCTTTTTATCCGGAGTCATGAAGATCGAAAGCGGCCATCCGCCTGGTCGTTGATTGAGTAGCTGATATACCTCTTGATAATATTTGTCGATGTCGGGTCTCTCTTCTCTATCCACTTTGATACTGACAAAATGCTCATTCAACACTTTTGCAGCTTTTTCGTTCTCAAAAACCTCTTTTTCCATCACATGGCACCAATGACAGCTGCTGTATCCGATGGACAAAAATATGAGTCTGTTCTCTTTTTTTGCCTTTTCAAAAGCCTCTTTACCCCATGGATACCAATCGACTGGATTGTCTTTGTGTTGCTGTAAATAAGGAGATTTCTCGTTTTCGAGTCTATTTGCCATAAATGCCCTTCATTAGTTTTTTTTATTTACAAATCATAAATAGTTTTAGGTTAAAATATTGTCAGTCTCATAAATTAATTGCAGGAGTTTCTCATGCGTTTTCTATTATACACCATTTTCATGGTCTCCTCGTTGCTGGCATTCGGTTTCGTGGACCAGGAAGTCAAGATTGTTCCTGTCGAAAAAGCCTACAAACCAAATCTACAAGTACAAAAAGATAAGATCAAGATCACGGTTGAGATGGCTCCAAAAGTCTATCTATATCAAAAGTACTTTAAACTAACTGAGATTGAACCGGAAAAAAAAGAGATTGACATCAAAAAATATCTTCCCAAACCGATAGAACTGCATGGAGAAAAGGTTTACGAGGGTAACCTTACCATTGCGATTCCAATACAGGAATTCGGTACCGGTAACATTAAGGTCGAATTTGATTATCAAGGATGTAACGAAGTTGGCATCTGTTATCCTCCCCAGAAAAAAATATTTACATTTTCCATCCCAGACACATCGCAAGAGAAGACAAAAAAGAGTGAGGAGCTCTCTGAGGAGTTGTCTATAACACAAACACTAAAAACGCAGTCGATCGGTGTGATACTGGCAACCTTTTTTGGATTTGGATTTTTACTGGCACTTACTCCTTGTGTCTTTCCGATGTTTCCTATTCTCTCTTCATTGATCGTCGGTGCGAAAAACATGAATACCAAAAAAGCGTTTCTCTATTCGGTTGTTTATGTATTGGCGATGTCTATTGCCTATACGATTGCAGGAGTACTTGCCGGGCTCTTTGGAGCGAATCTACAGGCAGCTTTGCAAAATCCTGTAGCGATTGTTCTATTCGCTGCGGTCTTTGTAGCACTGGCTTTGAGTATGTTTGGGTTTTATGAAATAGGGCTTCCGGCTTCCTGGCAGACTAAAATAGCGCAAAAAAGTGATGAGGCTAGTCACAAGGGTGGACTAATCGGTGTAGCGATCATGGGTTTTCTTTCTGCATTGATCGTTGGGCCTTGTGTCGCACCACCACTGGCCGGAGCGCTTATCTACATCGGTCAGACCGGTGATGCAATGCTCGGTGGAGCGGCTCTTTTTTTCATGAGCCTTGGGATGGGTATGCCTCTGATACTGGTAGGTACTGGTGCTGGCAAGTTCATGCCAAAACCAGGCGGGTGGATGCAGGCGGTCAATGCTGTATTTGGCGTGGTGATGCTAGGAGTTGCTATCTGGATGCTGTCACGTATACTTCCTGATTCTATTTCTCTTTTCTTGTGGGCTATGCTTTTTATAGGAAGTGCAGTTTATATGAGAACTTTGGAGGGAATAGAAAAAGATGCTCACTGGTTTGTGTATCTTAAGAAGAGCGTTGGTATCGTTTTTTTTGTCTATGGGATCTTTTTGATGATTGGAAGTTTTACAGGAGCTAGCAATCCATTGGATCCTTTAAAAGTTTTGAAAACGAAAGGAGCTATAACAGAGGTTTCAACATTACAAAAACCACTTTTTCAGGAGGTACAAAGTTTTGATGAATTTCAAAAATTATTGAAAAATTCTGATAAACCGGTTATGTTGGATTTTACCGCAAAATGGTGTGCAAGCTGTCAGGAACTCGAAGAGATCACCTTTGCAGATCCAAAAGTACAGGCTGCATTACGAAAGGAATTCTTGGCTTTAAGGCTAGATGTGAGCGACAACTCAAAAGAAGATAAAGCTTTTATGAAGCGTTTTGGCATTTTTGGTCCACCGGCGATTCTCTTTTTTGATAAAAACGGTAAGGAGATACGCTCTCTTCGTATTGTGGGATTTAAGAATCCTAAAGAGTTTTTGAGTATACTTGAAGAAGTAAAAAGGAGATACCGATGAAAAAGCTTTTAATACTACTTTTTGCTGTTGCACTCTTTGCAGCAGAGTTTGATTGGATAGAATCTTACGAAAAAGCGCTCAAACTTGCTAAAAAAGAGCATAAGCCGATCATGGTTATGATCAGTCAAAAAAACTGTATCACATGCCAATATATGGATGATGTGGCTTTTGAAAACGAAGAGCTGGCCGAATATGTTGAAAACAATTTTATTCCGTTGAAAATAAAGCTCAAAGATGCTCCAAAACATAATCTCAAAGCCTATGGAACGCCTACCTTTTACTTTTTGAACGAAAAGGGAGAAAAGTTGACCAGGGCATTGGTTGGTGGGGCTACAGCGAAAGTTTTTTTGGAAAAACTCAAAGAGATAAAGGAGAAATATGCTCATTAAAAATGCGCATATAATAGATTTTGACAAAGAGCTTCAAGCGGATATCTTGATCAAAAACGGTCGAATTGAAAAGATAGGCACCGGATTCAACGATGAAGAGGTGATCGATTGCAGTGGGAAGATGGTAATGCCCGGTCTGATAGATTTGAATGTGCGCGTACATGACGATAAGATCAGCTCCTCCAATCTCAAAAAATGTATCGATGAATCCAGAAAAGGTGGTGTTACCACAATAGCTTTAGTACCTGATAGCGAGCCGCCAATTTGTAATGAGATCACTCTTGATTTCATCTGTTCCCAGCAAGAAAATGAAGAGATAGTCCCCGTGATTTTAGCACTGCAAGACAAAGACAGATTGAGTGAGATTTCCATACTCTTCAAGCACGGTGCAAAAGGGATCTATACCACTTCCGATATCAATCCATACCTGATGGCCAGGATTTTTGAGTATGCAAAGATGCTGCAAGTCCCACTCTTTATAGAGCCCAAAAACAGTGTTTTTAGAGATGTAGGTGTTATGAATGAGGGTAGGACCTCTTTTGAACTTGGTTTGGGAGGGATAGACAACCTCGAAGAGATTGCAGAAGTAGCCAAAATAATTGAATACAGTGAGCATTACGGTGTTGGGGTTTTGTTTAAAAACGTTTCGACAGCAAAAAGCCTAGAGAGAATTGCAAAAAGCAGAAAGTGTTTTGCCGAGGTGAGTGTTCACCATCTGCTTTTAAATGATGAGAGCTGCAAAGAGTACAATACATTGGCAAAAATATCACCTCCGCTTCGTGAGGAAGAGGAGAGAGAAGCATTGGTGCAGGCCCTGCAAGCTGGTAAAATAGATCTTTTGACGTCACTGCATTCGCCAAAATCGAATGTCCATAAAGATATCAGCTTTGATGAAGCGGCATTTGGCATATCATCCATTTTCTATTATCTACCTCTCCTCTATACCAAGTTGGTAAAATCGAACATCATAAGAGCTACGAAACTGGTGGAACTGACCAGCGCGAACCCGGCCTGCTTTATAGAAAAAAGAGTGGGACAGATTACTCCGGGTTACGAAGCGGATTTGGTTATATTTGATCCAAATGCAAAAACGAAAATAGATACACCTGCACTGTATGGTGAGGAGTTGGATGGAAAAGTAGAGGCAGTCATCAAGAGGGGTTCACTCGTGAGATTGTAGAGGATTGTGAACGAAAAAGAGGCCTATTGCCGATGAAATGGCGGTAATCAAAAAAAAGAGAAAACTAAAAGCGATACCCGTTGATGGGTCTTGATGAAGAAGTTTCAATCCATACAAAAAGGTGAACTCTCTTGCTCCGACACCGCCTATCGTCAGAGGCAGAACCGCAACGACACTTGAGATGAGAAAAAGGGTAAGATAATCTATCAGATGCTCCGAAATTCCAAGGGCGTATATAAGGCAAAAAGCCGATACAAGTTGCAGTATCTGTACTGAGAGTCCAAGAAATGTTGTTTGGACAATAAAGGTCAGGAATCTTTTGAAGATAGTTTTATGAAGATATAAAAAGATTGGATAGACCAGAATAGAGCCAGCCAAAGCTAACCACATAAGTGGTGGAAAAAGAGCTGTATAGGAACTAAATACAAAAAGAATACCGGCAAGAAAGAGAAGTGCGGCGAGTCCGCTGAGGCGATCGAGCAGCATGGCCTGGATAAGTTCTTTGACTCCAGGTGCATGAACTTTTTGTAAAAGATAGACTTTATAACCATCTCCGCCGATACCACCCGGTAAAAAGAGATTGTAAAACATTCCCACATAGTATAAAATCAGCGCCTCTTTCTCTTTCAGATAGACTCCTATATCTTTGAAATAGTAGTTGAGACGAACGGAACTGACAACTTTGGAAAGATTGAAAAATATAAATGCAGCGAGGAGCCACCATGGATCGCTTTTTTTTAGAATTTGAAAAAGTTTATTGATATCGATTTGAGAAAGTACGAAAACAAGTAGGCCAATAGAGAGGCCTATTTTGAGAAAAGTTTTGAATTTTTTCTTCAAGCTTTTGAACCCTCATAAATCTCTTTAATGACATAAGGCTTTTTATTTTGTGATTCATAATATGTTCGCATCATGATTTCTGCCAAAAAACCGGTAGTGATCAGTTGGATACCGCCAAGGGTCAGCATTACTCCAAGTATCAAAAGAGGGCGTCCACCGATGTCGTTGCCAAAAAGTTTGAGAAGAAACAGATAGAAATTGATAAGCATACCTATCCCGAACATGCCAAATCCAAGGGTCCCGAAAAGATGCATCGGTTTTGTGCCATATTTTTGAAAAAAGAGCATAAGTAAAAGATCGCTAATCACCTTGAACGTTCTACCTATGCCATATTTGCTCTGGCCATGCAGTCGTGGATGGTGGCGCACATTCATCTCTGTCATTTTGGCACCATACAGTTTCGCAAGGACTGGAATGAACCGATGAAGCTCACCATAAAGACCCAAGTTTTTTGCTACATCTTTTTTAAAGAGCTTCAGTGTACATCCATAGTCATGCAGATAGACTCCTGTACTTTTTCGTATGATCCAGTTTGCTATTTTGCTGGGGATTTTCCTTAAAACCAGTCCGTCTTGTCGATTTGCGCGAACGCCAGCAACCACATCCCATCCCTCCTTTTCCATCTTCTCAAGCATCAGCGGGATATCTCTTGGATCGTTTTGCAAATCCCCATCAATCGTAGCGATGACATCTCCGGTAGCAGCATCGATACCTGCGGCCATAGCAAGACTTTGACCAAAATTTCTTTTAAAAACGATCAGTTTTGTCCTTTTATCCGCAAGCTCTTTGATCTTTTCGACAGTTCCATCCGTTGAGCCGTCATCGACGAAAATAAGTTCATAATCTATGCCTTGCAACGCTTCTTTCAAAGCTTTCATCAAGGGTTCAATATTCTCTTCTTCATTCATAACGGGTATGACGACTGAGAGTTTCATCCAATTTTCCTTTCAAAAAGTAGATAGTGTAAAAAAATAGTGACTAGATACACAACAACCGCGCTGCAGTATACATCACTCAAAAAATGTCCTCCTTGTGCGATACGCACAAGCCCTACAACGCTTCCCCAAATTATAGCAAGTGCAGCAACTATTCTTCTTTTTCTTCCATGAAAAAGTGGGATAAGGGCTAAGAAATAAAAAGCTGCTGCGGCATGCCCACTGCTAAAAGAGCAGTTTTTTTTGCATTGGTTGGCTATTTGCAGTGCCGGTGTGAATTTTTTTGTCCCAGCAAACTGTTCGACCTGAGAAGGCCTGGCTCTACCAAAATGGTTTTTAAAGACCACATTGACGACAAGACCTGGTCCTAAGAGCAGTACAAGCAGGAGGTATATCAAAATTTTTTTGCTAACCCACTCCTTTTTCGTAACTGTTTCTATCAGCAGAAGCAACGCTAAAGAGAGAGTAAAAAGAGTGATGAGAATCATTGTGGCTTTATAGATGATTCGGAGAATCAAGTGATTTTTTAGGAAAAAGACACCGTTTTTGAAAAAAAGCGAAGAGAACCACAGATCAATTTGTGGAAAGAACCAAAAGATGAAACATCCTGCAATCAATAAAAAAGCTATTCTCACTGGTATCCTCTAAATTGCTTCAGATAATAGACATAATAGATCCGTGTGTAATCTTTATACAGCGGAATTTCTATTTTTGCTATCAGTTTCGATTCCTTAAAATATTTTGCAGCTTTATTTATTGGAAATTTTGTTATATAGATAAAATCTTCCCCTATATGTCTTTGCAAATCTGTTGACAGGTGGAATTGACTGCCTATTTGCTGGGTTGGATTGAATATCACGGCGTCAAATGGATGGGGTTTGAGATAGTATATCATCTCCGCCATCGTCGTTCTATCGTCAAACAACAGCTTCGTTTTTGGATATCTTTGTACGATGGGTTGTAGTTTTTTCGCCAGTTGATGGTATCCCTTGACTCTTTTATAAGGATCGGTTTTTTTCGTAAGTTCTATATGGAAGGTGTGCGCCAAAGCGTGATAGTGATAGAAAGCAAGCGCCAAGAAAATATTGATCAATATGCCAAGTTTCAAGATCTTTTTGTGGTTTCTTTGGATTAAGTAGGCTGCAACCAAAAGGGTTGCTGCTACATATGTGGGAGCGGCCCAGTTTGCCAAAGCTTTGGAAAAGAAAGCTTGAAAAGAGATAATGGTCAAAAAGGGAAGAGTGAATGCATACAAAAGTTTATATCGATTGTCGATGATTTTTGGAAGGAAAATGAGATAGAGTAGAATACCAAAGAAAACAGGACCAAAAACGAGAAACTGTGCACCTAAAAATTCAAAAAGTTTATCAAGATGAAAATGGGAACTTTGGTCTATTTCACTCAAGTTTTTCGTATGAACGAATGTGATGAAACGGTGCTGTGCGTTCCAGATAAGATTTGGCAGATAAATCAGTGCCGCGAGGGCCATCGTAACGTAGAGTTTTGGATTTTTGAGATGGCGGCTTCGTATCCAAAGAAGATAGAAAAAGACACTGATAACAAAGATTATCATGGTATACTTTGTTAAAAGCCCGCATCCTGCAAAAATAGCCGCTCCAATCCAATATTTCCAGCTGTCACTTTCCAATGCTTTAATGAAAAAAAGAAGCGTTGCACTCCAAAAAAAGAGGAGCAGTACATCGGTTGAAATGATCATGGAACTTAGTGACACTGCAGGAAGTGTAATGTAAACAACTCCACTCCAAAATCCCACGCTCTCGTCAAATAGTTTTTTCCCGATACAGTAGATAATAATTGCACTTAAAGGATGAAAAATGAGAGTCGGGAATTTGATACAGATTTGGGAATCGTCACAGATGGAAGTGAAGAGTGCTATCATCCATGCAATCATAGGAGGCTTGGAGTAGTATCCAAAACTTAAATGTTTGCTCCATTCCCAGTAATAGGCTTCATCGACGTATAAATCAATCTGTGCGTTTAGTAGCACAAAAAATCTGTAGATTTGTATTATAATGATAATGATTAAGAGATTTTTGAAGTTGCTCTTGGGCATAAAAAACCTTGATTATTTTGATGCAATTATACACTAATGAGGAGTGAATCATGAAACGGATGATGAGTGTCGCCGGAGCGTTTTATCCAGCTGAATGTGGATCGATAGAGAGTATGATAGCGCAGTTCAATTCCATATTGGACAAAGCGATAGAAGATCAAAGCTACTTTTCTTTGAAACCCAGAGCGATTATTTCCCCGCATGCCGGGTATGTGTACAGCGGATTTACGGCCAATGTGGCCCATAGACTTTTGCAAAACACAGCTGCCAAACGTGTCGTCGTCATCGGTCCTAGCCACAGAGTCTATCTCAGCGGTATAAGTGGCAGTTTTTATGACGCTTTCGAGACTCCATGCGGTGATCTTTTGATTGATACGGCATATCTAGAGATGTTGGCGCAAAAATTTGGTATCGGTTTTGTACCTGAAGCACATCAAGAGCACAGTACCGAAGTGCAGATGCCCTTTATCCATCACTATTTGCCAAATACGAGTGTGATCGAGCTTGTCTATGGAGACGTGGATCCAAGAAATGTCGCTATGATTTGTGAAGAGGTATTGAGTGATCCTCACAATGTTGTGGTGATCAGTACAGATTTAAGCCACTACTATCCTCTTTCCAAAGCAAAAGAACTCGATATGCACTGTTTGCAAGGAGTTGCAGAACTTGATATAACTGAACTCCATAACGGCTGTGAGGCATGCGGGAAAATCGGAGTAGAAGCAATTATTTTAGCTGCAAAAGATCTAGGACTAAGACCGAGAATTTTGGATTATCGAACCAGTGCGGATGCAAGTGGGGATACGAGTTCAGTGGTGGGATATATGAGTGCGGCTTTTCTTTAATAGATAATTTTACACAGATAAAGGCCATTGGGTGGAGCCAGTGTCGAGGTATATCGTGCTTTGCACGCAAGCTGATCGATTATCTGCTCAGGTTTAAGCTCCCCTTTGCCAAGTTTTATCAAAGCACCCACAATAAGGCGGATTTGTGCTCGCAAAAATCCATCTCCTTCAAAATAAAGAACATACAGATCATCTTTTTCATACAGAGCCGTTTTAAAGATCCTTCGAACAGAACTTTTTGTATCACTGCCTGTTTTCATGAAGTAGCGAAAATCGTGACGTCCCTCAAAAAGGGAAATATTTCTTTTTATTATCTCTATATCAAGATTTGAAACATGGTGAAGATAGGCATTTTCAAAAACACTCGGTTCGCTTTTTTTCAAGAGATACCGATAGGCTCTTCGTTTTGCGCTGTATCTTGCATGAAATTCTTTTGGTACTTTTACAACCCTTTTGATCTGAATATAGGGGCGTAAAGATTCATTGAGCAGGTTTTGGAGTCTTTCAAGTTCGCTCCAAAAAGGAGGCAGGTCAAAATGGATCACCTGTGCAGTGGCATGAACGCCTTTATCAGTTCTTCCGCTTCCAACTATCTTGCTTTCTATGCCTACACGCTGTAAAGCGTTATAGAGGTGGTGCATCACGGTATTTGCCGTATGCTTTTGTATCTGAAATCCGTCGAATCTGCTGCCATCATACGAAATTACTGCTTTAATGCGCATCAGTACCTACTCATGATTGTTTTGTGAAACAGATAAATACCACCGAAAAACCATAGTGCCATAAATAGAAGGGAATAGTAATAGAGTGTTTTACTCAGTAAAAAAGCGAAACCAAAATAGATAAAAAGTGCGAAGAGTACTTTCAAAAAGACGCCCCCTTTATGGTACCTTGGATGATGAATGCCAATCATGCCAGCATAAGGCATACCAAGAACCGGTAAGAGTGCAATCCAAAGAAAAAAGAGCATATCGAAAGCTCTTTGCTTGTTTAAAAACGCTTTTTCCCAATAGTGTATCGGATCGATATATTGAAAATAGTAGGATGTCGATGTGTCAAAAAGATCCATTTTTGTAAAAGTAATTTGATCCAGGATTCCTTTTTTATAGGTGTAAGCATTTCCATCATACAGAGTCAGTTTCAAACCGTACTGACTGTTGTCAAAGGTGGCTTTTTTGGATGTTATGAAGCGTTCTTGTTCGTTATCGAAATTGTATAAAACCACATTTTCAAAAAGATTGTTTTTATCTTTTTTTTGTACATAAACGAACCAATTTCCAAATTTATGGCCATATTCGCTTGGTTTGAGATTGATATTGGCTTCTGTTTTTTTGTAGCGATAAAAACCTTTTTCCAACTGCTTTCCTTGAGGAATCAACATATAAGCTATGATGAAAAGAAGAAGGCTCAGTAAAACGGCAAGAAGCGTCAAGTAACGCATGATTTTTGTAGGCGATATGCCTAACGAGAAAAAGGCTATCGTTTCATAATCGAAAGAGAGTTTATGCAAAGCAGTTACTGCCGCGATAAAGAATACCACAGGTATCGTAAAAAAAAGTATCTGCGGTGTTATAAAGATATAAAGTTTCGCCAAATCAACTAAAGAGAGTTGAACAATGCTTGTAAGTGATACGATTTTGATAAAAAATATGAGTGAAGCGATACCAAAAAGTGGCAAAAAATAGGAAAGAAAAGATTCATACAGATGATTCCCCAGGTATCGTAGCAGTTTAGGCACCGATAACTCCTAAAATTTCATTGCCAAAAAGGTAGGCGATAAATCCTCCAAGTGCCAAGAAAGGGATGAAAGGAAGCTCTTTGTCCGATTTTTTATATCGAAAAGCGAGTGAAAAAGGCAAAGCAATCAACGCTGCCAAGAAAAAAGCGACAAAGCTAAGTTGTACTCCAAGGATCGCTCCAAGAGTAAATCCTACGATGATATCTCCCTCTCCCATTGCCTCTATCATAGGAAATTTTGGGTAGTAAGAGGAAAGCCATGGTGTCTCTTTGAGCTTTTTTCGGATTCGCAAATCCTCTTTTTTACTCACATAATATCCAACAAAAAAGCGAAGCATAGCAAGCATTCCAGCTACTATTAAAGCGTTTTGTATATTATTCATGATATCTGGTGTAGAAAAAAGGGACAATGTTGCAGCACTGAGATTGATGCTGTCAGGAACCGCTTTGAATCGCCAGTCTATGAGTGAAAGGGCCAAAAGAAGATCAAAAACGATGGCGATGATCAAAGTATTAAGATGAAAACCGCTTTTGAGAGTTACAAGGGCAAAAATCGTAGCACTCAATAGCTCTACCAAGGGATATTGTATTGAGATAGGGTTTTTACAATACGCGCATTTTCCACCCAGAAACATCCAAGAAAGGAGGGGAATGTTATGCCACCATTTGAGTTTCGTTTGGCATGTGGGACAGTGGCTTGGTGGATAGACGATGCTTAGGCCATT
The DNA here is from genome assembly GCF_000010325.1 of Nitratiruptor sp. SB155-2. Taxonomy (GTDB): domain Bacteria; phylum Campylobacterota; class Campylobacteria; order Campylobacterales; family Nitratiruptoraceae; genus Nitratiruptor. Next base: position 1,125,470 of record NC_009662.1, on the reverse strand, counting down.
TGGAATCCGAAGGATGATGACGTTCAAAAAGGATCCAAAAAGCAGGCCTAAAACGATTGCTGACAAAAGCTCTATGATCATATTCCTCCAAACCTTCTTTGACGTTTTTTAAACTCCTCTATGAGTTTTTCGAGTTCTTTGGAGGTAAAGTCTGGCCAGTAGGTATCAGTAAAAAAGAGTTCAGCGTAAGCGATTCTCCAAAGAAGAAAGTTTGAGATTCGCTTCTCACCACCGGTTCGTATGAGCATATCCACATCACCCAGTTTTGCATCGAAATAGTTTTCAAAATTCTCTTCATTGATTTCACAGCCTTCTTTTGCTGCACGCTTACAGGCTCTGATAATTTCGTCTCTTCCACCGTAATTGAGGGCTAAAACCTGCGTCAATTTTGTAAAATTCTTGGTTGCATCTTGAACTTGGATGATTCTTTGTTGGAGATTTTTTGAAAACTTGGAAATATCACCAATGAC